>NZ_JBXUGI010000011.1:0-164746 GCF_057180465.1 Chryseobacterium sp. HNCC26DJ238
TTTAAATAAGATTACAAAATCTTAGAAACTTCATTACAAAGCCATTCCAGCAATTCTAAATCTTCTTTCGTAAAAGGATCAATGGTGTGTGAATCGATATCAATCTGACCGATATTTTCTCCATTTTTAAAGATAGGAACTACAATTTCTGCTTTCGTGTCGATTGAACAGCTCAGATAATTATCCTGCAAATGTACATCGGGAACGATAAAGGTTTCATTGGAAACAGCAACCTGTCCGCAAATCCCTTTTCCGTAAGGAATAATAATATGATCCGTCTCTGCTCCTACATACGGACCTAATTTCAACTCATCTTTATCACCGTTTTTAAAATAAAAACCGGTCCAGTTGAAATAAGCTATTTCCTGATCCAGTAGATGGCAGACTTTTTCAAGTTTCTCCTCAGTATTATGTTTTGGACTTTCCAGGATGAATGAAAGTCGTTTTTTTAATTCAGACATTTTAAATTTGTTTTAAGAAAATTGTTTTAGAGAAAGTTCCTGCTTATACCCGAACATTCCTCTTTCTTTTATCATTTCAGCAACACCTTCCGGCACCTGATTTTCCCAGCCGCTGACGTTGCAGGCTATTTTCCTCAGTATTTCCCGTGAATAGATTTCCAAAAACTCCGGATCATAATTTTTAATATCTACAATACGGTTGTTAAGTTTGAAATATTTATATAATTCTTTAAGACTTTCTTCAACTTTAAGATTGGCAGAATCCAGCAGTTCGTGGGTTTCAGGATCTTTATAAGGATAGAGGTAAACTCTCATTCCGTTACGGAAGAATTTACCGAAAGCCTCCAGGATTCCTCCTGACAGGTCTTTATAATATTTCTCATCGAATACCATCAGCATATTATTTACCCCCATTGCTACTCCGATATCACCATTCGTGTAATGGGAGAAATAATCAATCAGTCTGTAATATTCTGAAAAGTTTGAAATAATTACGGTATATCCCAATTTACCCAGAACATCTACTCTATCCAGGAAATCCCGCTCGTCAATATCTCCGTCTGCACGAAGGTTGGAGATGGTGATTTCTATCAGAACTTCTGTCTCTTCATGGGTGCAGATAGCGTCTTTCAGGAACATATCCATCCCGTTTCTGAGCATATCAATATTTACTCTTGTCACCGGTCTGAAACTCCCGCGAACAGCAAAAATATTTTTTTTGTATAAAACGTCAGCCGGGAGCATATTGTTTCCCTGAGAATTGAAGATCACAGCATCAGTCATGTTATTCTTCACCAACTGCAGAGACATCAGCCTGTTGTCGACATAAGCGAAAGCGGGACCGCTGAAATCAATCATATCAATCTCAAGATTGTCCGTAGCCACATCGTCATAAAGTGATTCAATCAGTCTCCGTGGATTATCAAAATAGGTGAATGCCCCAAAAATAAGGTTGACACCAAGATTCCCCAAAGTTTCCTGCTGCAGGGTGGCATCATTTTCTTTGAATTTTACGTGAATGACAACTTCGTTATAATCCTCGTTTTCTTTTACCTGAAAACGGATTCCTACCCATCCGTGACCTTTCACTGTTTTGTCGAAGTTAATGGTAGTTACCGTATTGGCATAAGAAAAAAACTTTCTGTTCGGACTGTTTTCTCTGGAAATCCTTTCTTCAATCAACGAAACTTCATAGCGAAGCATTTTCCGAAGCCTGTTTTGTGTTACATACCTGTTTTTTACCTCTTTTCCGTAGATGGCATCACTAAAATCTTTGTCGTAAGCCGACATTGCT
Source organism: Chryseobacterium sp. HNCC26DJ238 (assembly GCF_057180465.1). NCBI lineage: Bacteria > Pseudomonadati > Bacteroidota > Flavobacteriia > Flavobacteriales > Weeksellaceae > Chryseobacterium > Chryseobacterium sp. HNCC26DJ238. The sequence continues at coordinate 1,756 of NZ_JBXUGI010000011.1, forward strand.
TTAGCAATCGTACCGGAAGCTCCTCCTGCTCTAAAAAAGTGTCGTACAGTTTCCTGTCCTGCTCCAATTTCTGCGAAAGTACCATAAATAGTAGGATCTAGATTAATTGTTAATGCTTTTTGTTTAGGAGTTAGTTTCTGATACATTAGGACATTAAATTTTTCGTAAATTTACCAAAATTAAACCAACCTCAAAACAAATGAAGTTGAAATTTTTAGGAACCGGAACTTCCCAGGGTGTTCCCGTTATCGGGTGTACCTGCGAAGTCTGCACCTCCCCAAATCCGAAAGACAACCGTTTCAGAGCATCTGCAATGGTAACCACCGATGAAAATAAAAAAATCCTCATTGATTGCGGTCCCGATTTCCGTCAGCAAATGCTGATCAACAAAGAAAATAACATCGACATTGCACTGCTGACCCACGAACATAACGATCATGTGATCGGACTGGATGATATGAGACCCCTGATTTTTAAAAGCGGAAAAAACATGCCGCTGTACTGCAGCGAAATAGTAGGAAATGAAGTTAAAAACCGTTTTCAGTATGCTTTTGCAGATGAAAGATATCCTGGTGCACCTGCATTTGACCTGCACACTATTGACAACAGTCCATTTGAAGTTTTAGATGTAAAAATCACCCCTGTTGAAGTGATCCATTACAAAATTCCTGTTTTGGGATACCGGTTTAAGAATTTAGCCTACATCACAGATGCCGGTTTTATTTCTGAAACAGAAAAACAGAAATTACAGGGTCTGGATGTCCTTATCTTAAACTGCATCCGTAAATTTGATCCACATCCTGCCCATTTCATATTACCGGATGTTATTGAGCTCTTCGAAGAACTCAAACCTAAAAAATTATTTCTGACCCATATCAGCCATCATTTTGGTCTGCATGATATTGAAGACAAGTTACTTCCTGCAGGAATCCACCTTGCCTACGATGGTTTGGAGATTATTTTTTAATCAAAATGTTTCAAAAAGTTTTTGAAGATTAAAAAAAGTTCCTATATTTGCACACCAATTAAAAACAAGCCCAGTTGGCGGAATTGGTAGACGCGCTAGACTCAAACTCTAGTATCGAAAGATGTACCAGTTCGATTCTGGTACTGGGTACAAGACCGGAAAGAGGTGATCAATCACTTTCTTTCCGGTTTTTTTGTTAATAACTTTATTGTTAACCTAATAGATACAAGACAGTAAAACGCTTGTTTAAGTAGTTTGATAATGATCTTAAAAAAATATCAATTTTTCAGAGAACATCGAACTTATTATTTGAAGTTTTAAAGTAATTACACACTTAAACTATCATTTAATAATCCATTTATCCTCCTAAATTCTGTTAAAAAAAGAGTTTTTCAGATAAACATAATTAGCTAATGAACTTTATAAAAATGCACACATGCAGATCACTAAGGTTTAACTTAAAATTTAAACTTTAATTTTGGCAACGAATTAAGAGTTGCTTTTAAAATCATATCACCACTATTTACCGGTCCATATTTTCCAATATTTCTTAGTAATTCATTAGTTTCTCTTGGTCTGTATTGTACTTGATTATCTATTGTCGGCAGAGTTTTTTGATATACATCGACCTTAAAATCCTTGCTTCTCGTTTCAGCAAGGTCAGTAAAAATATTTTTTTTCAAACAAAAAGAAGTTGACTCTGATTTTGGAAAAACCTGGTTTGAGTTATTCTGAACTTCTGATTGAGCAAACAAAGTATCTAAACTGTTAAAAAGAAGTATACTGATAATAATTTTTTTCATAAAACAAAGATGATAAAAAAATGCAAAAATAAATATGATTCATCTTAATTCTTTAATTTTTTTTTACTATATCCTACCAAATGCTTAACAATCCTTTATAAAAGTTAACGAATTTTAATCTATTGAATTAATCAAAATTTGTATTTGCATTTTTATTTTTAAAATAAGAGTAAATCTGATGATTTCTGTAAATCACATCTCATCATTTTCAGTTAGAATTCTATTGACCTTAGTCTGATTTGTGAGAAAAGCAAAACAATACAGCTTATTTCATCAGGATAAGAATATAGATCAATTAACATTTAATGATTCTTGAATTAAAAATGACTAATTTATAGGAAAAACAAATCCCTTTTCCGTAGAAAAGGGATTTGTTTTTCCTATAAATATTTGCCTAATATAATTAAAGCAAAAGAAAAATCTTTCTTCAAATTATATAAAAGACAATCACCTTTTTTCTAAGAGTGGTATGATTTTTCTTTTGATCATTGGCATAGCATCTTTCCAATCGGGATCATTTTCATTATCCTTGTAATTGGTAACCAATACAGTTTGTCCTTCCTTATTGATCAATATAAATTTAGAAAAATCAGCAATATTCTCAAACTGGGGAGGGGTGATATCCGTTACAAATTGACGATTTCTCTTTTTAACACCTCCCTCATAAACTGCGTCTTTCAAAACTAACATTTTTGCATCAGGTGCATATTTTTCTATATAATTTATTCCATTAATGATCTTCCGATCAGATTCTCCTTCCACTAAAACAATATAAACATTGGTTTTAAAAAATTTCTCTAAATAAAGTGCCTGTAACAGATGCATTCTGCATGGTGCACACCAACTTGCAAATGTATAAAAAACAGTAATTGGTTGATCGGAATTTTTTGCAATACAAATCAAGTCCTCTTTATCCACTTTTTTAATGTTCAGAGATGTTGATTCAATTATTTCACATTTCTCTTGGGCAGTAAAAAATCCACTAACTAAAAAGAAATAAATTATATAAAAAAATTTCATAATTTACAATTGCTCAACAATGATTTTATACCCTCCATACTCACCTATAGAATTATCCAGTTGGTATTCTCCGGCTTTCAGAAGATAATTTTCTCCTGCATTAAAATCTTGATCAATGTAGAAAACAGTGTCATATTGATTAGGATCAACATTTTGATTTAAATAAATCAGCGCACTAAATTCATTATTTGGATTCTGGATAATGTCACCCACTAACGGTGTACTCTTTGGTGCACTAGTAGGAGGAAGGTCAATGATATCAATACTAAAAACAACCAATCCACAAACACCGAAACCTGCACATTCCTTTGAAACACGACCTAATGTAAATTCAAAACTACCAACAAATCCAGATGGAGCTCTTCTATCTGCGCTAGAAGTTTCTCGAGCTCCACTTCCCAAAAAACTTGCATTCAACTCCTTTTTTTCAACCATTGCATCATCAGAGTTCGCACATGAATTCAACGATAATGACATTCCAATTACTGCCGCAGCAAATAAAAATTTTTTCATAGTATTAGTTTTTGTTATATTTTTTTAACAGTGCGAATATAATTGTAAATGTAGATGCACGCAAGTGAATAGCATTAAATTTGTAAAATAAATCAAAAAAATATGAATAAAAATAATCAAATGGCTCTAATCATATAAAATCAAAAAAACTGATTTATAAAAAATTAGATAACCTCATCAGAGCAAGCATCACTTTTAAATTTGGCAATCCTATTTCAGGAAATTGGATAGATGCTATGGAAACTGTACAATGTCAATCGTATCCAGTATTGGTTTGTAATTGAAGATTATTTTTTAAAGCGTGAAAAATTATTACTTTTGATGAGTAATGAAAATGGAGAGCCTATATCATGACAAACGAAATTAAAATATTAGTTGACTTTGTAGAAGGAGTATTATCCGGAAATTTACAGCATCAAAAAATCGAAAGCTTTACTTTCAGACAAAAAAACTGGTATTAAACTAGCTCAGTTTTTTCCATATCAAGTAAACGAATCAAACCTATATATTTTCCAAAAATACAGTGGCAGAATAGCATATTTCTATTTGCGTAATGCACAAATTTGAATATCTTACGATATTTACAACATCTTCATGGAAAAGATCATCATATCTATTTCAATTATGTTTTCATTAACAGTAATCCCACTATTCTGGAACCAGCCCATTTTCAAAACAGTAAAAAAGTAATACTGATTAGCGGTTCAGAAACAGCTTCTATTATTAAAAATAATGAAAAAAGCCGGAAAAAATTTTACAGGAAATTTCAGGAATCGCAGGGATTATTAACTGTATCAAAAATTGGTTTCGACAATAAAAAAACTCAGGCTTTAGTCTATTATGGAAATCATTCTCATTATTTAGCGGGAGCAGGATACTTAGCTTATATCAAAATAAAAGGAGAGAACAGTTGGAATTAATTTCCTTAACTGAACTTTGGATATCCTGAAAAAACGTTGTACAGCAAGAGTTTCAGCCAGATTGATTCGAAACTGCAAATTCAGCTTTACTGACTTTTCCGGTATTTTACCTACCACGATTTTAGGTCAGTAAAAAGACTTTTGTATATCTTTACACAATTTATGAGTATGCAAGAAACTTTGTCCGATAAAAGCTTCAGCCTGGATTTAATTATCCAGGCACTGGCTTCGTCTCCGGCACCTACATCTATTTATTCAGGCAATGATATGATCATCCGTTTTGCAAACGAGGGCATGTTGGCGCTGTGGGGAAAAGACTCGTCTGTCATCGGTAAACCTTTGATGGAGGCAATTCCTGAACTTGAAGGACAACCTTTTTTAGCTTTATTGCAGGAGGTATGGCGTTCCGGAAAAACATATTCTGTCCATGAGGCGCCTGCCAGACTGATCAAAAACGGAGTGGAAAAACTTGATTATTTTGATTATGAATACAAGGCGCTGACTGATGAGAATAATAAGACATGGTGTATCCTCAATACGGCACTTGAGGTAACTTCACGCAGGGAATTTTTACAGCAGATAAAAGAAAAAGAAGAAATAGAAGATGCTCTTAATGAGGAAATGGCTGCCACACTGGAAGAGCTGACCTCCACTAATGAAGAGCTCAACAATTCTATAAAGCAGCTTGACCAGAGCAGAGAATATATCCGAACAATCATTGAACAGGCTCCTGTTGGAATTGCGATGCTGAAGGGGGCTGATCATATTATTGAAATCGCCAATCCTGCCATTTTGAAAATATGGGGCCGTACAGAAGCGGAAGTAATCGGCTACCCGCATGAGAATGCTCGTCCGGAACTGCATGGCCAGTCTGTAAACAGGTGGCTAAAAGAAGTCTACAGAAGCGGAAAACCAAAAATCAACACTGAGTTTGCGGTCAGACTGCATCATCCTGATGGATTGAGAGAAGCAATTGTCAATTCCATCTATCAACCTATTTTTTCTGATCGCGGCGAGATTTCAGGTGTTCTTGTTATTATTGAAGAAATCACGCAGCAGGTCCTGGCACGGCGAAAGAATGAAAACGACCAGTCGATGCTTGCCCTGGCGATCGATGCAGGAGAACTTGCTACTTTCTATTATCAGCCGGCAACAAACCTTTTTTCCGGAAACAATCTGCTTAAAAACTGGTTTGGCCTGTCTTCCGGGGAAAGTTTAGATCTTTCTCTTGCACTAGCGTCAATCTTACCGGAGGATCGGGATCGGGTTATTGCAGCGATCACGAAGTCGCTGGATAAAAATTCTGACGGTCATTATTTCATAGAATATAAAATACAAAACAAAATAGATCAGCAGATCAGGCTGCTACAGGCCAATGGCAGAGTTTTCTATGATCAGGAAGGCAATCCGCTAAGCCTTAATGGCACCTTGAGGGATATTACAAAACAAAAGGAAGAGGAGGAGCGCAAGGATGATTTCATGGGTATGGTCAGTCATGAACTTAAAACCCCGCTTACATCGCTGAAAGCCTACATTCAGATTTTACAACGAATGGAAGTAGGCCAGGATCACTCCAGACAGCAGAATATACTGGAAAAATGTCTGAAACAGGCGGATTATATGAACAGCATGATTAATGGTTTTCTTAATGTATCAAGACTTGATTCCGGACAGCTTCATTTGGAAAAAACATCTTTTGATTTCCATTTATTATTCTCGGAAGTTGAAGATGAAATACTTTCTGCCAACCCCAGCCGTAACTTTATTTTTAAGCCTTCCGGAACCGCATTCATACTTGCTGACCGTGAAAAAATATCACAGGTACTCCATAACCTTATTGGAAATGCGATCAAATATTCTCATTTCGGAACGCCTGTCACGGTAGAGTACATGAGCATTGGCGATAACGGTCTGAAAGTTAACGTTCAGGATCAGGGAATAGGAATATTGGCCGATGATCAGCAGAGAATATTCGACCGGTACTATCGGGTGAAGGATATGGACAGCAGATCCATATCTGGGTTCGGTATCGGACTTTATCTCTGCAAAGAAATTATTGAACTCCATAACGGTACTATTCAGGTACAGAGTTCCAAAAACGAACGGACCGTATTCTCATTCATTCTGCCGACAGATGGGCAGAATCTAATCGACTGATATAAGCAAAAAGGCTAAAAGCATCAAAAATGAAAGAAATACCTCCCGTTTTCCTGAAGGTATTTGCCTGTATAAAGATCAATTCCAACTACAGTTTGTAATCAAAATTCTGATCAGAAAACAAATCTGTCTTACTCATAATACAAGCGTCTCAAAATTCCAGACGCTTTTTTTGTTTAAAAATGTAACATTTTCTGTTTATCAGACTCTAAATTTCAAAACAAGACAATGCAGGTTTTAAACTTCGAAGAGATATACCATGATTACTGGAAGAAGATATTTCGTCTCTGTATGGGTTATGTGAATGATAACGATGCGGCAAAAGACCTCTGCCAGGAAACATTTGTGGCGGTTTTCCAGCAATTACCAAAATTCAGGCAGGAAGCTGCAATCGGTACATGGATTTACAGAATTGCCACCAATATCTGTTTAAGACAAATCAATGTTGAGAAACGGATGCCGAAAGATGAGCTGCCTTATCAGATCAATGATAATTCCTGCAGGGATGATAAGACTGAACAGGATAAAATGACCGATTTCCTTTATCAGTGTATCTCAGAATTACCCGAAATGGAAAGAATTATTATATCTCTTGAACTGGAAGAAATGAAACAGACTGAAATTGCTGAAGTTGTAGGAATTTCACCTGCAAATGTAAGAGTCAAAATACACAGGATTAAAGAAAAATTAACCCAAAAATTTAAAAATTATGCAGACAGATAACATCAATTTCACAGATATATGGAATAAGAAAACAATACAGATTCCTAATATTCACGAAATAAAATCCAAAGCTGACAATTACAGAAAAAAACAACTGAAAGCTACAATCTGCCACATGTCCGTTCTTCTTGCCACGGCTTTTGGGATAATTTTCATCTGGAATGTCATTGATTTTAAAATGATCAGCACCGTTGTCGGTATTGTTCTGATTCTCATCGCTCTAGGCATGTACATTTTCTTATCTTTTCAGAAAATCAACGTGATCCGAAAAATAAATCCTTCTATGAGTAATCAGCAGTATCTTGCTTCACTGAAAAAATTACATCTTCAGCAGAATTATATGCATACGAAAGGAATTGGTATCTATTATATCCTGCTGACTGCGGGTTTTGCCTTTTATTTTTATGAATTTGCACTGAAGATGTCAGCTTCAGCCAGAATTATGGTTTATGGATTAACGTTTTTATGGTTGGCAGTTACATGGTTTTTACTGCGTCCAAGACAGATCAGAAAGCAGAATGAAAAGATTATAAAGATTATCGATTCTTTGGAAACCATTGAAAATGTTCTGGAAGAGTAAAACAGGAAGGATCACAAAAAACGTTTCACACCATTTTGAATTGGATTTATTTTCGGTGCCCTGATGTTTAAAAGATCGGATGGAGAAGTTTTTTGGAAAATCAGGTAATAACTGATCACTGGTTAACCTGACTTTTACAGGTCGGCACAAATTATGGATAGATACCGTAAACTTTTTATCGGGGACATTGACCCATCGTTGCTTTTACAGCATGCTCTCTGCCTCCATAAAATAAAAACAATCCGCATGAAGTTAAGGATTGGTAACTTACATAAGGCAGCAAAAAAAGTTTATAATTAATCTTATACGAAATTAAAAAAAATGAAAGCAATCATTATTACAGAATTCGGTGGTCCTGACGTACTAAAATTTCAGGAGTCTACGATTCCGGAGATCTCTGGAGATGAGGTACTCATTGAAGTAAAAGCAGCCGGAGTTAACCGGCCGGACGTATTTCAGCGTGAAGGCGGTTATCCTGCACCTGATGGTGTTGCCGCTGAAATCCCGGGACTGGAAGTTTCAGGAACAATTGTAAAATGTGGACCTGATGCTGTAGAGTTTAAAGTCGGTGATCGGGTTTGTGCACTGTTGACCGGAGGCGGTTATGCAGAATATGCAGCAGTAAGAGAAGGTCAATGCCTTCCGGTTCCTGAAGGCCTCAGTTTTGCCGAAGCCGCAAGTTTACCGGAAACGGTATTTACGGTCTGGTCAAATGTTTTTAAAAGAGGAAAACTTGCGTCCGGAGAAACATTCCTGCTACACGGCGGCAACAGTGGGATTGGAATAACAGGTATCCAGATTGCCCGTGCTTTGGGATCAAAAGTGATTGTTACCGTTGGTTCGGATGAAAAAGGTCAGAAATGCCTTGAACTTGGTGCAGATTCTTATATCAATTACAAAACACAGAATTTCGAAACCGAATTGCAAAATGAAGGCGTTGATGTTATTCTGGATATGATTGGCGGTAATTATTTATCTAAAAACATAAATATTCTGAATCCGGATGGCAGATTGGTTCATATCAATGCCGTAGATGGCAGCCGGGTAGATCTTGATATACGGAAAGTAATGACAAAACGCCTGACCATCACAGGAAGCACTCTGAGAAGCAGAGAATATGCTTTTAAAAAACAGGTGGCCAAAGAAATCCGGATGAACGTATGGCCGCTGATAGAATCAGGGAAATTCAAACCAGTCATTTATAAAACATTTCCGCTTGCTCAGGCTGCCGAAGCGCACCGGCTCCTGGAAGACGGTTCACATACCGGTAAAATTATTCTTGTAAGATAACATCTGATACAAAGAGATCTTTTTGCGGGCGAAGCCGGAATTTGCCGTCTTTAAATCCAATACTTACAGATCAGAAATAAATACACCAGAGTAAAAACATTTTTCCTCTGATGTATTTATTCTTACAGGATTTTATTTTCAATATTTGCTCTACCCAAATCATGTCGGACTTAAAGTGAATTTTTAAAAACTGAAGTTGTATTTTATCGGGTGATCGCTAATAATCCGTTTTACCATAATCCGGTAATATAATCTCTTTTTTATCGTCTTTATTATTTCCTGAAAAAACACCCATTAACCATCTGACAGGCTTACTTCCGGCAATCGTGACTAATTTATTCAGCAAAGCAACTCCCCACTTTGATTTCGGATATACGATCCCAGGAATACCCGGTGGCAGTTTCTGGCATTCTTCTACGTATGGCCTCATTTTTTCTTCATAATTTCTGAGGGCTTCCTCATAATCTTCTGCCATTGAAAGCTCGCCGGCAAGAATGTATGCTCCTGCCATCGCCAGATCGGTACCTTTTCCTGCAATAGGAGTAGCACACCATGCTGCGTCACCGGTTATCACTACCCTTCCAATGCTCAATCGTTTAATTTTCACCTGGCTGACCCTTTCAAAATAGAGATCATTGGTGTTCTCAATTTCTTTGATAAGCCTTTCAGATTCCCAGCCTGCACCATTTATGCGATGGATAAGCGCTTTTTTTTGCTCCTGATCATCAAGGTCTTTAAATTCATTTTCCTTCGCCAGAAAAGTAACAGAAGCTCTTGTTTCACCGTAATTGTCCGGACGTAACATAAATACAATACCTTCCTGAGCATTATACCATCGTGCCCACCGACTGTCGGTTTCTTTTTTTGGAATAGTAAGATAGGCAGTATATAAGCCTAAATATTTAAAATCCGGACGATTGCCGAAAGCAAGATCACGAGTAGAAGAGCCTATGCCTTCAGCAGAAACGACTATATCATATATATCTTTCTTTCCGCTTGCAAAATTAACTTCTACCTCATTTTCTGTTTGCATAAGTTGGATGATATGATCTCCAAAAATATACTCAACGTCCTTTGCGGTATGATCATAGAGTATTTTAACCAAATCGCCACGAAGTATCTCAAGTTCCTGAGTCATGCTCATTGAACTCCCGGCTGGAAATTCTGCCAGAGTACGGTTACCTGAATCAACGAAGCGAAGCCCGATCTCTGTAGTATTGAGCGCGCGGATCTCTTCTACGATTCCCATCTTAAGGGCAACTTCTTTCGCAGGACCTTTCACGTCAATATTTTGACCGCCCAGCCTTAATTCAGGGGAAAGCTCTATCACAGTGACCTCAAAACCGTACTTATACAGCCAGTATGCTAAGGTAGGACCTGCAATGCTTGCACCTGAGACTAGTATTTTTTTATTTTTCATAGATTACTTAATTTTTTGTGACAGAATGTTTTTCTCTGTAATTTTAAGACAGATCAGTCAGAATGGTTTTTTCAGAGATATAACAAAATTCCATTCCGTTGTACGACCAAACCTTAACAGGAACCTGCTTTGCTTTACAGACCATGATATATAATTATTTCTTTTTACTGTCTGACCGCAGTTGTTGCACTTCTTTCCGGAACACGGTAGGAGATTTACCTGCAACTTTTGAAAAGAGCCTGATAAAATACTTCCAGTCAGCAAACCCCAGGCTGTACGCAATTTCCTTCACACTTCCGGTCGTATAAAGTAACTGACGCTGCGCCTCGGCTATGATCTCCTGCTGAATAAAATCAGTAGACGGAAAACCTGTAGTTTTTTTGACTGTGTCATTAAGATAGGTAACTGAAATGTTAAGCTTCTCTGCATATGATGCAGGCTTTTTCAGTTCTCTAAAATGCTTTCGGACAAGTCTTTTAAAGTCCTGAGTGATTTGTACAGGTCTGGAAGTGTAACTATCCGGAATATTCGTTCTTGCAGACCAAAACATCGTTGCTAACTTATAATAAACAATATTTACCATTCCGTACAACAGCTTCCTGCCAAAGGGACCATCTGATTTTTTGTCCGTACAGGTATATATACTGTCAAGAAAATTATTTAAAAAAGTCATTTCTACACCATTTACCGGAGAAAAACAAATCTCCTCAGTGGAGCATTCCAATGAGATTACTATTTCAGGATCGAGGATCTTCTCATCGAAAACCATTACCCATCCTTTGATATCGGTACTATCCACCGGCTGGTGAATCTGGCCTTTGGCAATAAGCAATACAGAAGATCCGGTCATGATCACATATTTATTATCAACCAGCATAGTTATGGAACCTTTTTCCAGCAGAAATAAGGAGATGTAATCATGTCGGTGTGCAACAGAAGTATCAGGCTCGCTTTCTGAAGGATTATATGACATCGACATTGGCGATATCATCAGGTCATCATTTTCACCGGAAAGCAAATGCAGCTGTATATTATCATTAAGCATCAGATCTATAATTTTCAATACAAAAATATTGTAATTTCACGGTTTTAAGTCTACCAATATGCTGCAATAGGTTCACAAATCACATGATATCATTTTGCTGCTTCTCTATATAATTTGCGGAGCATATTATTTTACATTTTTTATCTCCTGAATAAAAAAAGTGCAGATTTTCTCTCTGCACTTTGATTTTTTAAGAAAAAAACGGAGCTAATTAGTTGGCCATATCAATGACATAACGAAAGCGTACATCTTCATTTTTTATATGGTCAAAAGCATCGTTGATATCTTCGATTTTTGTCATTTCCACTTCCGGAGCAATACCATGTTCGGCACAAAATTCCAGGACTTCCTGCGTCTCTTTAATACCGCCGATTAATGATCCTCCCACAGACCTGTTGAATTTTGCTACTTCCATATTATCAAGCGGCTCCTTATATGCTCCAAGAAGTCCTACGGTTACCAACGAACCTTTAACACCTAAAAGCGGTACATACAGGTTAATATCAAAACCGTAAGGAATGGTAATTAATATAAAATCAAAGGCCAATTCACTGGCTTTCATCTCCTTTTTATTTTCTGAAACAAGCACCTCATCAGCACCCAGCTTAAGTGCTTCTTCCCGTTTTTCCTGCTTTGTGGTGATGGCAGTTACCTTTGCTCCCATCGCTTTTGCGATCTGCACAGCCATATGGCCTAAACCACCAATACCTACGATTGCCACAGTTGAGCCTTGTCTGATACCGGCATTCTTAAGCGGACTGTAAGTTGTAATGCCTGCACAGAGAATAGGTGCAGCGCTTGAAAGCTCTAATTTTTCGGGAATTGTCAATAAAAATTCTTTGTTTACAACAATATGGCTTGAATAGCCTCCAAAGGTATTATAATCAGATTCCGGATCATTGAAATAACCGTTATAGGTCATTGTAGCCCCATGCTCCCCTAAACATAACTGCTCTTCCCCTTTAGTACACGATTCACAATTCTGACAGCTGTCAATCATACAGCCTACCCCTACAATCTGGTCTATTTTAAAATTTGAAACTTCAGAGCCCGTCTCGATTATTTTACCTATCACCTCATGACCTGGTACGCAGGGATATCTTGTATTTTTCCAGTCATTATTCACCTGATGAATATCACTGTGACATACCCCACAGTACAGAACTTCAATGAGCACTTCATCAGATTTAGGTTTGTTGCGTATGATGTCCATCTCTTTTAATGTTTTACCATTGATAAAATCTCCGGAAGCGCCGAAGCCTTTCACACTGAACTTATTGTCATTATTCACAATACTTTTTTCCATAATAAATACTATTTTTTGTTTGGCATTAAATCTGAAATTATTTAAAAATATTTCTTCAGATATTTTTGACATCACAATTTTCAGACCAATACTTCATTCGCTTTATCTTTTCAGTTCAGGTGAATAAAGGTAGGGCAGTAATGACAGTTTCATCATCAAATTGGGTAATACAGTGCATCCGTTACCTGTAAACCGTCTTTCAAGTGCTTTTGCAGACACATCATTTACTCTGATTGGAATGGGCTAAAACATTTATTTTATTGTCTAATAATTTTTTTTTGGAGGAGGGGCAATTTCTTCGTTATGTTAATTGTAACTCCTAAGGAACCGTTATGTTTTCCTCAAACGGGTCAATACGGACGATAGAAGGAGCAGAAAACTTTCTGTGAGAAAAGTAGCGAAAAATGCTAAATTTATCTCTTAGTAACCTTCAGTATTACTACAGGGATTAAGATATGCTGTTGATTGCCAAAGTGGAATTTTATTTTGGAAGCTGTAAAAAAGAACTTACAGAAGCAATAAAACTTTTGACAGCGGACAGCACTCCTTATAAAGATGTTTTTCGCAAAAAAGGAAATATAGACTTTGGCATCAAGAAACAGTGAACTGAAAAAGCTGTTAAACCCTATTGCCTGTAGTCAATTAATCTCGCATCATTATTCTGCAAAAAGTCTGATGAGATCGTAAGTTTTCTTATCCCATTTGTAGAGGGATAATTCATTGTCAGTAATATTATTCCTCTGACGAAGGAAATAATTGAAATGATGGTAAAAGTCATTTCTATAGTGGAAAAGTAAAAGACAGGATTAAAATAAAAGAGGCAACAAGATTACCACAGCTAAAGACCCTATAGTCCCCCAAACGATTTCATAGAATACGGTCGGAAAAAACCAAATCTATCTACTTCCGACTTTTCCATACACCGGGGAAAGCCAAGATGATTTTCAGTGTTTTTGAATTATAAATTCTGAAAAAATCATTTAACATTTCTGTCACAGAAGAAATCTAAAATAACACACAGAATCTTAAAAATCTTAATCCTATCAGTCTTCAATCTGGATGAGAGAAAGCTTATCTGTCTGTGCTGAACGGGTTTTCGGATTTAAAAATTTTAATGAAAGTTTTGTTATCCTGAAATTATCCTCAGAATGTAATTTTTTAAATTGATGTTTCAATTTTCCTAAATGCTCGTCATAGATAATCAGAAATGCACCTGGTTTTAATTTATCTTCGTCTATTCTCGGTGTATTTCTCCGGGTATAAAAATCAAAATTCCAGGCCTCATAATCTGTCAGCATGTAGACGTTTTGCTTATTCAGCTTGTTTTTATTGACAAACTCTGCCATTTTCAGACTCGCCTGATACTGGGTAAGAACAGGATAAAACTGTGTATTAAGGAAAATATTTATGGAAATTGAAAAGATGAACGAGACCAAAATATACTTTCTGAAGAGATCCTGTTTTCTGAAAACAGTGCTAAGAAGAAAGATAAAAAGAAAACAGTACAAAGTATAAAAAAACATATTGTATATGCCTGTAAAAAAATAGGTCAAAAGCCCCACAGCTAGTGGAGAAGCAAAGACTAAAACTAATTGAATAACATACAGAATCTTCAATGTCCTATATAATTTATTTCTGTACAGATCAAAAAGATAGGCTGCACAAAATACAGAAAGAACAGCGATGAGCCCATTCAGATAATGAGGAAGCTTAAATTTTGAAAGTGAAAAAATAAGCATTACCATCCAAAAACCGCCTAAGGTGAGAAATTCGACCCCTTGAATCTTTGAAAACCTGTTTTTAATGAAAAAAACGGTCTTCTGTACAATCCCGAAATAAAATCCTAAAGAAAAGGGTAAAAATGTCCAGAGCAGGGTATGAAAGAAGAACAGGTAATCCGGGCTTGTCTCTTCAAAACCGCTCGCTGTGAGCCTGTTCATACTTTGGTTAAACAGGATAAACCTTATACCCTCCTCTCCAAACTGATGATGATAAGCATATAAGACAGGAAGAATTCCGACACTAAAACTGAAAGCAGCTAAGATAATTTTAAGATTAAAAAACTTTTTCCATTCTCTGGAATACAGAAGATATGCTAGAATACAGCACCCTATAATAACTACAGCCATCAGTCCTTTTGAAGAAAAAGCAAGGGCAGTTCCCAGTCCTGCCAATAAGGCATTGCTGCTTTTCCCGGCTTTTATGAAACCAACCAACTGCCATATAGAAAATATGATCAGCCCTGTAAGCACTGCATCTGTTCTTACATCATGAGCAGACAGGATAATGGTTTGCGCAGACAAAAAAATCAGGGAAGCGAAATATCCTATATTTTCTTTATTATATAAGATATCCGTCAGTTTTTTCGTGGAAAAAGCACCCAATGCAAGGGCAATCAAGGCAGGAATGCGATACGCAATTTGATTGATTCCAAAAATTTTCATCGAAAGTGCAGCGAGCCAGAAGTGTAGATGCGGCTTATCTAAGTAAGGACTGTCCCCTTTGTAAATATTGAAAAAATCATTGTTCAGGGCCATTCGCATAGCCATGGAGGCATGCTGTGCAGAATCATTTTCCATCAAAGGAATAAAAAGCCCTGATAAATAAACAATAAAAAAGCCGATATATATAAACAGAATTTCTCTCTGAGAAATTGGTAATATTTTGTTCATCTAAAAGTGCGTATTTTTTTATATTTTTACAATAGATAACGACACAAATCTAACAAAATATTACAATACAATAATGGATCGCGACAAATTTTATTCATTGGTCATTCCGATGTTTAATGAACAGGGAAATGCAGGACTTCTTATTGATAGAATTCGCGCCGCAATGAATAATTATTCCTATGAGCTCATTATTATTGATGACTGTTCCAGCGATCAGACTGTTAAAGAAATAATAGCTAAAAATGATCCGCGGGTTGTTTTGATCCAGTTAAAAAGAAATTATGGCCAGAGTTCTGCCATGATGGCGGGTTTTGATTACGCTTCAGGAGATTATATCATAACATTAGACGGAGATCTTCAGAATGACCCTTCGGATATTCCTGCAATGGTAGATCTTCTTGAAAATGGAGAATTTGATCTTGTTGTGGGGAAACGAGTTAAAAGAAAGGATTCTTCTTTGAAAACAATTCCTTCAAAAATAGCAAACCTGATCATTAAGAGTACCACCAAACTCAATATTTCAGATCAGGGATGTGCGTTGAAAGTTTTCACTTCCGAAACGGCTAAAGATCTTAATCTCTACGGTGAAAACCATCGTTTCATCAGTCTTATGGCTCATCTTAACGGAGCACGAATTGCAGAAATTCCTGTCAGGCATCATGCAAGGCAGCATGGAGAATCAAAATATAAGATTAACAGGACTTTCAAAGTCATCAATGATCTGCTCCTGGTTCTGTTTAACCAGAAGTACCTGGCAAAACCCATCTACCTTTTCGGAAATATGGGACTTCTCGTTTTTACGCTGGGAATGATCATCAATCTATATCTCTTAACGATAAAGCTTATGGGTCAGGATATCGGCACAAGACCTCTGCTGATTCTTGGAGTCATTCTAGTCTTTGTCGGTATCCAGTTTTTCATCACTGGTATTATTATCGATATGCAGATGAAAACCTATTACGAATCACAGGATAAAAGAGCCTTTAATATCAGAAAAACAATAGCATTCAGTGAAAAGCAATTGGAAAAAAGCATCTCTTAAAGGACTTAAAATCGTCATCAGTGCAGCCCTGCTCTATTTTGTCGTTCGAAAAATCCCTTTTAAAGATATTATTCAGATCTGGTCAGCCTTAGATATTTTTTATCTGATTATGGGTGCCGTTTTTTTTCTTATATCACAGATTATATCTGCCAAACGACTTGAGTTTTATTTTAATGCTCATCAGTTTAATTTAAACTTTTCAAGGAATCTTACGCTGTATTTTTTGGGAATGTTTTATAACTTTTTTATTCCCGGCGGAATTGGCGGGGATGCTTATAAAATTTATATACTCCATAAAAATCATGGCTGGAGCGTTAAAAAGCTCACTGCCAGTATCTTCAATGACAGACTTAGCGGTTTACTGGCAATCTGCTGTCTCATTCTTATTTTTTCAACCAGCCTGTTATCAGGAAAATGGCTTTTAATCAATCTGGCGTTACTGGCTTCCGGAGTTATTGTCGGTTACCTGATGTTGAAAAAAATATTTCCTGTCTACCGAAGAATTTATTTTAAAACGCTCTCTATCTCGTTTTTAATCCAGCTTTTGCAGTCTGTAAGCTTTGTATGCTTGTTAAAAAGTTTACAGATAACAGAAAATTTCACAGTTTATATCATTGTTTTTCTCTGTAGCTCTATTCTCAGCCTGATCTCTTTTGCTGGCATCGGAGCCCGTGAATTTCTTTTCCTCAAAGCATCTGCAATGTTTCATTTCAGTTCTGAAATTTCAGTTTCCGCTTCTCTTCTTTTTACGTTGGTTACTGCATTTTTTTCCTTGACGGGATTATTTGTCATGCTGCAGAACCGAAAATTATGACTTGCTGATAAATATTCTCTTAGCAACAGCTGAGAGAAACAGTGTTTGGCTAATATCAAATGTTTCGGGTATAAACTGCGTAATTATTTACATAAACTATATAATTTTGCATACCCGTGCATAATGATTAACTTTACTTTTGACCAAATTAATCATCTCATGAAAAAAATCTTCTTTTTTATTTTACTGACCTTAATCTTGACAGGTTGTGCTGAAGATTGCTATAATGCTCCTCAGCCGATTGTTTTTGAGTTCGTGAATGCTGCTGATGAAAATCTGATTACCAACGGAACACTCACTGTCTTCTCTGTCACCGATGAAAATCAGACAGGCGTAAAGCTGACCAAAACCGATGACGATAAAGTTGTTTTAGAAAATGTAGGAGCTTATAACGGTACAAAAAACTATACCTTTTATTCTTCGGTTAAAAATTTTGATTTTTCAATACAGTCGTCCGAATTCAAGGGAGGATGTGATGGCTACCAGATTAATAAATTAACATTTACCGGAATAGGAATCGATGTAACTGATGAAAAAGGATTTTATAAAATCATACTAAAGTAAATAAAGGGAATATTTTCACAGACAGTACCGCTGCGTGAAAGCTGACCTTTAACTTTTACTGATTTCCCTGAATTTACGCTGGTTCCATTTCCTCCTGAAAGCTTTACCTTCTTCGAACCTGTAAAAATAAGTTTCTTTTTCTCTTTCGTTGGGCCTGATCAATGTAAAACACTCCCCCTCAGGAAGTTCGACAATCTCATGGATGGTGTCTGCGGGTACAAAATGAGAAGTTCCTTCTTTTCTGTGGTGTTCTGATGTATGATAGGTTCCGTCTTCAAAGATTTCATAAATCCTTTCAATGTAACTGCCTTTCAGGATATGTGTTGTGAAACTGAATGGATGGTCATGAATATGTTCATTCTGATCTTTTTCGCTGAAATGGTGAATGACTGCATCGAAAGGCAATCCTTTCAAATGATGTTTCATAAATACGGCATTCATTTTCTCACGTCTGATCTTTATCGTAATCATTTTTTCTAAATTTCTGGATAGGACCATTTAAATTTCTAAGAAGAATTTCTTATTAATTTTAGAGCTAAGATGGTAGGAATAAGAATGAATACAAAATTTTCGCTCCTGATCCGGATTATATCCTATAAAAATAGTAAAAAAATAAGAGTAAAACCAGTGACCGCATTTTTTGTTTAAACATAAACAGTCAATGTGCAGCTAGAATACTTTTTTCAGCTGAGCTCCCGGCGGGTACTAAATAGTATAAATAGAAAGACAGTAAAATTACATCTCAGATACCCTGTAAGAAACCAGTGCAGATGTATTGCTAAGCGGAATAAAAAAATAGAATAATAATAATAATAATAATAATAATAATAACAATAATAACAATAATAACAATAATAATAATAATAATAATAATAATAATAATAATTTTAATTCCTTGTTTTATACTGCTTATTGGTATCAGAATTGCAAATATCTGACAACAGTTTTCTTTCTTATAATAAGATTTCATCGATAACCAACAAAGTAATATATCAACGAAAACTTTTAAAATACAGTACATGGCTGACTCTACAGAATATTCTCATAATTCCTTTTTCGCAGAATTTAAAATTTTACCTGATGTTAAATCAAGTATTGTCATTCCTGTAAAGGATGAGGAATCTTATATTCTAAACACACTTTCGTCATTTGCTATGCAGGTTGATATTTTTGGTGAGCCTTTAGATCCCGGGAAATTTGAGATCTTAGTTTTTGCCAATAACTGCTCCGATCAGTCAGTAAAATACATCAAAGATTTTCAAAGAGATCATCCTGACCTCAACATTTATTTACAGGAGATTATGCTGTTGCCTGATCAGTCTAATATTGGGTATGTACGAAGAAAACTAATGGAGTGTGCTTACAAAAGACTCTGTAATAATGGCGGAGGTATTATTCTGACTACAGACGGAGACACCATGGTAGAACCGGACTGGATCGCACAGAATCACTGGGAAATTAATAACGGAGCTGAGGCCGTTGGGGGGAGAATACTGTTATATGCAGATGAGCTTGAGGGCTTAGATGAGTTCACTTATTTGCATCATTTCAAAGATGAGAAATACCAGCTGTTAATTGCTGAACTTGAAGGACTCATCATCGATTCGAATTATGATCCACTTCCCAGGCATCATCAGCATTTTAACGGTAGTTTTGCCATTACCACTGACTGTTATGCCCGGTCAGGGGGAGTTCCTGTTGTAAAGTATCTTGAAGACTGTGCTTTTTTTGAACGGCTTGAGAATATTGACGCAAGAATACGGCATAGTTACAGAGTGACTGTACAGACTTCTGCAAGATGCATAGGACGTACTGAGGTTGGGCTCTCCTATCAGCTGAACGTCTGGAAAAATTTAGGAGACAAAGCAGAAAAATATTTTGTTGAATCCTGTGATTCCATTGTTACCAGGCTCATCGAAAAGAAAAGCCTTATGAATCTTTGGAAATTAAAAGATCAGAATAATCCGGACTTCTTTTTGATGATAAAAAATAGGGTTCCTGATCTTCTGCTCACTGAAGAAGTTTACAGTTCAATGCATCGGACGCCTTATTTTGGAGAGTGGTACAAAAAACTAATGAATCTTCAGACAATAAGTTATCGGGAAAGATTTCCGGATGTGGGTATTGATACAGCTATTAAGGATTTACAAATAAAGCTTGAGGAGATCTCAAACTATGATTTTTCCCAGACATCAATTCTATAATTTTCAGCTCTGTCGGTGAAAACTTTTGTCAGTTTATCCTGCATCAGTTTTTCAAAACTGTCATGGACCTGATCGCCTGTCTGTGGATAATCATGAACTTCAGGCAGCCAGTGAACCAAAACAATATTTGCGTTCGTTTTCATCATATTGTACAATTTCTTTACTGCAAATTCCCAGTCAGCAGATGAAAGATAATAAGCCACTTCGGAAATCATAATCAAATCGTACTGATCTTCCGGCAGTTCTTTTGGAAAACTGAGCTTTTGAAAAGATATATTATTTAAATCACTACATCTTATAGCAGCTGCATCCAATGCTTTCTGTGAAACGTCAGTCGCAAGCAGATGACTGCACCTCTGTGCAAGTCTGCGGGTAAGAACTCCAATGGAGCAACCAACTTCCAAACCATTTTTATAATGATTTACCGGCAGTGCAGCGATCGTTTCATCGTATTTTGCCGCCTCGTATTCGCTTGTTTCAAAGTTCCACGGATCATCATTAGCATCATAGACATCCTTGAAGTATTCAGAATCTAAAGATTGTTTCTGTTCCATTATTTTGAGATAAAGAAGGTTTCGTAAGGTACATTAAAAGAATTCATCATTTCCGGGGAAAGCTTGAATCCTTCAGGATCGTCACTGATAAGATCCGAAATCTGAGAAAGGTGTTTTGATACAGCATCATTTTTTTTATCAAGCACACTGCTTATATTCAGACGAAAAGGCATCGACTCTTCAACAGTTGGCAGATCTCCGGCTTCTCCAAGCGCTCCAAGCCAAACTGGATATTCATATATTTTTGCATTCAGGGTATCAGCAGCATTGATCAGCTGAAATGCTGCCTTATGATCCGGATGTGGATCTCTTCGCCAGGGAACAAAAATACTTTTAGGTTTAAGCATATTCAGCATTTTAGATATATTTTCTACGGAAGCTTCGAATGCTTCAGCCTTAATGGAAGGCACATTACGATCTTTAAACCTGCAGAAAATAATATTTTCTGCAGATACTCCAAGCACATCTGCCGCATCAATCAATTCCTTTTCCCGCAGATCTCTCAGCTTTTCAGCAGGGTATTCCAGGCTGTTCGGGTGTGACAGTGTTCCGTCACTCAGCAAAAGGATATATACTTCCTGCCCGTATTTCCGCAGCAATGAAATCACCCCTCCACATCCCAGACTTTCATCATCGGCATGCGGAGCAACGATGAGCGTAGTTCCGAATCCCGTCACGCATTGCTCAGGAGCCAGTGGAATGGTGTCAAAATTTATTTGATTCATTTTTTTTATTTTTATCAGCGTTTAAATTGAAAATATTATCTGAAGAAGAAACAGGCTTCAGTACATATCCCCCAACATCAGCCAATGCTAAATCAGGTGCAGGTTGACGCAGGTACATACTGAGGTCCCTGATGATTCTTTCAAAATGATAAGGGGAATTAAGCCCGCGGGCACCGATACATTTTTGACAGAGTGACATTACTTCGGTACAGATCTGTTCGATGGCTGTCCGCATCATATTGATATACATAATGAGATCTTCGCACATGCTTTTCTCAGGTTGTTTCATATATCTGTCCATTCTGTCTGCTGAAGCGTATAACCATTGAATTCCTGATTCTACGGCAATTGCCATTTGGCCCAGGCGCATTTTCTGAAAAGGATCCTGTGTACGGTTCAGACTGATCAGATATTTTTTTGTTTCATTAAACAGCCTTTCAGCTCCTCCCAGTTGTACTGCTGCAAATCGTACGGCACCGCCACTGAAACCAGGCTGCTGATAATATTCTCCTGCCGATCCTAATAAATTAATTTTGGGGACAGGAATATTTTCGAAGTTTATTTTAAAACTTCTACTGGACTTCATCCCCATCGGATTCCACCATACGGACTCAATTTTTACATCTGTATTATTTAAAGGTACAACGCACATCTGCCATGACCCATCTTTCATTGCAGCAGTTACGACCGGCCTGGTTACATAGCCGGTTCCGGTTGCAAAAATCTTTGCACCCGACAAATGATGTTTACCTTCTTTTTTCCGCGACAATAAAGTACCGTCTTGAGCCTGGGTATTCCAGACACCAAACAGGTGACCTTCAAATGCTTCTTCCGCAAAAAATTTCTTCTGCGCCTTACTGCCAAACTGGTTAATCAGAATCTGAGCATTGATATGTCCCTCCAATACTCTCCCCATTACTAAATTCCCGCTACCTATGTTTTTAAGAATAGTCAGCATCGCAAGATTTGTACCCGGTACAAGTCCTAAGTTCATACCTCCATATTTAACCGGAATACTTGCTGTAAGAAGATTTGCGGACTTCAACTTTCCAAGGGTTACTTCAGGAAATGAGTGCACTGAATCCGTATCAGCTGCTTCTTTAAGAGATGTTTTGCCAATATCTTCAGCAGATATCACTAAATCCGACAGTCTGGATTTATTTAAAGTATTACTGTTTCGCTTCAAATGTTTGCTATAAGTATTATTAATGTAAAAAGAATGTCAGTTGTCCTGTAGGGCCAAGTTAGTTTTGAAGCTCCTATCTAATTTTTGTCATAAGACCGCTGAAACACCAGATTTAAAATCATCATTGTTTTTTTCTGTAATATTTAAAAATCTTAAAATATATGCTTAGTGCTTTCATATCAAAACCAAATGATTGAAAGATTTAAATGAGATAACAGACTTTATTAAGATTACAGAAGACTTATATATCAAATAGAATAACTTACAAAAAACGTAACATTAGGTCGTATCCAAAAATAACTTAAAGAAATACCAATTGTTATGACTGAAATCACAAAAAATTGAAATATTATTCAATTAATTATCAATAAAAAATTTAATAATAAGATTGGCTACCGTATGAAACAGATATAAATTGTAATTTTTTCCGGATATACTGATTTGCTGTTTAAAAATTAAGCAGAAGCAGATCTCTTATTCGAAGTGTTCGCACTGTGGAAATTGTTGTAGGTATGGTAAAGATCTTTAAAATAAATATCAGCATCCATTTCAGATGTTTCGGGCTGTATCGGAAATAGAGTTTCTTTTTGATTCTTACCTAATGAAACAGTCCGTAATGAATTTGCTTTTTTAAGACAATTACAATGCCGGTGATCATTTGCCTGATGCTCTGAAAGCTCTATAATTCTGATTTCAGTATTCAGAAACTGAGTGTTCTCTTCAAATGAAGTTTTGCATAATGTGAAATGAGGCTCACCATGATAAAAATAATGATCAATTATCTCAGGATGATTAGAATCTTCCATTTTATCAGGAGTTGCTGCATAATATCCTTCACATTCTGTACAAAAAGCCACCTTAACATTGATCTGTTCCATATTTTTATTTTTTGATGATTATGTATTTTGTATTACAGAATTTATGCCATTGATCTTTTTATCCTGTAAAAATCTGTTATCATTTAAATACGGTAAGAGGAAATCCACAAACGCATTCATAAATTAATGAAAATCACCCTTATAATCTATGATAATTACAACTATTGAATAAAACAGAGGTTTTACAAGAATTTACAGGAGATGATATGTGGAATAATCTTTGACTCATTCCTCAAAATATAAATTTAAATCCGTATCATGAAAATAGCAACCTATAATGTTAATGGAATTAATGGAAGGCTTCCTGTTTTACTCAAGTGGCTGAAAGAATCAAAACCGGATATCGTCTGTTTACAGGAGCTAAAATGCCCACAGGAAAAGTTTCCTGTTCAGGAAATCAATGAAGCGGGATATCAGGCAATCTGGAAAGGACAGAAAAGCTGGAATGGGGTCGCTATTCTTTCGAAAGGCCATGAAATTCAGGAAGTACAGAATATACTTCCGGGTGACTCTGACGATCTTCAAAGCAGATATATTGAAGCAATTATTGATCAAAAAGTAATCTGCTGTATCTACCTTCCCAACGGAAATCCTTGCCCGGGTCCCAAATTTGATTACAAACTTGCATGGATCAAACGCCTGAAGAGAAGAACCAATCAGTTAATCAAAATGGATCTTCCTGCGATCATCATAGGCGATTTTAATATAATCCCGACTTCACAGGATGTATACAAACCTGAAAAATGGGAAGATAATGCACTTTTCAGAAAAGAAGTAAGAAAGACCTACAAGGAATTTATAAAAAAAGGCTGGACAGACTCTGTACGCAAAATTTTTCCTGAAGATCAGATTTTTACCTTTTGGGATTATCTATATCACTCTTTTGACAGAAATGCCGGGATGAGGCTTGATCATCTGTTGCTTAGTCCTTATCTTAAAAATGATCTGATTAATGCCGGAGTCGACAGATATGTAAGAGGATGGGAAAAAAGCAGTGATCATGCACCTGTCTGGATTGAGCTTGAGTAAATCACAGAGGTTTATTCTGATTTTTATTATTTCTACAGATGTGGTATAAACGAATTAAGTCCCGCAATTGCGGGACTTAATTCGTTTATTAATTGAAAGCTTTAATTATTTTGCTTCAAAATATACTCTTCTGTTTGCTCTGTTTTTCCATTCAGGACATTTTGTAGCAGGATCACATTCAGGATATTTCAAATCATTCTTACCTTTTCCTTTTGCATCTAACTTTGTAGATTCAACTCCATTTTTGATAAGATAATTTTTTACACTGTTTGCTCTCTTCTCAGATAAATTCTGATTGTAACTTTCAGAACCTCTCGTATCTGTAGTACCAATTACAGTATAAGCTCCGTTTGAAGAATTGATGTAATTTACAGCGTTGTTTAGAATTGGTGTATTTGAAGATAAAATTCTGTCTGAATTCAAATCAAATTCGATTCCGTCCAATTTCGTTTCAGCTTCTGTAACTGCGCCAGAATTTGCTGTAGTTAACGGACATCCGTTATTTTCTACCGGTCCCGGAACGGTAACACACTTGTCATATAAATCAATTACTCCATCCAAATCAACATCTAACGCAACACCTGATCCGTCAACTCTTGCACCTGCAGGAGTATCAAGCTGTCTGTCCCAGTCATCGCAAACTCCATCATTATCAGCATCTCCACTTTTACAAACTTCAATATCTTCGTTTTTAGCTGCCAATACATCTAATTTGTAATAGATTTCCTGTAATGGGTCATGCCACATTAAATGAGAGTCATGTTTTCCTAACTTAACAGATAAACCTAAAGTTGCATTAAAGAAATTATCTGAAATCTGATCTTCTCTTCTGTTGATAGCGCTGTATTGGTCACCACCTCCGTCAAACTGATCATCTGTAGTAACAACATACATTACTCTACCTTCAAGATCCAATCTGTTGTTGATCTTATACTTTAAACCTGCACCTGCCTGTCCAAAGAATGAATTTAGTTTGAAAGGTTTTATTTCCGTCATCAGTCTCTGACCAGACTCATCTTTTAGATATGATCTGTATGCAAGAGTTCCGATACCAGCATAACCGTGTAATGCCCATCTGTAAGGTGATTTGTTATCAACACGTCTCATTAGGTTTGAGAAATTGATATCCCCTAAAATTGAGATCGCATCATACTGTGTTCTCGCACCTTCCATTCTATTTGCAGATGCGTTAGCCGATGCTGCATCTTTGGTATTAAACCATCCCTGTCTCGTTTCTCCCCTGTCATACTGAAGATTAATTCCAAATGCATGAGTGATTGCTTTATCAATACTTACGTAAGCAGAATAACCAAAAAGATTTTTCCCGTTTCCGTTTTTGATAGAAGTCAAATCTGCAGACTGTACTAATGGTACCCCTGCACCAAAAGAAACTGACCAGTCATTGAATCTTTTAGACTGTTGAGTGAAAGGACTTACATTGGCAGAACCTGATGTAAATGTGTTTGGGTATTCACCATTTGATACTTTTAATGTATCCTGTGCCATTACTGAAGCAGGCAAAGCTAAAGCTAATGAAAAAACTGCTAAACTTAATTTCATATTTTAATCGTTTTAATTTATTATTAAAGTATTGTTACTTCTTATAAAAGTTCCCGGAATATCAATTATTCCCAAACTGTCTTCTGCAGGACATTTTCGTACGTGCCTACTTACTTGCAACTTGCATACCAATAAATAAATTATGTTAAATTAAATTATATTTACATAAGAATACAGATAGAGATTATCAATTTTCTGACATCTTAGTAATCTGATAAATAGTTTATTACAGCTTCATAATAATATTATGCTAAGAATAATAATATTTTTAATTTTTAAGAATTGTCCACCCTTTATTTTTGAAAATATTAACTATAATCAAAAATTCATGGTAATTTTTAATCTGATATACGCATAAACAGGTAAAATCACACTGATAATGCCCTCGCTTTAGCACCAGTTTTTTTGATTGCAGAAATACTTTCAGCATTACCCTTATCTGCAAATATTATTCTGAAACAATGACTGTACGCATTAGTAAATGTAAAAGTATCTCCGGGAGTAAATCTGATTTTCTGATTTTCACAGAAGCCGTAAAAATCAGACATGGTAATATTGTCCGGCAGTTTTCCCCAAATACTGTATCCTCCATCCGGCTTATGAAAATAAGAACCGTCCGGAAAATGCGCTCTAAGAAGATTCAGAAATCCTACAGCCTGTACTTCCAATTTTCTCCTGACCGTTCGCAAATGCCTGTCGTAGGTATTGCCTTCTAAAATTTTTATCATCAGTTCCTGATACAGAGGAGAAACAGATCTGCCTAAAGAAAATTTAATTCGTTCTGCCTTTTGAGAAAACCTTCCGGCGCAAAGCCAGCCAAGCCGTATTCCCGGCGCCAAGGTTTTAGAAAATGATGAATAGGTAAGTACCCAGCCCTGAGTATCAAAACTGCCTATTGTTGAAGGTCTCTCATCCCCGAAATAAAGATCTCCATAGATATCATTTTCAATAACAGGAATTTTATAATCTTTAGCAATTGATGCGATCTCCTTTTTCGACTTGTCCGACAGAAGAATACCTGTCGGGTTATGAAAGTTGGGAGTAATCAGCACTGCACAGATCATATGCTTATTGATGGCCTCCTTCAAATAATCTATATCAAAACCATCTTTATAATGAACGGGAATTTCCACTATCTTCAGTTTTAGATTTGAAATTACCTCCAAAACAGAAAACACACACGGACTTTCTACAGCGACGATATCTCCTGCCTCAGTAACAGATGACAAAGCAATATAAAGTGCCTGTAACGCACCATCGGTAATAACCATTTGCTCTGCATCCATTCTGGAACCCAATCTTGATGTGCGGGAAACGATCCGGGTTTTTAATTGTTCTGAGCCGTTTGATGGATAATATCTGAGTATCGCAGTTGATTTCTCCCGAATCACTTCCTGCATTTTTCTCAGAATTAATTTTTGGGGAATCATTAAGTCACCGGGAGCAGCAGCGCTAAAGAGAGCATGTTCAGAACCTCCGTCCATATCTGAAGTCAGCATTACTTTTCTGTCAAAATCTGAATCACGGATTATGAAAGGGAATTTAGAAATATTTTCAGGGATAGAATCATTTTTTTTGAAAAGAACAAAATAACCTGACCTGGGCCGGTTTTCGACATATCCCTGTATAACCAGATCATCATAACCTCTCTGAACTGAACTGGTACTCAAAGCATATTTCTCCTTAATTTCTCTAACTGAGGGCAGCCTCTCCCCTAAGCTGAATGCTCCGCTCTCAATCTGTTCTTTGATGACTGATGTAAATACTTCATACTTATATTTCTGCATATTTTTTAATCTGTTCTGATCAAATTTACAAAATTTAAATCTGTACCGCTCTAAGTATTACCGGCTGTACTGATAATGACTCCGACAAATCATATACCTTTGAAAAAAATTAAAATGGAAATCATTTCAAAATTTGTTATAGGCTCAGATCAGGGTATTGATGAGCTTTTTGAACTTAAGAAGGCATATATCCGGCATTCATACAGTAGAGCCGTTTCGTCAGAATTGATAGAAAATTATATCAGAGAAAATTTTGACAGCAGAAAAATGATCAATATTCTGAATGATTTTTCCAATCAGGTCATTATGGTGTATGCTGATCAACAGCCGGCAGGTTACTGTTTTTTTAAAAGCGGGTCATCTTACAGAGAAGATACTGAGCAGAAAATGACAGAAATCACAGAACTGATAATCCTCAGTGAGTATGATCTACCGGAAGTAAAAAAATCTCTTTGGAATAAAGTAAAAACGGCCATTCAATTCACAGAAAATATATGGATTAATTTGTATGATCTTGACAAACAGATTCCCTTTTTAGAAGAAAATAAATTTCTATTTGTTAAAAAGGCTGTTTCAGAACCTTTCAGCCTTCCATCATCAGTTTATGAGCTTACAATAAAGAATAAACATTAATTATAGATCCACATTAATACTGGTTTTTTTGAGTTTTGAATAACAGGATCCAATTCACGCATCGCATTATTTGAAATTGTAGGACATCCCCAACCTTCCGGTGATCCTTTGGGAAATACTTCTCTATCACTCATAAGATTCCATGAATTGAAAACGATGAATCTTTTCAATGCATTACTGTTGGTTGGTTCCAAACCATACATGAGATATTTAACATTGATTCCCCAATCGCTGTGGCCCCGTCCTGACAGTTTATACTTTCCCAATGCTGAAAGATGGCTTCCGTCATCGTTACTGAACTCTGGATTTTCTTTGGATTCATCGCTGCTCCAGGAATTTGTTCCACAGCCATGACCCACGAGATAGGTTTTTGAAATTTTATTTTTTCTGAAATCCCAAACGGCAAAACGGTTACCCCTGAATGAAGGCTCATATCGATCAGAATACAGAAATCGGTATTCATATTTCTGCTTTTACAGAAAACCATGGCCTCTTCTGCTTTTTTCTCTGTCCTTTGCAGGTCTAATTCCGGCTTTCTGATTTCAACACTCTCTCTGTTTCCTGAAAAAACAGCATCAAATGATATCTTCGGTTCATTCTTGCATGACGAAAAAAACATTCGCAATCAAAAAAAGATAGAAAAGTCTCACTTTATTATTTATAGTGAATAAAAATCCCATAGTCGGTAGGGGTCCACCATGCTGCTTTTTGCCCCGCAGATTTAAGGGCATCATTTGACCATGTATTACAGGTATTCAGAAAGCTGTAACTTCCCTTTGCATCATAAAATGCATCGTTATCACTATATATCGCATCGGTGGGAATCAACTGATAATTACCGATGGCGTCTTTATCAAATTTAGCATCAATAAACCTGACAAGATCCAGATACTGTTTTTTGCTGATCATTATTTTCCGGCAGTCTGAAGCCTCAGTCATCGTCTTATAATAGGAACAGTGCATAGCAGATTCGCTCATCCAGAAGGCAGCCTTTACTGCTGTGGAGAATTTAAGGTCTGCCCATGTAGGGGTGTCAAGATAAAAACCTTTATCCCCCCATCCGATTCCTACAAAATTGTAGTCAGTTCTTTGAGACGTTGTATTGGAAAATGGAATTTTAGAGCTCCAGTCATGAAGTTCATTACGTACCGGCATTACAATATCGGTATGCACCCCGTTAGTATAAATGTAGATAGGAATTTCCTTTTTTTCACCATCGTCTTTTGCAGACACTTCAATAAAGGGAAGCAAAAATCCCAAAAGTGCATACAGCACCACAATTCCTACAAGGATTCCAATCGCCTTAAGAGCATAAATTAATATTGTTTTTGCAGTCATATTTTTTACTATAGGTGAATAAAATTTAATAATCAATTTTTCGTAAAAGTATTTGTTTTATTCGGAAATATCAGTAAATTTAATCATCAAACCCTCACAAATATGCACAAAAATACGAAATCGCAAAAAAGATTTAAAGTAAGAGTAAAAACAGCTCCTAAAAGAACTCAGAAAAAACGATGATTTTCTTAAAGATTTAATCTTTTAAAAGTCATTTTTCTTTAGCAGAGTTTGCTGGTAGATCTTACTGATTAACTTCTTTTATTTCTTTAAAATTATAATTTTAAGGAACGGTATCATAACCACTTTATTTTTGGAAAGTATAATTTCTGAACAGTTCTTTTGTCCTTTAAGTTTTATCAATTACTATTTTTGCAATCTTTATTTTAATTCAAAAAGCAATCCCCAAAATATTTACTTCAATTTCTCTGATGACTGATTTAAAAATTCAATATTCCTTTTCAGGCCTGTAAACTTTGTACGCTTAACAGGTGATTTGCGGAATATTTCCGAATATATTTCCTGGGTAAGTTCTTTCCATTCTCCTTTTTTAAAATTTTTAAGATAATCATTAGGCTTAAATCTGTTTTGCATGTTTGGAGCGGAAAAACGATTCCAGGGACAGACGTCCTGGCAGATATCACAGCCAAACATCCAGTCTTCCATCCTGTCTTTAAAATGATCAGGAATTTCAGTTTTCAGTTCAATGGTTGCGTAGGAAATGCACTTGCTTCCGTCAACAATTCTTTCAGAAACGATAGCATCTGTAGGACAGGCATCGATACATTTTCTGCAACTTCCGCAATGATCACTTGTAACATCATCCTGAATTAAATCAAGGTCACAGATAATTTCAGCTAAAAAATAAAATGAACCACTCTGTTTCGTGATCAGATTGGCATTTTTCCCCACCCATCCGATTCCTGATTTTTTGGCCCAGCTTCTTTCCAGAACAGGTGCAGAATCTACAAAAACACGAAATCCAAAATCTCCTATTTCATCCTGCAGTTCAGCAACCATATCGCGCAGGATATCTTTCACCACTTCATGATAATCTTCAGCATAGGCATATTTTGAAATTTTAAAATTTTCCAGGCTTGAAATTTTCTCTTCCGGAAAGTAATTGTAGGACAGAGAAATTACAGATTTAGAACCTTCCACCAATAATCTTGGATCAAGACGTTTATCAAAATGGTTCTCCATATATTTCATCTCACCATGGAAGTTATTTTTCAGCCATTTTTCAAGATGATGCGCATCTTCTTCCAAAAAATCAGCCTTCGAAATTCCACAATTCTGAAAACCAAAACTTATAGCTTTAGCTTTTATCAGTTGAGAATATTTTTCGGCGGCAGTATTCATGATTTTTACATTGCAAAACTAAGATTATTTTATAAATTTGTTGGGACTTGGGCTGAAGAAAAAATTCACGATCCAATTTATATTTTTAACTTAAAATAATTAAGACTATGTCATTAGCAGATGTACTGAAAGCAGGAAATTACCAATTGATCGACGTTCGTGAACCAATGGAACTTGAAATGGACGGACATATAGAAGGTGCTAAAAATATCCCTCTGGGTGAAGTAGAGGACCGGAAAGAGGAGATTCTTTCTGTTGAAAAACCCGTAGTTCTGTTCTGCAGAAGCGGAAACAGAAGCGGAAAAGCTTTAGACTTTCTTCAGTCTGAAGGTTTAAAAGATGGCTACAACGGTGGCGGATGGGCTGAATTGAAAGCACATCTGGAAGCAAATCAAGGAACTTTTTAAGTTCCTTTTTTATTATTTTAAATATGGATTTAAAAGATCTGTTCTTCCAGCGATGTTCTCACTTTAATATAGATGAAATTCTTGTCAAAGGTTTCTGGTATGAAATTGAAAAAAGATATTCACAAAAAAACAGGTATTACCACAATCTGACTCATTTGGAAAATATGTTTTCTGAACTGAAGTCGGTAGAGAATAAAATTTTAAATCTCGATGCTATTTCATTTTCAGTTTTTTACCACGACATCATTTACGATGCAACTTCAAAATCGAATGAAGAAAAAAGTGCTGAATTTGCAAAAGACAGACTTGAAAGAGCCGGTTTAGACGCACATCAGATTAACGAAATCTCAAAGCAGATCATTGCAACAAAATTACATCAGGCATCGGAAAACAGTGACATTAACTATTTACTGGATGCTGATTTATCAATTCTGGGGAAAGATGATGAATCTTATTTAGTGTATACCAAACAAATAAGAAAAGAATATTCCATTTACCCTGACTTTCTCTATCAGCCGGGAAGAAAAAAAGTCCTGCATCATTTTCTGAATCTGGACAGTATTTTTAAAACCGATTATTTTAAGGAAAAATATGAAGTGCAGGCAAGGAAAAACATCGGGATTGAATTGAAAACTTTTTGAGTATGGCCTAATATGATACTGATTACAAACAAAAAGCAATATCGTGTTCCTGATTTTTTGAGGTTTAATACATTTTGAAATATTTTAAAGCAATTCAATCAATTTTTTTTGAATTTTCTCCATCTCTCCTGAAAAAGAGATTTTAACATACTACTCTATTACAGAATGTATAAATTGAATAGATTTGTGCAAAACAATCTCCGGAGACTCTTTATGTGGCGTATGTCCGGTATGGGGAATAATGAACTTTTCTGCAGTACCGCTCACCTGACTGATCGTTTGATTTACCTGATCTAATGTTCCGTAGTCGTCATTTTCACCTTGAATAAACAAAAGCGGACTTGTAATGTTTTTTAAAAGATATTCTATATTCCAGGTTCTGAATTTCTCGCTCAGCCAGATTTCCGTCCAGGCTTTTACAATTATTTCAACTTTATCTCCATGATATTTTTGGAGACGTTCAGGGAGATTTGTTGTTTTATAAGCCGTGAAAGTTTTATTAACTCCTCTAACGGTAATATCTTCAACAAATATATGTCCTGCTTCACAAATAACAGCTTTGATTTTTTCGGCATATTTTGACGCTGCTATTAAAGCGATTGTCCCTCCATCACTATGTCCGAAAAGAATAGCATCATTTATATTTAATTCTGAAAGAAGATCATTTAATACATCCGCTTCCGCTTCCATGTAATTATTTTCTCTTTCGTGAGTAACCATTGGAAAAGATTTTCCATAGCCCAAACGGTCATAAACTAAAATATTACATTGTGTAGCTTCAGCAAGATTTTCAGGAAAATCTCTCCAAAGCTGAACTGAACCTAAACTGTCATGCAAAAATACAATCGCAGGCTTATTTTTATATGAAAGATTATACTTTACAAATAACTTTTTCCCTTTGACATCAATGACTTCTTCTATCATTATTTACAGGGTGGGATTATCGGTTTCATCAAACTCTTTCAAAAGTTGTTTAAACACCGTCTCTACCGGTAAAACCTCATTAATCAATGCTGAAACCTGGCCGATCTCAAGTTCGCCTTCTTCCATATCCCCTTCAAACATTCCGCGTTTAGCTCTTGCCCGTCCTAAAGCTGCAACGAGTGATTCGGAATTTCTACCGACATTATAAATTTCTTCCAAATCATTGAAAAATTTATTTTTAACCAACCGCACCGGTGCAAGTTCTTTCAAAGTCAGATGTGTATCCCCCTCCTGCAATTCGGTTATTTTCTTCTTCCAGTTATTGTGAGCGCTTGCTTCTGTTGTTGCAGCAAAACGGCTTCCAATCTGCAGTCCGTCAGCCCCTAAAATCATGGCCGCTTTCATCTGTGAACCTAAAGCAATTCCGCCAGCCGCAATAAGTGGTTTAGAAATATGTTTTTTAACATTGGGAATAAGGCAAAAAGTAGTAGTTTCATCTCTTCCGTTATGACCGCCCGCTTCAAATCCTTCTGCGACAACAGCATCTACCCCGGCATCTTCACACTTTACAGCGAATTTTGTTGATGAAACGACATGCGCAACCTTTAATCCTTCTTTTTGGAGTGTTTCTGTATAAGTTTTAGGATTTCCGGCAGATGTAAAAACAATTTTCACCCCTTCTTCGAGAATAATCTGAATAATTTCATCTACATTAGGATACAGCATGGGTACGTTCACTCCAAATGGTTTATCCGTCGCTTTCTTACATTTCTGAATATTCTCTCTCAGGATATCAGGATACATACTTCCTGCACCAATTAAGCCCAAACCTCCACAGTTTGAAACAGCAGAGGCCAACCTCCAACCGGAATGCCAGATCATGCCCGCCTGAATAATAGGATATTTAATATCAAAAAGCACGGAGATCCTGTTTGTGCTTTGCTGCATCTCGTGAAGTTTTTTTGCTGAATTGAAATCTATAAAATTACTCATCCTGTAAAAATACTAAAAACGCAGATTTTAATATACATCAAAAAAAAAATTTGCATAAAAAAAAACCTTCAGAACTTTCTGAAGGTTTTTAAGTTATTTTTTCATGGATTCTTTTTTCCAGTTTCCTTTAAAGTTACATGTATCGTAACGGCTGTCAATCGAAATAAATGTCGTTGAAAGTTTTGAATTTACAAATTTCTCAACCATTTCTCCCTGTTTCTTTCGCAGAGCCATCTGCTTTATTCTGTCATAGTCAGTTTCCAGAGTAATCTGATGCGACGGAATTACATCTTCAATCTTCACAATCTTGATGATTTTTCTTTTTCTTTCATCCTCATCATCAAAAGCAGTTGTAATGTCTCCTTTATTCAATCCTGCCAATTCATAACTGATTGTTCCCGGAATACTTTCTCTTTCGATTTTGTTAGAACCGTCGCCTCCTGAAATTACACCAGCATTAAATTTCGTCTTCTTATCATCTGAATATTTGAAAGCGGCATCTTTAAAAGTTATTTTTTCAGCCAGAATAAGACCTCTGATACTGTCTAATTTCTTTTTTGCTGTTGTGATTTCTTCTGCTGTAGGAGTTGCCATCAAAAGAATATGTCTTGCATCGTATGCTTTTCCTGATTTTTTCACCAACTGGATAATGTGATATCCAAATTCTGATTCTACAGGATCAGAGATCTCTCCTTCCTGAAGGTTTAAAGCAGCTGCCTCAAACGGTTTTACCATCTGGCCCTTAAAAACATTTTTCATTAATCCTCCGTTCGGGGCAGAACCCGGATCTTCAGAGTAAATTCTTGCCTGGCTTTCAAAACTTTCTCCCCCTGCGATATCCTGTTTTATTTTCTTTAATTTATTGATCAACTCGTCTTTGTGAGCTTCTGTCAATTTCGGATTCATAACAATTTGCGAAAGAGATACTTCATCCTTGATTTCCGGTAACTGTGATTTGTAAAGGTTATAAAAATCTGTCACTTCGTTAGGAGTAACATCAGCTTTTTCGGTAATTCTCTGATATTTTGCCTGACCGTAATAGGTATCTGTATCGATCTTTTCGATCGCATTTTTCATTTCATATCCGGTTCTGAATTTGTAAGCTGTCAACATTGATTTTTCGTCAGGAAACTGGGAAAGCAACTGACTGTATTTTGCATTCGCCTGCTCTTTGATTGCAGCAGAACGGTTTTCAATCATTGTATCTTTTTTAGCTTCAAAAACAAGAAATTTGTTATTGATAAGATTTTCAAGAAAGTCACATTTGTCGGTAGTACCAGCACCCTGCTGCTTCCCGTAATTCATCTGTTCCTCAACATCAGATTCCAGCACAATTTCATTGCCAATCACTGCTGCGATCCCGTCAATTAACTGACCCGGTTTCAGCTGGGCATTTACTTTTGTTGAAAACAACAAAGTAAAAATCCCAAAAAGAAAAGCAATACTTAATTTATTTATCATTTTACTATTTTAAACGAGTTGCAAATTTATAATTCTTAACGAATTACACTCAATTTTTTATTATAAATATTTCTTAAAAAAGCCTGTTTGATTACAACTCAACCGTAAAAGTGGTCAATTCTTTAAATTGATTGATTCTCTCCAGCATATCGGCTTCGCTAATCTCTTCAATTCTTTCTGTTCCGAATTTCTCCACCGTAAAGGACGCCATTGCAGAACCTACAATCAACGCAGATTTCATCGTTTCAAAATCGAATTTTCCTTTTTTAGCAAGATAAGCAGCAAATCCTCCTGCAAAAGTATCACCTGCACCGGTCGGATCAAAAACATCTTCTAACGGAAGTGCCGGAATGGCAAATATTTTATCATCATGGAAAAGAATAGCACCGTGCTCACCTTTTTTGATAATTACAAATTTAGGCCCCATCGTGTGAATCTTCTTCGCAGCTTTTACCAAAGAATATTCACCGGAGAGCTGTCTTGCTTCTTCATCATTGATACTGATCACATCAGTTTTAGCAATCATATCTTTCAAAATCTCCAACGCAGAATCCATCCAGAAATTCATGGTATCCAAAATAACCAGTTTAGGACGCTGGTTCATTTTTTCAAGAACAGACAGCTGAACACCGGGATGAAGATTTCCCAATAACAAAATCTCTGCATCCTGCATAGATTCAGGAATTTTTGGGTCAAAATTTTCAAGAACATTAACTTCAGTTGCTAAAGTATCTCTTGTATTTAAGTCATTATGGTATTTTCCCGACCAGAAGAAAGTTTTTCCCTCTTTTACGATTTCCAGGCCTTCGATATTAATATCTCTTTTCGTGAACATATCCAGATGTTCCTGAGGAAAATCCCCTCCTACTACAGAAACAATCCCTGATTTAACTCCCATTACGGATGAGGTGATCCCAATATATGTGGCTGCTCCTCCCAAAATCTTATCCGTTTTTCCAAATGGTGTTTCTATTGCATCAAACGCAACACTTCCTACAACTAAAAGTTTCATATGTATTTTATATTTCTTTAACGGTCATATGTAATCTTAATGATTTCATATGTATTTTATATTTCTTTAACGGTCATATGTAATCTTAGCGATTTCATATGTTTTATATTTTTTCTCAAATGCAATCTTACTGATTACTTATAATGATCAGTCTATTTAATATTAATTTTTCCACTCAAAAGTATCCAGCATATGCAAAATATCTTTTTTGATATAGTCAACTGCGGGAGCAAGAGAGTCCGGTTTTGGTCTTGTATCAAAATACAGATAGGCCGTTACAAAATGCTTTGTACTGTCTGTTGCGTAAAATTGCAGATTGGAAGCACTCTGACCTTTGAGTTCATAAAAGTTTCCATATACTTTTCTGTCAGGGTACTGAAAAGATTTAGCTTCAATGGAACTTGCTTTTATCGTATGCTCATAAACCATTTTTTCAGATTCTCTGACGTGATCAGCAAAATCACCTTTCACAGGAAAGTAAGTTATAAAAACTTTCGCTTTCATTTTCGGATACGTCATATAGTACCAGCAAGGTCTTTTTGCATCAACAATTTTAGCAAAATCTGAATATTCAAAATCGTACGAACAGTTTTTATCAAATTTCTGATACTTCGGGGTGGGATATTCTAATCTCAATTCACCAAAAGGTTTTGGTTGAGTCTCTTTCTCACAGGAAATCAGAAGCAAAGAAGCAAAAATAAAAATGACTTTTCTAATCATTTGGCAAAAATACAAATTACATTTTAGATTTTGGGACACAAATTTCAGCATTTCAACGAGTTTACAATTGAAATTTATAGTTCTGTAAAAGATTTCAGTAAGGCCGCTAAGAAAAATATTATTTTCAAAATAAACTTTTAGGCTCCCAAAACTTTTATTTCATAAGATAAATGGCAGGCATGAAAAATCTCTTTCAGATCCAAACATTAAAGAATTCTGTATGCAGTTTCATAATTCTGAATATAATTTTCCAGTGGTTTTGGAAATGATTTTCCGGAAGAACCCTTAACATCAGTAATGAGGTAGTCATTTTTTCTATTAAAGTTTTCCCATATTTCCTCCGAATTAACCTCAACATTAAAAATTTCTATGCTTAGGTTTTTGTGGGTTAATTTATGACTGACAGTTTTAACACTTTTAATAAATGGTATTAAATCATCAGAAATTTCAGACGGGAACTCGAACAGTTTTTTCCAGATGAAATCATCTCTTCTCTGCTGAATTAAAAATTTCCCATCTCTGTGAACGAAATAATATTTCAAATCCAGATCCTTCGCACTTACTTTTTTTGTTTTAACCGGAAAATCTGAAATCTTATTAAGAGAAAATGCCAGACAGTCTTTACTGACCGGACATTCTACACACAGAGGATTTCTCGGTCTGCATATTTCAGAACCCAAATCCATCATTGCCTGATTGAAATCACCTACATTCTCAGGCATGATCAAATGTGCCAACTGAGAAAAATAGTTGAACGCTCCTGAATTTGTAATATCAAAATCATCAGCAAAAATACGGCTCAAAACCCTGTAAAAATTTCCGTCAACAGCCGGCATTTTCCCATTAAAACAAATGCTTGAAACAGCAGCAGAAGTATATTTACCTATCCCCCTAAGTGTTAGAATATCTTCATACTGATGAGGGAATTCCCCATGATGGTCATTCATGATCTGCTGTGCAGCCTTATGAATATTAATAGCTCTTGAATAATAGCCTAAACCTTTCCAATATAACAAAACCTCATCTTCCTGAGCGTCTGCTAAAGTCTTGACGTCAGGAAATCTTCTGACAAAATTATTATAGTGATTTAATCCCTGAGCAATTCTGGTTTGCTGAAAAACAATTTCGCAAATCCATATTTTGTAAGGATCTTTTGTATTTCTGAAGGGTAAATCCCTTGCATTTTTATCATACCATTTCAGAAGCTTGGTTCCGATGTGAAGAAAGTCTGATGCTGTTCTGTTCTTTTCCAAAAAGCCGTCTCATTTTATCTGCAAAGATAATTTATTATTTGTCCTGTTTTATTCTTTTCTAATCATAATCAGTCAAAAGGGACGATAGAATTTCATTAAAAAAAAAGTAAGATAATTCTTTTCTACTTTATTTTTCAGAGAAAATTGGTTTTCAATACCACTTAACCTACAACTTGATTTCACAAAAAAGCCGATATAATTTATACATCGGCTTTTTGTTATTTTTAGAATGATCAGTCCTGAATGTATTCAGCATCCCACTCATTTCCGTCATCTCCTTTATGACCGTCAAGTTTGATAACAAAACTTTTGGTTGGGAAATATGGAGTTAGGCGAATATCCAACCATACTCTATCTTTATTTACCTTATCCTGTTCGAAACGAACAATTTTAAACTTTTCTATCAGCTTATCTGCACCTTTAATGCCATCAAGAAATGTAACAATCTGCCTTCTCAGATCATCTTCATTTCTTGCATTCCAGTTCTCAAAGGCTCTTCTGTTCAAGAAATCCAATAAAACTTTAGTTACATAATCGAATACGCGAACTACAGAATAAGTCTGAAGGCCAATGTTATCTCCTGTAAACAATGTTTTTGCTGAGAAAGCCATGATCTTACCATATTCATTCACCATGGGAACAAGACCCATTTTTTCCAATTGAGAAATTTCACTCTTCTTCAATTCGAATTTTACAGCATCTACTTCGTTGATATTACCGTGTTTTTTACCTGCAGCAACCTGAGACATTAAAGTCTTATGAATTTTACCCGCCAATGAAGTGGATGGTGGAAGTTCTACATTCTCTTCCTCACCTACCTCTTCCGCTCTTCCACGTCCGACTAGCCAGTTACAGGTCATAATGACATTACTTCTATGCAGTTCACCACCCGTAAGATTTGCGGAATGGAATAAATCTACCACATCATCCGGTTTATCTAAATTGGCAAAATCAGTAACCATCATGACTTTATTTTCATTACAGATTTTCGCCCACTTTTCGATTACCTTATTGGACCCCAAATATCCGGGAATCGCTAAAATCGAATAGTTATCACGGAGATCCAGACGGTCATAATACTGCTTGAACTCTTCAGCAACGGCATCAATAAACAGAGGATTATCCAGGTCTGATACCTGTTCCAAAGTTGCATTGACGATGCTTACGTTATCAACTTTATCTAATTCTGTATTTTTATAAAACTGTGCAACCGTTCTGTAACTGGTCTCAAGCTGACGAACGGAGTCAAGTGTATTTTTTAAATTTGTCTTTAAATTCTGATCTGCAGCCTGTGCTTTTGTTTTGCACGTATCTGCCATTTTTTCTGCAGACTCGTTGCTTCCTAAAAGTTCAACCCACAAATTTATTTTCTGAAGCAATTCTTTTCTTTCTTCAGTTTTATTACTGTCAGTAAGGAAAATTTCTTTTCTTGCTTTTCTCGTAGGGTTCATATTGGCAATTCCGTCAACAACCGATTCGATGAAGGCAAAACCGCCAATTTTGCTTAATTCCTCAACGGGATTACCTTTTGGTTTTCCGGATTGCTGCTGTTGATTATGCTGTTGGCTTTCTGCAGCCTGTAATTTACTATCCATAATATTTTGTGTAGGTTCTTAGTTTATTTTTCAAGTTCTTGTGCTACATCCTTTAATGCTTCGATAAATGCAGCTCTGGTCTGTTCATTTTCCAGCATGTTGCGCAGAATTTTATTGGTTTTCAGCTGACGCACAATTTTATTGTACTGCTCCTGCTCCATGCTGAGCTGCTGAAGATAATCTGATTTCTGCACAAGATTTTTGGGAGTAAAGTCTGCAAGATTCTGAAAACGGAATTCTTCTTCTACAACATTTCCGTCTTCTGTCTCATGCTGTACAGCTACAGAAGGCTGAAAATGCCTGAAGACATCTTCTACCGTTTTTAGTCCTGTTACAATTTCGGGAACATATGATTCATCTGTGGTAAGCTGGCTTACAATGAGTGATTTGTTTTCCTGAATTTCCTGAATAGCTTCATTAGCGTCGACTTTGACTTCGTTTCCGCCAACACCATAATTAAACATTGCCATATTATTATTATTTTGAGATTGTTGATTTTGGTTTGGATGAGCAAATTTTTGACCAATCCATTGTTTAAATTTATAAAAAAACTGTTACATAAAAAATTTTGCGATCATTTTTCTTAAAATTAATCAATTTACCCATTCTAATCAAATGATTATTAATACTTTTTGGTATCACTAATCTATGAAAAATAAATAAAAAAACGCATCAAATGATGCGTTTTTAATATTACGGTTTTAATAACTTTCTTACCAGATTTTAATTCTTTCTTCCGGTGCTTTATACAGTTTATCTCCGGGTTTGATATCAAATGCTTTTATAAATGCATCCTGATTGACCAAAGGTCCGAATGCTCTGAAATATCCCGGCGAATGGGCATCCGTTTTTACCTGATTTATCATATACTGATCTGTAGATTTTGTCCTCCAAACTGTCGCCCAGCTCATAAAAAACCTCTGATCCTGATTAAATCCGGATATTAATCCTGGATTTCCCTTATCTTTCAGATACATCTGAAGTGCATCATAAGCTACTGCTACTCCGCCCAGATCACCAATATTTTCTCCGCTTGTGAATTTTCCGTTGACAAAACTTCCTTTTACAGGCTCGTAAGCATTGTACTGGGAAGCCAACTGCCCTACTTTTGCATCAAAGTTCTTGCGGTCCTGCTCTGTCCACCAGTTGTTCAGGTTTCCGTCTCCATCAAATCTGGATCCGCTGTCATCAAAACCGTGAGAGATCTCATGTCCTATTACCGCTCCTATCCCACCGAAATTAACTGCTGCGTCAGCTTTAGGATTGTAGAAAGGCGGCTGAAGAATAGCTGCAGGGAAAACAATTTCGTTGTTTGAACCGCTGTAATATGCATTAACAGTTTGTGGAGACATTCCCCACTCCGTTTTATCAACAGGCTTTCCTACTTTTTCTAAACTTTTCTGATACTGCCATGCTGATACATTCTGTAAGTTAGAATACAGTGTAGCTCCCTGAGCCGGAGCTTCCACTTTCAGTTTTGAATAATCTTTCCACTCATCAGGATAAGCAATTTTCACTGTAAATTTAGAAAGTTTTTCCTGTGCTTTCACTTTGGTTTCATCAGACATCCAGTCCATCTCGGTAATATGGTTTTTAAATGATTTTAAAATGTAATCAATATATATTTCCATCTGCTGCTTTGATTCTGGAGTAAAATATTTATCTACGTACAACTTACCGAATGCTTCACCCAAAACACCATTTACCAGTGCCAGACCTCTTTTATCCATGGCACGCTGCTCCTTCTGTCCCTGAAGATATTTGGAATAAAAATCAAAACGGATGTTGTCTAAACTTTCTCCCAAATTGCTTGCATTACCGTTAACCACATGGTATTTAAGGTAATCTTTCAGCAGGGGAAGATTTTTTTGGTTAATGAACTGATCCATATTCTGATAATATTTCATTTCACCAACAATTACTTTATCAGTATTGACTCCCGCATCTTTAAGATACTTTTCCAAATTTACATTTTTGACCAAACCTGAAAGTTCAGATACATTTTTAGGATTATATCTTAAATTCGCATCCCGGTTCTGCTCCAATGTCAAAAGATAATTGGCCAGCTGTTTTTCAAAATCAACGACATTTTTCGCAGTGGAATCACTGTTTTTATATCCTAAAACGCCGAATAACTGTGCTACATATTTTTGGTATTCAGCTAACGTTTTGGTATTCGCTTCATTCACTTTCTGGTAGTAGTCTCTTCCTAATCCAAGATCGGGACCGCCAAGATACACTGCATTCATTTTAGAATTTTTCATATCAGCACTGACTCTCCATCCGTAGAAAGAATTATCCCCGAGTTTTGTAGCTTCAAGAAGATACTTCTGCAGGTCATTTACATTTTTAATGGCATCAATTTTTGCCAGATCTCCTTTGATCGGATTCAGACCGTCTGCATTTCTTTTGCTGACATCCATAAACGAAGCATATAGATTCTGAATTTTCTGACCTTCTGACCCTTCAGCGTATTTTTCAGTTAAAATCTTATTTAAGATCCCCAATGAAGCATCATCAACGTTTTCTCTTAATGCATTAAAAGACCCCCAGCTTGCCTTATCAGAAGGAATCTGAGTATTTTTGACCCAGTTTCCGTTGACATAACTGAAGAAATCATCCTGCGGACGAACACTGGTATCCATGTAGGATAAGTTGATCCCTTCTTCTTTAGTTTCTTTCACAGGTTCAGCACTTGCTGTAACAGCAGGTTCTGCTTTTGAATTTTCAACGGTTTTTCTGGCTCCGCATGAATTTAAAAATACAATACCGGAGAGCGCAAGTACCGCAATATTTACGTTTTTCATTAGATTAATTTTGATTTGTAAAACAGTTAGATCAAATATAGGGAAATATGTTAAAAGAGATCTGGTGGCTTCGAGAGCCTCAGCCACCATTCGAGAGCCTCAGCCACCAATTTGAGAGATTCAGCAAACAATTCGGGAATCTCAGACACAAATTTGAGAGACTCAGACACAAATTTGAGAGACTCAGACACCAATTGGGGAACCGTAGACACCATTTGAGAGTTTCAGCCAGCAGTGAGGTTTGGTGGCTTCGAGATCCTCAGCCACCAATTCGAGATCCTCAGCCACCAATTGGGAGCCTCACACACCATTCGAGAGCCTCAGCCAACATTCGAGAGTTTTAGCCACCATAGTAATCAAGAGTTTCAGATCACCAGTTCGGGGGCTCAGCTGTTTATTAAAAAACACCAATAACTGTTTAAATCCTATTTCTATTTTGAATGAGAGATCAATATAAAATAAAAAAAACCGCTCATTTCTGAACGGTTTTGATATTGATTACCAGATTTTAATTCTGTCTTCCGGTTTTTTGTATAATTTGTCACCCGGTTTTACATCAAATGCTTTATAAAAAGCATCAACATTGGTCAAAGGACCGAAACTTCTGAAATATCCAGGAGAGTGAGGATCCGTTTTTACCTGGTTCACCATATATTTTTCACTGGATAAGGTTCTCCATACGGTTGCCCAGCTTAAGAAAAATCTCTGATCCTGTGTATAACCGCTGATTACTCCAGGATTTCCCTTATCTTTCAAATACATCTGTAATGCATCGTAAGCAATATTTACACCACCCAAATCTGCGATGTTTTCACCGTTTGTAAAAGTTCCGTTCACGAAAGTTCCTTTTACCGGCTCATATTTATCATACTGCGCTGCCAAAGCTTTAGTTGCTTTTTCAAAGTTGGCTTTATCTTCCGGTGTCCACCAGTCCACCAGGTTACCTTCTGCATCAAACTGAGCTCCTGAATCATCAAATCCATGACTGATTTCGTGACCGATTACAGCACCAATTCCACCAAAATTAACAGCAGCATCAGCTTTTGGATTGAAGAACGGAGGCTGA
Source organism: Chryseobacterium sp. HNCC26DJ238 (assembly GCF_057180465.1). Taxonomy (NCBI): domain Bacteria; kingdom Pseudomonadati; phylum Bacteroidota; class Flavobacteriia; order Flavobacteriales; family Weeksellaceae; genus Chryseobacterium; species Chryseobacterium sp. HNCC26DJ238. The sequence goes on from NZ_JBXUGI010000011.1 coordinate 45,727, forward strand.
AGAATAGCTGCAGGGAAAACAATCTCGTTAAACACCGGATTGTAATATGCATTTACAGTCTGTGGAGTCATTCCCCATTCTGTTTTATCAACCGGCTTTCCTATCTTAGCCAAGTCTTTATTATACTTCCATTCTGCAATATTCTGAAGGTTTGAATAAAGGTTTCCTCCTTTCGATTCAGGAGTGATATTTAATTTGGAATAATCTTTCCAGGTATCAGGGTAAGCAACTTTTACTGTAAATTTATTCAGTTTGTTCATTGCTTTCTCTTTCGTTGTAGAAGACATCCATGTCAATCCGTTAATGTGAACTGCGAAACTTTTCTTTAAGTAATCGATCAATTCTACCATCTGAGCTTTTGCTTCAGCCGGGAAATATTTCTCTACATATAATTTACCGAAAGCCTCACCCAAAGAACCGTTGATCAGCTCATATCCTCTTTTGTTCAAAGCTCTCTGCTCCTGCTGCCCTCTTAAATATTTACCGTAAAAAGCGAATCTTGTATCACCCAGTTTTTCACTTAAATAAGATGCTCCGCCATTGATCATGTGAAACTTAAGATAATCCTTGATTACAGGAAGATTTTTTTCATTTACCAGCTGATCGAAGTTTTTGTAATACCCCAATTCACCGATTATGACTCTGTCTGTATTCACCCCTACTTTTTTAAGATATGAAGCAAGGTCTATATTCTTCACCAAAGATGACAGCTCAGCAATCGTTTTTGGATTGTACTGCAGCGTATTGTCACGGCTCTGTTCATTGGTCAGCAAATTTTTAGCAATACTTTTTTCATAGTCAACCACTCCTTTTGCAGCAGCATCAGCATTTTTGTATCCTAATTCTTTTAACATTGATGCAACATATTTCTGATACTCCGCCAGAGCTTCAGTGTTTTTTACATCCACCTTCTGGTAGTAATCTCTTCCCATTCCTAATGAAGCATCCCCTAAATAGACTGCATTCATATTTGAATTTTTAAGATCAGAATACACTCCCCATCCATAGAATACATTATCTCCTTCTTTAGTAACAGAAGTCAGATAATTCTGCAGGTCGGTAAGATTTTTAATTGCATCAATTTTATTGATATTTTCTTGAATAGGCTTGATCCCATCTGCATTTCTCTTCTGCATATTCATGTACGTTGCATACAGGTCCTGAATCTTTTTACCTTCACTTCCGTCTGCAAATTTATCCTTCAGAAGAGAATTCAAAATGGTCATCGAATTGTTATCCGTATCGTCTGCCAGTTTATTAAAACTCCCCCAGGTTGGTTTATCAGAAGGAATTTTAGCAGTTTTCATCCAGGTTCCGCTAACATAATTATAGAAGTCATCCTGTGGACGAACAGATTTATCCATCAGGCTGATGTCTAAACCTTTATCGGCTGCAACTATAGTTTTTGCAGATTTTGCCTGAGCGTTCAGTGTGTTTTGCGAACAGATTCCTGCAAGTAAAAACAAAGAAAGGGTTAATTTTTTCATATAGAAACTTTTTATTTTTGTCATAAGCAATTGCTTCTGTTTTCATAGCTTTTCTGCCAATGCCAAACACTGCAATTTCATCGTGATAATTATTTATACAATAAGTATATCTTATTTACATTTTGTTACGCTAAAGTTAATTTTTTTTATAAATCGGATTGTCAAAAAATATAATCTGTGGAATGAAAAAAATTTGACAGTTCTTTTTATACGCTGCAGTTTTAAAACCAGCAGAGAAATTGTCATCAGAATATAAAGAATAAGGATTTATTTATTAATTAAAATTCCAACAAGATCCTGAATAATTTTCTGTGAAACAAAGTAGATAAAATCCTGCCTGTCCAAATGAGGAAGATGAAGTTTAAATGTTTCTGATTCATTACGGACATTGATTGTATAATATACCAGACCGACCTCTTTGCCATCCTCTCCTTTTCCGGGTCCGGCTACTCCTGTTGTGGAAATAGAAATATCAGATTTAAAAAGACTCTGGCACCCGTCTGCCATTTCTCTTGCGACTTCCCGGCTGACTACGGTAAATCTTTCTATAGTCCCTTCAGAAACATGAAGAATATCGGTTTTCTTTTGTGTGGCATAGGCAACGACTCCGCCGACAAAATATCTGGAACTTCCAGGGTTGGAGGTCAGCAGCTGTGCGAGTTTACCCCCTGTACAACTCTCAGCTGTAGAAACCGTCAATTCTTTTTCATTTAAAATTTCACCTAAAATTTTCTCAATTTTATCTTCTGAAACGGCGATGATATTATCGCCAATAATCGGAAACAATTTTTGAATTTCATTTTCGAGCTGGCTCTGCAGGAATTTTTCATTACTCCCTGTTGCGGTGAGTCTCAGCTTGACTCTTGTTCCAACCGGAAGATAAGACAAAGCGAGATTTTCTGGCAGTTCAAGTTCCCAGCTTTCAATTTGGTCAGCCAGAATACTCTCCGGAATTCCAACTACAGAAACAATTCTTGTGGAAATATAATTGAGATTAAATTTATCTTTCAGATAAGGAATAATCTGGTCTTTCATTAAAGGTTTAACTTCATATGGAACACCGGGAAGACTGAAAGAGAGTTTACCGCTATTTTCAATCATCATGCATGGAGCTGTTCCGTAATGATTCTGAAAAACAACAGATTTTTTAGGTACAAAAGCCTGTTCGCGGTTCCTTTCCAGAATTTCGATGCGCCCACGTTTTTCCATATAGGCTTTAAGATGTTCGAAGGTAACATCATCCAAAGCGATTTCATCATCAAAAAATTCCGCTAAAGCTTTTTTAGTCTTATCATCTCTGGTGGGTCCCAAACCTCCTGTAGTAATCACCAGATCTCCCATTTCGAAGGCATATTTCAGCGTATTTTTAATAATTTCTATTTCATCCGAAATAGTAAAAATCTGCACTACTTTAATTCCGATATTTTTGAGTTCGGCAGCAATGAAATTAGAATTCGTATCTACGGTATTACCGGAAAGAATTTCGTCACCAATGGTGATAAGAACTGCATTTTGCATTTGTTTAATTTTGAATAAAATCCAATACAAATGACGTGAAAATCTCTGTAGTGAACAAAAGAAAATGATTTTTTATATCTTTGGTTTGTATATAATATTTTTACACCGTAAAGGATACAAAAGATGTTGTTCAAATTTTAAAATTTCAGACGCTGACGGTAGTATCTGCTTTATTTTAAATATTCATATAATAAACTTTTTAACTTTGTTTTCACCATTTACTTTTTTGAAAAAAATCATTTATATAATTAAAATAAGAATATGACTAAATATGATGATGCTTCCTGGCATTACGGAGGTGATTTCCCGGAAGGACTTTCAGAAAAAAACGGCGCAACACATACCGGAATGTTTTTAAACTGGTGTATCACCAATGATATGATTTCGAGTGAACTGAAGGAAGAAACTTCTGATGACATTGAAAAACTGAAACGTCAGGAACTCACCGGTGCAGAATTCATAATGAATATACTTGACGGCAAGTTTTCTGAGTATGAGCTGAATGATCTTGGAAATGCTTTTGCAAAAGATTATTATGCAGATGAAACGCATTTCGCCAATCAATTCAGTTCATTTGCAACGGATTACATCAATATTTTTGATACCGTAGCAGAAGAAAGTTATTTTGAATATGAAACTTTTTATCACATCGAAGATAACTACGAAAATTACAATATAATGAGGCAGGTGATTGATTATCGTTTTGAGGAATGGAGGGAATGGCTTCGAGGGCCTCAGCCACCAGTAGGTAGCCTCAACAACTATTAGAGAGCCAGAACCAGCACTAAAGGGTTTTAGGTTACGGATTGTGGCTTCGAGAGCCTCAGCCACAATGAGGAAAACTCTGCCGCCATACTAAAGCCACTGCCTGCTTTAATATAATATCAAAAGAGTTGAGATTCTAAAATTTTTACTATAAAATCGATATCACAGTTGGTAGTTGAGGTTCTCGAAGCCACCATTAAGACAATATCACAGAAAGCTGAGGTTCTAAAAATTTCATACTAAAACTGATATCACAGTTGGTGGCTGAGGTTCTCGAAGCCACCTTACATGTAAAATCTAATTTTGTTTTACCCAGATGAGTTCATCTGTTTTGTAACCTAATTTTTGTGCTTTTGCCAAAAATCGTTCTCTGATGCTGTTTGGGATTTCTTTGTTTCTTGATAAAATCCAAATATATTTGGTGCTGTTACCGACAACTAAAGCATTCTGATAATCATCATCAATATCAATAACATTATATCCCGCCCAGATAGGTTTAAAAAATGATACTTTTAATCTTGCTTCTGATTTATCGTTAACAAACCTTGCTTCTCCAACTGATTCTTTCCATTCTTTTTTAACGTAATTATAACCTCTGTTCTGAACACGGATTGTTCCATCAGGATTTAATGAATATTCAGCCGTTACCTGATCCATATTTTTCTCGAATTTATAATCAAAGCGGGCTATTTCGTACCATTTTCCGAGATATTTTTCTGAATTGAAGCCCTTAATTGCTGTTGCACCCTCAGGAATTCCCACTGAACAGGAATTGAAAAGAAATAATCCAATGATCCCTAAAGAAACAGGGATGGCTATTTTCTGAAACGTTTTCATAATGATTTATTTAATATTAAGAAAATTCAAAAATGATGCCTAAAGCAGGACAGGTGTGAGGCCTACCGTTATCAACAGCTAAAAAGCCAACCGTATATCACGAAAAGACTTTTAAAAACTGTTCTTTAAAACCTGCGGAAACCTCTACTTCTGTATTATCCGATAAAGTGGCGGTACCACTTTTATGATAGGATTTCACAAAAAACGTATTGATAATATGCGACCTGTGAACCCTCACAAAAGGATTTTCCAGTAAATCATCAAAATGTTTTAAAAACCGGCAGACCATCTTTTTCGAACCGTCCGTAAGGTAAACCTGAGTAAAGTTTCCATCAGCCTGAAGCCGTACGATATCTTCTGTTTTTACTACATCAAAACCCTGAAGTGTCGGCAGAATCAACTGCTGTTTTTCCGGTTTTAGTTTTAGATTCTGCAAAAGAATTTTATTACGATTGAGTTCGTCTTTCTGTTCTATACTTTCCGCAACTTTATTCACGGCTACAATTAGCTCCTGAATATCTATAGGTTTCAGGATATAATAACTGGCAGATTTATTCAGAGCCTGCAGGGAATATTGAGAAAATGCCGTAATAAAAATGGTTTCATAAAAAAACTCCGATGTCGCTTCCAGTACATCAAACGCATTTCCGAAGGGCATTTCTACGTCCAGAAAAACGAGCTGCGGCTGCATTTCTGCAATCAGAAGAACAGCATCCTTACTATTTTCAGCTTCGCCTAAAATTTCGATCTGCGGACAGTATTTTGTAAGATAACTGCGAAGAACATCTCTTGCAATTTTTTCATCGTCAACGATTACAGATTTTATTTTCATGCCTGCAGATTTTAATTTTTAAGTTGTAAATTAATTTTTCAGCGGATCAATTTGTACGTGATCTCTACCAAAACACCATTTTCAGAGTCTTTTATGAGGCAGGTGATGTCTTTTTTATACAAATCATTCAGCAACCTGATTCTTTCCAGCGTATTTTTCATTCCGCGGCCTTCACGGTTCTTCTGATGTACCGTTTTCTGCTTTTTACTTTCCTCAATTCCGATTCCGTTATCCTGAATGCTGATCTTTAAATGTTGACTATCTTTTTTTAAACTGAGTTTCAAAAACCCTTTTTCACTTCTGTAGCGCAGTCCGTGCCAAATGGCATTTTCCAGGAATGGCTGCACCATCATTCCCGGAATCTGAAGGTTTTGCTGATCTAAATTTTCATCAACCTTAATTTCATAATCAAATTTATCTGCAAACCGTGTCTTTTCCAAAGCTAAATAATTCTGAAGCAGATCCAGTTCCTGCTGAAAAGATATAAAATCCTCAGCAGAATTTTCCATTACGCCACGCATCAGTTTTGAGAATTTGGTTAGATACTGATTGGCTTCCAATTCATTATTGGTTGCGATAAACTGATTTACGCTGTTCAGACTGTTAAAAATAAAATGTGGATTCATCTCCCGTCGAAGCGACTGCAAAGCAATTTTTTTATTTTTAACCTGTACTTTTTTCAAGGTGAGGAATATAAAAATCACTAATGCAGATAAGAGCACCAGAACTGCAATCAGACTGTAGTTAAAAATATTTTTCTTGCGGATCAATTCATCTTTGAGCTGTTTTTCTTTTTCAAGCTGTGATATACGCTGTTCTGTATCTTCAAGAATTTTATTATCCACTAAGCTTCTGTCTTTGGAAACCAGATCAGGTAATTTTCCCAGAAAATCACGGTATAACTGTACTGAAGCATCTGTGTTTTGAGAAATTGCGTATAAACTGTCGAGTTTTTTTACACTTATCTGGGCTTCCAGCGTGTGTCCTTTGTTTAATGCAATATCATAAGCATTTTTTAATAATACAATTGCTTCTTCAGGATCATTTTTTTTGATGTATATATCAGCGAGTTGCTGAATCTGCTCTACTTTTTTCTGAGAATTATTTTTGACGAAATCTTCACTTAAAACTTCTTTTTTAGCGGCAATCGCTTTGTCAAAATTTTTATTATCCACATAAAGATCTGTCAGTTTCTGATTGATTGCCAATGCCTGCTGCGGAGCATTTTCTTTAGAAATTTTATACGCGTTGCTGTAGTTTTCCTCCGCTTTGGGAATATTTCTCTGTTCTATATTGACATCTGCCATCTGGCTGTAGCCAGCCGCAAGATCTTCCTTATTGTTTTCTTTCTGACTGATCTGAATATTGCTCTGGATAGCTTCAGCCTTACTTTCCGCAGCGGGTGATGCCAGTCTTGAGGCATCGTTTGCATTTAAAACTCTTTTCGATTTGGTAGATCCGATATTAGATGCTTTTTCATAATTGTTCAGTGCTGATTTCAGTTTATTCTGATTTTCCTGGGACTGCGCTAATTTGCGGGTTACTTTTTCAAGGTTCTGCGTATCATTCAGCTTTTCGTAGATGTTTTTAGATTTAATAAAGTATTCTTCACTTTTCGGGAAATTCCCGCTATTGAAATAGGTTTCTCCAATATTATAATACGAATCTGCTTCTGCAGATTCGTTTTTGGTATCGACCGCTTTTTTAAGCTTTGAAGACTCGGCTACAATTTCTTTCGTATCCCGGCTGCTCTGCGAATACAAATTATTCGAAGAAAACAAGAAAAGAACAAATATAAAAAGCCCTATGAATTTCATAAGACAAAGATATAGATATATTTAGTTCGTCAAAAGCTATTCGCCAAGTGAAAAGACAGGTTTACCAAGTTTGTCTTATTTCAGCTTACTAATGAAATTAAGTTTGCATTATAATTTTAAGTACTATTATCATGAAGAGCAATTCTACAGTTTTCACAACACAAATGACTACATTTATTCTATTGTTATTTTTTAATCTGCTGATGTCACAGGCAAAAGGGAACTCAAATTACAGAAATAGGAACTCACAGGATCTTGTGAACACATTTTATTCAGAGACGAGACATTTTTACACCACAGATTCTACATTGGTTATTAGTGTCAATATTTTACAAAATCAAAAAGCAGATCAATTTAAAATCACTTTAGGAGTGAATGAAGAAGCCGAAAATCCTAAAAAATCGATTGAAAATATCAACAAACGAATAGACGGTTTTATAAAAAGAATTGCCACTTCAGGTATTAGGAAAGAAGATATTTTTGTTGATTTTATCTCACAGACAAAAATTTATGATTTTAATGTAGAGACCGATCAGAAAATTGTCACCCAAAAAATTAAAGGTTTTGAAATTAAAAAAAATATTATCATCAATGTAAATAATTATTCATTACTGGAAAAAATCATTTATGAAGCTTCAGATTTTCAAATTTACGATGTGATCAAATTTGATTATATCAGTACGTATCATGAACTGATACAGAATAAAATGCTAAAAGAGGCTGATGTCATTTTAAAAAGAAAAAAAGAAGAATATTTCAGTCGATTTCAGAAAGAAATTGTCGGGACGCCGACTGCAAATATTAATTTCTCTTATGTTTTTCCTAAGAGCCAATATCAGGAATATACAGCTTATGAAAGCTCAGAGCTGGATTTTTTGAAAGGAAATTACAATAGTGATAATTATCTTAAAAAACTTGAACGAAAAGGTAAAACTTATTATTATGAAGGTATTAATTATGCCGGATATGACAGGATAATTAATGACCGTAGTTCTGAGATAGGTATTCAGTATATGCTAAATCTAAGTGTAAAATATGATCTCAAAAAAAATAAATAATTTGGACACGAATTTAATTATGATTGAAAAAAGTCGATCACTGCACAACAAAGTATAAATCAGTAAGAAAAACAATTCATATAAGCAGGATTTACTTATGGTTTTTTTCGAGTGTCCTGCTTAGCATTGAATACCGCTTTTATTAAAATAAGCTTTTTATCATGATCAATCTGATAAAAAATAATATAAGGATATTTTTTTAATAATAATCCTCTAAAGTCTTTATAATAAATTTGAAAAAGTGGATTTTCTACTATTTTCTGTAAAGTAAGCTCATAATCCTTTAAGAAATTTTGCGCAACCTTTACTGAAGCTTTTTTCTTGTAATAGGCTACTGCCCGTTTTATATCTGCTTTAGCAATTGGAGAAACTATTGCTTTATAAGCCATACTCTTTTCTTAGCTTATTCAAAAACTCATCGCTACTTTCATATTCAGAAATCTCCAAATTATTCTGACTTTCTAAAATTTTCTTTTGCTCTTCGGAAAGTTCAAAAAAATCATCTTTTTCTTTTTTATACTGTGCTCCTATAAGCTCCAGAAATTCCAGAAAAAAAGAATTTTTATTATCGGGAATGGAAACGTTATATGTGGTCATATTCAAAAAATTAAATAATTCTATGAACAAAATTAAGAAAATAAAAATGTAAAAAACAGATATTTTTTTGCTTTGCCATTTCACCAAGCCAAATCCTCCATTCACCAAGTCTCCCCGTTTTCGCTTTCCGATTAATTCTAATTTTACTTTAGAAATTTAAAAAAGGAAATTATGAAACTGAAACACTTATTATTAGTCGGAATTTTTGCAGCAGGAAGTTTAATGAATGCGCAGGAAGTGAAAAAAAATGCAATTGAAGTAACAGGAGTTGCTGAAATGGAAGTGGAACCGGATGAAATCATCTTTAATATCGGTATAAAAGCCGACAACAAAAACCAACTTGCAGATAACGAGAAACTGTTATTTGAAACGCTGAAAAATGACGGTGTAAAAAACGAAGACATCAAATTCAAATCAATGTATCAGAACCTTTATTCTAAAACGACGAGGTTTACCAAAAGTTTTCAATTTAAAGTCAATGCAAAAACGAATGTTAGTAAGCTTTTTGAAGATCTTAACCAGAAATGGGTAAGCAATCTGAATATTGCCGAAATTAAAAATACGAAAATTGCAGACTTCAGAAAGACGGTTAAGATCAATGCATTAAAAGCTGCGAAAGAAAAAGCAGATTATCTTTTGGAAAGCATCAATAAAAAGACAGGAGATGCGATTGAGATTACAGAAATTGAAGATTATATGAGCGATTCTGTTCTTCCGGTTGCCTACAGAAGCAAAATGGCAAATGTACAGATAGAAGCAGCGGATCAGAATATTGATTATTCGTTTGATAACATTGAAAACATCAAACTGAAATACAGTATTAAAGCAAAATACGGGATTCTTTAGTGCACAAGACGGCGTTTTGAATGTTTGAGCCGTTTTTACCGCAAGAGATTGAAAAGAACTTATTGAAAAAACAGAATTTCAAAAGTTTAAAAATGTAGAAACAGGTTCACTGCGGATTATTTTATAATCTTCTGAATAACTTAAACTGAATAAAATCTTTTGTTTCTTTTGCGGTAAAATCTTATACAGCGACAGTCAGAAATGGCTGTCTTTTTTTCGCTCAAAACTTCCACCAAGTGAAAATGACCGTTCACCAAGTCTTCAAATTTCCGGTTCATAACCGAGGTAATTTTACCGTAGAACTTAAAACAATAAACAATGCGACACTCTATTTTAATACTCATTTTTATGGTTTCTTTTTTTAAATCTCAGGAAATCAAAAAGGAAATCAATGTAAAACAAGTGACTGTATTTCTGCAGGGTGCAAAAGTATCAGGAAGCACATCCATCAATCTTCAAAAAGGAAGAAATCTGGTGAAAATCATTAATTTGCCAAATGAACTTGATGAAAATACCTACAAAATAAATCTTGAGAAGAATACAACACTTCTTTCCATTACGCCTCAAAGTAATTATCTGAAAAATGAAGAATTATCTGAAGGTGAAAAGAAACTGGATGATGAAAGAAAAAAAATTCAGAGACAGGTCAACTTACTGAATATTCAGATTAAAAATCTTACAGGCGAACAAAATATCATCAACGATAATCTGAAAGTTTCCACCAATGATAAATCTACTCCGCAGGAACAATTAATCAGGCTGACTGATTTTTACAGAAAAAGAATGCTGGAAATTGATAACCAGGTTTTTCTTTTGGACGAACAAAAAACTTTGCTGGATGAAAATATCACCAAAATCAACAAACAGTTTTCTGAAGAACAAACTCATAAAAACACCAACAGAAAGGAACTTATCCTCGAAATTCTTGCTGAAAATGAGACAAATTTAAATCTTGGGGTCAGCTACATTGTTTCAAATGCAGGTTGGACTCCCTCTTATGATTTGCGTGCAATGTCAATAAAAAAACCGCTGGAGATGGTCTATAAAGGAAAAATTCATCAAAAGACCGGTCAGGACTGGAATAATGTAAAATTATATGTCTCAACGTACAGACCGTCATACAATCAAAACAGACCTGTACTATCACCTCTGTATGTTGCTGAATACACCACTTACAGCAACGAAGATTCAAAAACAGGTTACAACAAGAAAGCAAAATCGGAATTAACCAATTCTTATCAGATGCGGGCCGAAGAAGTTGTAGCAAGTCAGACTCCGGTAGCAACTGTTTCTGATAATCAGATGAATATACTGTATGAATTGAAATTTAGCCAAACCATTGTCAGCCAGGAAAAAGAACAGTATGTGATCCTGGATAAAAAAGAGGTTGACGCAGCTTATAAGCACCATACTGTTCCGAAGCTTAACAATCAGGTTTTTCTTATGGCGTTTGTAAAAAACTGGCAGAACCTGAATCTGATTTCGGGAGAAGCCAATATTTATTTTGAAGATAATTATATCGGAAAAACAAATATTACGGGTAATTATGTCAAAGAAGAGTTTCCGATTTCACTGGGTGTTGACGAAAGAATTGTTGTAAAGAGAATCAAATTACAGGATAAGACTTCGCAGAAAGCTCTCAATGCAAATAAGTGGGAAACCGAATCTTACGAGATCACGGTAAGAAATAACACAAAAGAAAATATTGAACTGGAGATTCTTGACCAGCTTCCATTAAGTGAAAATTCGAAAATAACGGTAAAATCCCTGGAAACGGGTGACGGAATTTATGATGAAAAAACAGGAAGCGTCCTCTGGAACCGAAAAATAAGCAGCGGAGCTACAGATAAGATTAATTTCTCTTATGAAGTAAAATATCCGAAAGAAATGCAGATTCAATATTACAGCCGGTAATAAAGATTTAGAGTACTTGATACGAAGGATTTCAGTTTTAGGATTCTACAATAAATGAACAAATCCAATGATTTAAAAACCTGAATCAATAAGTCAAGACTCAGATAATGAACTCAAAGTCTCACTACGGTATGACAAATCTTATAATCTGAACCACAAATGCCTTACCCTAAAAAAAGAAATCATTAAAAACATAGAATATGAGCACCTTAAAAGTTTTAACAATAACCGCAGGTATAACTGCTTTACTAAGTGCAGGAAAAATCACAGAAATCCATTGCAGCAAAAAGGGCGACAAAAGAGCTGTTGAAAGTAACCACTCATTTCATTCTAAAACTTCTGTTTTGAAAGAGAATAAAATTCAGGTGGCTTTGCTTCTGGATACATCCAACAGTATGGATGGGCTGATCGATCAGGCAAAATCAAGACTCTGGACTATTGTCAATACCTTAACGACTTTAAAATATAAAGGACAGGCTCCTCAAGTGGAAATTGCTTTATATGAATACGGAAATGACGGTTTGAATGATGAAAATTACATCAGGCAGGTGACTCCGCTTACCCAGGATCTGGATCTGGTTTCCGAAAAACTTTTTGCGCTGAGAACCAATGGCGGAAGTGAGTATTGCGGAGCCGTTATCCGTGATGCTTCGATGAATCTGAACTGGGACGGAAATGATAAAAGTATGAAACTCATTTATATTGCAGGAAATGAAGCTTTTGATCAGGGAAAGATCAATTACAGGGAAGTGATATCCAAGGCTAAAGGCAGGAATATTTACACCAATACCATTTTCTGTGGCAGCCGTGAGGAAGGTATTCAAACCTATTGGCAGAACGGTGCAGATCTTGGTGACGGAAAATTCTTCAATATCGACAGTAACCGTAAAGTGATGTATATTGGAACACCTTATGATGTGAAAATTTCTCAATATAATTCTGATTTGAATAATACGTACATTTCTTATGGACTCCAGGGATCGGAATACAAAAACAAACAGTCCAAACAGGATTCAAATGCAGAAATGCTTTCGCCATCCAGTGCTGTAGAACGTGTAGTAAGTAAATCTAAAAAAAATGCATACAAAAATGACCACTGGGATCTGGTTGATAAAGCAGAAAAAGATAAATCTTATTTGAATTCAATAAAAGAAGATCAGTTACCTTCTGAACTTAAAGGAAAAAGCAGAGAAGAAATTAGTAAAATTGTTGCTCAAAAATCAGCAGACAGGGAAAAAATTCAGAAAGAAATTGAGATTCTTGCAGGAAAAAGACAGGAATTTCTTGAGTCTGAACTGAAAAAACGAGGCCGTTCCGAAGCTGATGATTTAGGAAAAGCCATTGAGAAATCTATTCTTGAACTGGCAAAAAAGAATGGGTACAGCAGCTGATATTCAGATCTGGAATTCAATAGATTAATCGGATAGTTTACAGGTTATGAATCGGATATGACAGTTTACTGATTCAATGATATATAGCATATATGAATATACTTGATGAACCTGCAGTTTTAATGTTGTTTATTAGTTTCGTGATTTGACAAAGCCAAATCACGAAACTTTTTCTGTATTAAAGTAAAAGTAAATTATCTCCCAAATTTAAAATATTCAGTAAGGTGATGTTTTTTATTTTTCATAAAATCGGAAGCCATTTCCATCCCTGTTACAGAGAAGGTGATGCCGTTTCCTCCGAAACCCAGAACAAAATAAGAGTTTTTAAAATTTTCATGAGTTCCGATATAGGGAAGCCCGTCTTTTGTTTCTCCAAAAGTCCCGGCCCAGACAAAATCTGTATAAAAATGATAATCAGGTTTTATCCTTTTTAAGTTTTTAAGAATTTCTTTTTCTTTTTTATTGAGCAGTGAATCTCTTTTTTCAGGATCTGAAAAATCTTCGTCCCCGCCGCCAATCAAAAGCCTTTCATCATCAGTTGACCGCATATAAATATAAGGATCATCGGTATTCCAGACGAGGATCTGCTCAATATTCTTAAATTTATCTTTATCAACCTCGGAAACAATTGCATAAGTACTTTTCAGATTGACAAAATCTTCTTTAATCATCGATTTACTTTCGTACCCTACACAGTAGATTATCTTTTTTGCTTTGATACTGAAACCATCTGTCGTCAGAGCAAGATTGTGATCCCGCAGATATTTTACTGATCTCATTTCTGTCTTATCAAACACTTTTAATCCTTTATTGACATTAAATCTCAGCAGTTCGTGAGCAAATTTAAATGCATCAATACTTGCGCCCTGTTTAGACAGAATTCCGCCATAGGTATTTTGAAATCCAAATTTTTCTTCAATATCTTCGATTCCCAGCCAGCTTACCTCAAATCCTGATTTTCTCCTTATTTCATATTCTTTTTCAAGCCATACTGCATCTTTTTTTTTGGATGCGAAATAGAGCGACTGTTTTCTCTTAAAACCGGATCTGGCTTTTATTTCCCTGGTTATCTTTTCGAGATCATCTATAGACTTTGAACAGGCTTTGTAACTTTCGACCGCTCCTTTTTCTCCAATCATCCTGATCAATTCATAAAGAGGAGTATCAATTTCATACTGCAGCATTGAGGTCGTTGCTGAGGTACTTCCGTTACAGATTTCACGTTTGTCAATCAAAATGGTATCATATCCGTCTTTGATCATCTGATGTGCAATGAGACTTCCGGTAATTCCACCTCCGATAATGAGAACATCACACATTTCGTCTGATTTAAGAGATGGATAGGAGGAAACAAGGCCGTTTTTCAAAAGCCAGAATGGTTCATTAGATTTCAGATCCATAGAAATTATTTTTCAAATCACTATCAATAATTGCGCCCTTCGTAACGCGGTTATCAATTATGGTTTAATTATTGATAAAATAACACCATCCAGACCAAATAAAATATAAATTATGATAACAATTATCAATGACGCTCCGGAGAACGTAGCGGCTTTCAATGCCACTGGCGACATAACAAAAGAAGATTTTGAAAACCTTGTCATTCCTTATGTCAAAAGTAAGGTTGAACAGTTCGATGAATTAAATTACCTTTTATATCTGGATACAGATTTAGGTAATTTCACAATGGGCGCATGGCTTCAGGACGTTTTTTTAGGGTTAAAAAATCTCTCTAAATGGAATCGCGCTGCCATTGTAACTGATAAAGAAGGTGTTCAGAATTTTACTGATATTTTCAGTGTCCTGATGCCGGGAGAATTTAAATCATTCCCTAAAGAAAACCTGTATAATGCTTTATACTGGTGCCAGAATGGCAATGAAGTCGTGGAGTAGAAAAGAAATAAAAAAGAGAAGCTGTTGCTTCTCTTTTTTATTGGTCACAGGAAACACATTCTCGCGCAATTTTCTTTTCTGATATCTTTGAGGATCGGTACATATAAAAATAAATTATACTGATGATCAATCCAATAACCGTCATCCCTACACCGACAAGTGATGGATAATTATAAGGCAAACCATGTTCGAGAGGGATTCCACCAAAGAAAGCTCCCATTGCATTGGCTATATTAAAAGCTGCCTGCATAAACGCCGCTGCCATCATCTCACTTTTCGGAGCCGCTTTCATCATCATGATATTGATCGGAGCTGCTACTGACATAGATAAAGCTCCGCAGACAAAGGTCAAAATCAACGAAATACTTTGGTATTCTGACAAAAAAAACACTCCAGACAAAGAGCACATCATCAGAAATAACAGTAAACAGCAAGTTTTTTCTGGACCCAGTTTATCTGAAATATACCCTCCGGCTAAATTACCTACCACCATTCCGGCACCGGCAAGAATCATCACATAGGCCATAGAGCTGCTTTCAATTTTTGAAACTATGGTCATCAGTGGGGTAATATAGCTAAACCAGGTAAATAATCCTCCAAAACCTATTGCCGTAATCATTAAAACCAACCATGGCTGTCTGCCTTTCAGGAATTTCAGTTCTTCCAGAAAATGACTGTCCTCTTTTTTTTCCAACACAGGAAGCCAGATTTTTAAAGCTGATAAAGTTGAAATCCCAATTACTGCAACAATGGCAAAATACCACCGCCAGTGAAATTCATGTCCGATATAGGTGACCAAAGGAACCATCGCAAGATTGGCAACGGTCAGCCCGGTAAACATAAGTGAAATATATAATGCCTCCTTCCCTTTTCCTGCCATTCTTGAGGCAACCACCGTTCCTACTCCGAAGAATGCTCCATGGGGTAAGCCCGACAGAAACCGTATAATGAGCATAGAATGATAGTCGGGAGCAACAGCAGATAATGCATTAAAGACTGTAAATATGACCATCAAAACAGTCAATACCTTTTTTGGGGGAAATTTCACGGAATATCCAATCAAAAACGGGGCTCCAATCACAACTCCCAAAGCATATGCTGCGATTAAATGTCCCGCCTGGGGAATCGTAATGCGCAACGTTTCAGCAATATCAGGAAGCAGTCCCATGATGGTAAACTCTGTAGTTCCTATTGCCAAACCACCAATCGCCAAAGGCAAAATTCTCTTATCAAACATCTCTTACTATTTCAGGGTGCAAAATTCGAGAGAAATAATGGTTTTCATTTGTTCTGAAATGATTCCTTATTGCTCTGTATTGACAATTTTAAATAAATTTGCAAGATCAATCAATCAAAACAGAACCTAATGAAAATTCAGAAAGAAATTATTGATTTTGAAAGTGGTAAGTCTTTTAAAATTATCGAACCATCCATGAGGCATCGCTTTTTCTGGCATTATCATCCGGAGATTGAATTGGTATATGTTGAAGCTTTAAACGGAATCCGCCATGTCGGGAAAAACATTTCGGGTTTTATGGATAGTGACCTGCTGCTGATTGGTGCCAATGTTCCACATCTTAATTTTGATTACGGGATTGAGACGGAATACAAACAGATCGTATTGCAGTTCAAAGAAAATTTCCAGCAGGAAATGATGTTTTCAGTTCCTGAATTTGATGATATTAAAAAACTTCTGGACCGCTCTTATTTAGGATTGTCATTTTCCGGTGAGACAAAGGAAACGGTTGCAAAAAAACTTCATTCCATTAAAACAATGTCTCCTTTTGAATCCCTCATTGCTACGCTGGAGATTCTGCAGACTCTATCCCAATCTACTGAAGTCACGGAGCTGAACAGGGAAGATACCCGGGTAAAATGGTTTTTAAATGACAAGATAAGAATGGGAACTATTTATGATTATATCAGTGAAAATTATGATAAAAACCCTAATGTAAATGTGATTGCGGAAACGGTAAGCCTGAGCACATCAGCATTCTGCAGGTATTTTAAAAAGCAGACCAACATGACCTTTACGGATTTTGTAAACAATTACAGAATAAATCAGGCGAAAATACTGCTTCTGCAGAATCTATGTATTACTGAAGTTTGCTTTCAGGTCGGTTTTGAGAGTATCTCTTACTTTAATAAATTATTTAAAAATCATATCGGAGAGACCCCAACAGCTTTTAAGAAAACGCATTTGAATAAAATGAACGGATGATCGCCTGATTGATCTTACAGTTCGTTACGGATGTGTGTCTTTTCAGTAGTGAATTTTTAGAATTCTGTATTTAAAAAATTACAAATTTCTTTTTAAATTATACAGAAAGGTCTTAGATCTGATATTTCTGAAAAATCTTATTCCCATAACGCATAAAAAAATCGCTTCAAAAATTTGAAGCGATTTATATTTTTAGTGAATATGTTTTTCTGCGTGGTAAGAACTTCTTACCAGAGGTGAACTTTCCACGTGTCTGAAACCTAAATTTCTTGCAAAATCCCCGAATTCATCAAATTCTTCCGGAGTGATGAATTTTTTCACAGGCAGATGTTTCTTAGTTGGCTGCAGATACTGACCCATGGTGATAATGTCAACATTCGCATTCCTGATGTCTTCAATTGTACGGAATACTTCATCTCTGTCTTCACCCAATCCCAGCATCAAACCTGTTTTTGTTCTTCTCTGTCCTGCTTCTTTTAAATATCTCAAGACTTCAAGACTTCTTTCGTATTTAGCCTGAATTCTCACTTCTCTCGTCAGACGTTTTACCGTTTCCATATTGTGAGATATCACTTCAGGAGCTACATCGATCATTCTGTCAAGATGTTTTGTCAGTCCCTGAAAATCAGGAATCAATGTTTCCATCGTTGTTCCCGGTGAAATTCTTCTAACTGCATTTACTGTTTCGCCCCAGAGAATAGAGCCCATATCTTTCAGATCATCACGGTCAACTGAAGTTAGAACCGCATGTTTGATTCTCATCAATTTGATTGAACGTGCAACCTTTTCAGGTTCGTCCCAATTCACATCCATTGGCTTTCCGGTTTTCACCCCACAGAAACCACAGCTCCTGGTACAGATATTTCCAAGAATCATAAATGTTGCCGTACCTTCTCCCCAGCATTCTCCCATATTCGGGCAGCTTCCACTCTGGCAAATTGTATTTAATTTATATTTATCAACCAAGGTTCGGAGTTCTCTGTAATTTTTCCCTGTAGGAAGTTTTACACGAATCCATTTTGGTTTCTGAACGGTAGTATCCTGAACTAAATTCTCCATTTATTTCTAAAATTGACTTCAAAGTTAAGGATTTTTTTATCGAAACAATCAAAGATCACCATTGACGGAAGCCATAATCTGTGCATCTTATCCCTGAATCTTAATTCCAACCTTATTTTATCTAATCTAAATATCTTAATAACTTGCGGATTATGAATTTCAATATTAACTGATCTGAAATGCTGCCGACAGGTCTTAATTATCTTCAAATTCATTATTTTTAAGTAGTTCTGCAAGTACTTTTTTAGCCCGCATTACTCTGACCTTTGTGTTGGCCACGGAAATACCCAGCTCTTCAGCAATTTCTTTGATACTTTTCTCCTCGAAAAACCGCAGTTTGATAATATCCTGGTAATTCATATCCAAAGACTCGATGGTTTTTATAATTTTTTTCTGTTCTTCATCAGAAATCATGAGCTCTTCAGGTGATTTTGCATAATGATTTTTCACTTCATCCAAATTTTCCGTAGGATCCTGATTTTCCCTGCTTTTCCTCCTCCAGAAATCGATAATTGTGTTTTGTGCAATTGTAAGGATCCATGTTTTAAACTGAAAGTGAGGATCATACATATCCAGTTTTGATAAAACTTTTGAAAACACATTAACCGTAATCTCATCTGCATCATTCTCGTCATGTACTTTTTTCATGGTAAAAGAAAATACATCCACCCAAAAGACATTGATGAGTTTGGTCTGCGCCTTCTGGTCTTTTTCCTTTGCTTTCTGGATAAGCGAAAATAACTGTTCGTCTTTCATTATACACAAATATAGCTGATTTCAACTGAATATCAAACGGAATACAGGGTGCAGGTTATGTGTTCAGTGACTTTTCTGTCTACTTACTGAGGAATACGCCTGACTGAGGATTTTAAATTTTAAGTATAATGGTTTTAATGGTGTAAAACCTGAAACCCAACTGAATTTCTTATCTTTGCTCATTAAATTTTAAACAAAAAATAATGAACTCTTTTATTGAAGAACTGAAATGGCGAGGTCTGTTTTCTGACATGATGCCGGGAACTGATGAACAACTGAATAAGGAGATGACGACTGCCTATATCGGTTTCGATCCTACCGCAGATTCTTTACATATAGGAAGTCTTATTCAGATCAAAATTCTTGCTCACTTTCAGCAGCACGGTCACAAACCGATTGCTTTGGTTGGTGGTGCTACAGGAATGATCGGTGATCCTTCAGGAAAATCTGCAGAAAGAAATCTCTTAGATGAAGAAACACTTCTGCATTATATAGAATGCCTGAAAAGCCAGCTTTCCAGATTTTTAAATTTTGAGGGAACCGAATCCAATAATGCTGAATTGGTCAATAATTATGACTGGATGAAGAAAATTTCTTTCCTTGACTTTGCTAAAAATGTAGGAAAAAATATTACGGTCAATTATATGATGGCCAAAGATTCTGTTAAAAAGAGACTTACGGGGGAAGCAGGTGTTGACGGAATGAGTTTTACAGAATTTACCTATCAGCTGATTCAGGGATACGATTTTTTACATTTATATCAGAATAATGGGGTAAAACTTCAGATGGGAGGTTCTGACCAGTGGGGAAATATCACCACCGGAACTGAGCTGATCCGAAGAAAAGCCCAGGGAGAGGCTTTTGCCTTAACCGTTCCTTTGATTACCAAGGCAGACGGTTCGAAGTTTGGAAAATCTGAAAGCGGAGAAAATTACTGGTTAGACAAAAAGAAAACCTCACCATACAAATTCTACCAGTTCTGGCTGAATGCTACGGATAATGATGCCGAAAGATTCATCAGATTTTATACATTCCTTGAAAAAGAAGAAATTAATGCACTGACTGCGGAACATCAGACTGCTCCTCACGAAAGAAAGCTTCAGAAAAAACTTGCTGAAGAGGTAACCGTATGGGTTCACGGGAGAGAGGAATACGAAAAGGCTTTAAAGGCTTCTGAAATTCTTTTCGGTAAATCTACGGCAGAAGACCTGGTTCAGCTGGATGAAGAAATTTTCCTTGAGATTTTTGAAGGAGTACCTCAGAAAGAGATATTAAAGTCTGATGTTCTGGGAATCAATATTGTTGATTTACTTTCTGAAAAATCAGGATTTCTGAAATCCAAAAGCGAAGCAGCAAGAGAATTGAAAGGAAATTCTATTTCTGTCAACAAAGAAAAAATCAATGAAGTTTATACTGCTAATGAAAGCGATCTGATTGACGGTAAATTTCTCTTACTTCAAAAAGGTAAGAAAAATTACTTTATTGTTAAAGCAATGTAATGGCTGCTATATAATCATAAAAAAACCGCCACAAGGCGGTTTTTTTATGATTATATTTATTTAATTACAACTCCAAAAAGCTATAATCAATAGAGGCATCTTTTGTTCCTGCTCCCTTAGCTGTATCAGATTTTGCAACCACACCGTCAATATATAAAGTAACGATCAATTGAGAGTCTGCATTGGTAAGTTCTGCATTGGCATCCAGGTTAAGCTGAGACTGACTTGAATTCACAAAAAACTCATCGCTTGACCAAAGGGTTCCTGGAGAATTAAAAATAGTATTTTGGCTCACTCCAACCTGCGTTACAATAGTTTTAAAAGCAGGCGCTGCTGTTCCCGTTCCTTTTACAAGTTTAGCTTCAAACTTGACAAGGCGTTCCTGAAACTCTTCTTCGTCATCATCTTTACAAGAATTCATAACAGATACGACTGAAAATAATGCGACTACTAAAAATGAAAGTCTATGTAAACTTTTTGATTTGTAAATTTGCTTCATTTTTCCAAATAGATTTTTAATGTTTCAAATATAGGATTTTTATCAATATAAAATATGTTTTATGAAAATTTTCCAACAAAAATTTACAATTAATAGCAAATCAACAAAAGGATGATAAGTGATTTTACTCTTATATTTCTGATTACGCTTAGTGACTATTTGTGAATTTTAATCAATCATTATTAATTATCTTTGCTGTCTAAATCGATTTGCTTCTCATTTAAAAAAATCAGGACAGCCATTTTATTAATTAAATAACAGATTCTTAATATATGAATTTAGATTACATCGTAAGAGAACCGGAACATATAACCCCTCAGACTCCTGTGCTATTTTTGCTTCACGGTTACGGAAGTAATGAACAGGATCTTTTCAGTTTCAGGGAAAGTCTGCCTGCTGACTGGATCCTTGTAAGTTTCAGAGCTCCCAGACCCACAGAATTTGATGGATATTCATGGTTTGACATTGATTTTAATAATCCTGAAGAATTTATCAATATCAATCAGGCAAAAGAGGCATTGGAAAATGTTTTAGAGAATATTATGGCTATTACCAACAGGTATGGACTTACAGACAACAAGACTCATCTTTGCGGCTTCAGCCAGGGTGGAATATTATGTTACAGTTTAGCTTTAAAATATCCTGATCTTTTTAATTATGTAGCCTGCCTGAGCAGTTATCCAGAAGAAAAATTACTTACCGATATTGTAAAAGATAAGAAAAGACTTGAAAGACTCCGGTTTTTTGTTTCTCACGGTACCGATGATGCCATTATACCGATGGAATGGGGACGAAAAGCCGCAGATCTCCTGTATGACTTAAGCTGCTACTTTACTTTTAGAGAGTATATGAGCGGCCATGGTGTCAATCAGAAAAACTATATTGATTTGATGGAATTCTTTTCAAAATAAAGACATTTACTAATTTACTACAAACATTCTCAACAATTTGAGAATGTTTTTTTTATTCTTTAAGTTTTATTTCTGTAATTTCAGTAGATGAAACTGACTCTTATCTTTTTATTTTTCATCTTAAGCTTTTCCGGGAATGCTCAGAATAGTTTTGAGATAACAAATGCAGAAAAAGCAGTAATTCCTTTCAGACTCATTAATAATTTAATTTTTATACCGATCACGGTAAATGGCGCAGAACTTACCTTTTTACTGGACACAGGTGTTGCTGAAACAACTATTTTCAGTCTCGAAAATAAAGAACTGCGACTTTCCCCTCTGGAAAAAATGAAATTTTCAGGACTCGGAGGAAATACAAGTATTGAGGGATTTAAATCTGATCATAACATCGGAAAAATCGGTGAAAATTTTATCAATACATCTTTTACACTCTATATCATTCTTGATCAGGATTTTAATATTTCTTCCCATGTCGGCATTCCTGTCAATGGAATTATCGGTTATCATTTTTTTAAGAACTACCCTGTTGTTATAGACTATGCTTCAAAGAAAATAACGGTTTATCATCATGGTCGGTCATTCCTGAAAAGAATTAAAAAATTTGAGGAATTAGCCATTTCCGTCGAACGGAATAAACCTTATATTTTTGCTGACATAGAAATGACGAATACTAAAAAAAATTCAAAACTTTTAGTTGATCTCGGAAACAGTGATGCTATCTGGCTCTTCCCTGCCTTGATTAAAAATTTCACCTACAATCGTCCTAATATTGATGATTATCTTGGAAGAGGCTTTAATGGGGATATATTTGGAAAAAGAAGCCGTATCCATAATTTTCATCTTGGTAGTTTTACATTTCAAAAACCGCTGACTGCAATGCCTGACGAATTTTCGATTCAGTATGTAAGTCTCGTCGGCGAAAGGAAAGGATCAGTAGGCGGTGATATCCTCAGAAGATTTACAGCTGTTTTTGATTATCCCAATCAAAAATTATATTTAAAGAAAAACAGGAATTATAATGACCCTTTTCATTTTAATATGAGCGGACTGGATTTTCAGCAGGACGGAATGCAGTGGGAAAAGGATTTGATAAATCTTGAGAGCAAAAAAAAAGAAGAGCGTCTTGGAGAATCTACTGTAATAAGTAATACAGTACAGTATAAGTTTGTTTTAAAACCTTTATTTTCGATTGCCGGTGTAAGAAAAGATTCACCGTCTGACAAAGCCGGATTACAAAAAGGGGATCAGCTATTATTTATTAACGGAAAAAAAACAGCTGACATGACCCTGCAGAAAATAATGGATATGATGAAATCTGACGAAGGCAGAATAATAAATATGGTAATTATGAGAAAAAATCAGGAACTTCGCATCAGCTTTACACTGGAAGATCCCATCCCTTATCAAGAATAACATGCAAACAGAAGAAACAACATTAGACAAAATTAGAAACCGTCCAAGATTCAAGATGTATACACATTTGAGTAAAGAAATGTATGCCGAAAATCTTAAAAAATACCTTGCTGAGCACAAAGGTGAATTTTCAGGAAATATCAATAAGGAAATGGCTACAATCTGTGTAGAAACTGAATACGAACAATACTGGCAGCCCCAACTTTCACTGCGTACAGAAATTGAAGATGAACATACAGTTATCAGAGGTGTTTTCGGACCGAGTTCCGGAGTATGGACCTTTTTTATGTTTCTTTACTTTCTTTTTTCGATTCTATGGATGACATTTTTCACCATGTATTATGTAGAAAAACAAATCAAAAGTTTTGAATATCCATGGGCTCTGAATGCATCATTTGTCATGTTGTTCTGTATTGCAGCAACATATGCAGCTGCAAGAATCGGGCAGATAAAAGCTAAAGAAGAAATGCTCAAACTCAGAAAATTTGCAGAGGAATCTACGCTGCAGTTCGAAAAGAAAATTTAATTGGCACCTTCAGATTCTTCTGCAGGAGCAGTAATTTCCATTGATTTTGCTGCTTTTATAGAATCTGAAACCTTTTCCCTGTTGGTCTGTTCTTTCATCATTTTTTCAACGTGAGGCTTAACAAGATTAGTCATTTCTTCTACAGAAATATTATTGGCATTCGGATCAGTTAAAAGCTTTCTCCATGGCTTTCTTTTCCCCCACGGGTAATCTCCAAAAACAATGACAGGGGTGCCGTTTGCTTTTGTAGTAGCGCCTCCTGGATTTAAAATCCATGTATCCGCATAGCTGTACAGCCAGACTGCATCTTTCATCAACAATCTCAGGCATGAATGTGACGCCGGATAACCCGGAAGGTCATATTGATGCCATCCGATCCCATGGGTATTGTGAATATTGAAATTATATGGGAGTTTCCATTCGCTTTTTACTGTTGAAATCGCTAATTTCTTTTTCCAGTTGGCAAACATTAATCCTCTTGTCGTCTGAGCAGATTTTTTTCCCATGCTTGTTGGTCCCCACTTTACTAAAGTACCATTGGAATACACTGCATAGGCCTGAATCGGATAGGAGAAAACAACAAATTTTTTCACCTCACTCAAAACATCAAGCTGCATTGGAAATGGTGAATACGCCATCAGCGTAGTATCAATTTTCACTGGAATTACCAGTGTATCTGAATTAAACTTACTCTTGGAATCTAATCTGTTGAGCGCAAGAATTGCATACCGTTCTTTTTCTGAATATTTTTTACTGAAACCCGCATAAACGGAATCTCTCTTCTTCTTATCCTTAGGTAATGCCAATGCATTATAAAAACCATTTTCCTGTACCGCGGGCGGTACAGATTCTTTAATTTCAGTTTTTGTTACAGTAGAATCGGATTTTTCTCCGTTTGGCAGTGTTCCTGAGGAAGTCTCCTGTGACTGACTGTCAATTTTTCCGTTATCTTTCTTACATGCTGTAAGTAATAACATAAAGAGAAAAGTGTAAAAGAATGATTGTTTTAAAAATAATTTTTTCATAGATCAATAGCGGTCATTGAGTTTGAACTGAATATACAAATATCAGACCTAAAAATTTTCAAACTGAAAAAATATTTCCCCAAGTGATGTATTTAAATGAGTGCGAAAATTTTAAATCATTAAAGAGAGGCTAAGATGACAAAAGTCCAATAATATTAAATCATATATACTCGTTTTATCTTTATGATAAACAATATCTGAAATATTTCATATTCGCTCACAAGTAAAAATCAAGTTGGATTCAATAATGTTGTAAATATGCGTTAATAAAATAAAATTTATGCTTTCTTAAAGTTTAAATGTGAAAATACTGTAAAATAAAAAATTAATATAGCCTATTGTGTTAAAGTCTACCTATTGCTGAATCATACAACTGTTTTAAAATTCAGAGTAATCACTTTTCATTTTTCGTGAGATTTGCTGAAGGTGATTACCTGAAATTAGTGTATATTTTTTCATATCGTTAAAGCCTTCAGGCATTTGAAAAGCAGGAAAAGTTGTTTACAGAAATAAAATATTGAGAAATCTCTACAGCTCTCCTCAAAAAAAAGAGGCTCCCGAAAAGTAAGGGCAGCCTCTTTTTACTAAAAATCCGGGAACAGTCAGATTGTTTGGAATAATCTATTTCCAGTAGTTCCATACTTTACCATCAAAAACCGCTAAAGAATCTGAATCTGTATCATAGCATAATGTTCCTGCAACCGGTGATTTCACCGTTATGTGGGGGCTGGCTACATTTGGTAAAATAAGTGCTTTATCATCTGATTCAAGTACCAGAACACCTGATGCTCCTGAAGAAGTATTTCCATTACCGTCTACCTCTCCTATAATAACCCCTTCACCTGTTTCTTCGCTTTCGTTGAAAACTGCAGCAGTACTTAATGGATTGTTACTTTCATCAAACTGTACCGCTATACTCCCTTCTTCACTTAATTCAAGCCAGCCATTTTCCTGGAATACTTTTACTTTGAGATCATTTTTATCCATCAGCATAGAACCGTTGGCATAGGTAACCGTTTCTGATATTTCTGCGATCGGCAGGATAATTCCTTTGTCATTATCACTTCCAAAATCCAAGATCCCTTTAATCTCTACAGAATCTTTTCCTATGGCTACCTGCGCTGATACAACGCATGTGAATAACATACCCGCCGTCAACATTATTTTTTTCATAATTGTTATAATTTTTGAAGTTAGAATTCCCCTGCTGTTTTTAACAGCAGGGGAATGCAATTAATCATTACAGGAACGTTCGATACATTTCCATTGCTTGCCGTTATATATACTGACACATTTTTTGTTATCACTGATATCAAATATAATCATTCCTTTTATCCAATAGGATGCTCCGATCAGGGCTGGTGTAGTTCTGGTAAGAACCATTCCTTTTGTACCTGCTTCCAGGACAAGATATCCGTTAGGAACATTTTCCGGCCATCCATCAGTTTTTTCTTTCATGACTGAAATCCCTGTTTTTGAACGTTGGGCAATACCACCAACAGAAGGTTTTGTACACGAGCTGCAGAATGAAAGATCAATAGTTCCATTTGCATTTGCTGTTGCTGAAGACAAACAGTCATCTGAAGATTCGCTGTTCAGGTCATACCCGAAACTGACATCACCAGGAGTAAAAGTAACAGGATTAATTTCATAATCTGCTATATTTCCTGATGCTTTCACCTTGAATCTTATCCAATGTGTACCTTCCGGAAGTGTAAAATTGTCAAATTCCATACTTCCCACTTCTCCTGTATCATTAGGTAATGTAAGTCCTGATGAGGTTTGGAAACTGTTTGGCAAAACAGTAAACACCTCACTGTTATAATCCAGTGAAAGCAGCATTTCGGAAATACTGAAAGTATTTAGATTATTAATATTCAGGGTAACTTCGATTTCGCCGTCTAACCTGAAACAACTTTTATTCATTGTCATTGAGGTTATGACCTGCTCGGGTCTTTCAGAAACTGTTGCGGCCGTTTCTGTAAATGCGTTTCCTGTGAGTCGGTCTGAACTTGATAAAATAACAGCTGTTCCTAATCTGTCATAGCTCAGGAAAGCCTGATTCTGATAGACTCCTTCCAGTGCACTATTGTTGAAAACTGCGCTTGCACGGAATATATAGCTGCTTCCACCACCCGGAACCAGCAAGCCTGAAACGGTAATTGTCTGTGTGCCGTAACCACTGATATTAGAATCATCGAAGTCAATTCCTGATGCTGAGAACGAATTGTTTACCCAAACCATACCATCAGGCAATGTATCCTGAAAAGTCACCTCTTTCTCTGCACAGTTGATATTGACTGCACGGAAAGTATAGTCTACTACTTCACATAATTTGATCTCCTGAGGTCCCTGTTTTGTAAAAATTAAACCTTCTTCATCAGGTGCAGGCAGTGGCTGCGGACAGTAGAATTCCATGGGGCCTACGCCTATATAGGTTGTTAAGTTTGGAAGCGTACTTACTGTTTTGTAAACAATATGTACTTCCTGTACTGCATTTTCAAAATCAACGAAAACCCTTCCTCTTCGATCAGTGTATTCTGAATTTCCATTAAACTGGGTTCCTATAGGTTTAGCTGTTGCTTTACCATCGACTCCTATAGTGTAGCGGCTTCTTTGAGGCCTGTTAAAGGTATAACTTAGTTTTGGATACACTGGTGAACCATTACAGTAACCGATAACCTGAATGTCATCCGGTCTGCTTCCCGTACGGTCAATATCATACAATTCAAAAGATACTGCCGCCGCAACGGATGCCCCGACATCATCGGTAAAAACAACTTTTGTAGTAACTGCTTCAGTCCCGCTTCTTCTCTCCCTCAACGTTCTCTGAGAGGATGATCTAGGATAACCGACTGTCATTCTGTTATCAGGATCTTCAACGGTTACAGCCACATTGAAATCATTTCCCAAACTAAAATCCTTTGGTCCCAGTTCTCCTCTTACCGGCCAGTTTCCTCTTGAAAAGTCCAGTGATTTTAATCCATCAAACCTACATCCATCACAGCTTCCCACGAGTTTGGCGCCAAAGGTAAAATAGGTGTATTTATTGGCAAATTTATAGTTGGCAATATGTTTATTATCTGCAAATGTCATAGGAATGATCTGATCCCACTGATTAGCAGCTAATTTTGTAGCACTGTCTGCAATCAATAAAAATACCTGATAATTTGCGCTATTATACGGAAATAGAGAACCATAGGCACTTACTATCATTTTCTGATCAAAATTGGTGTTATCTGCAAGCCATACTCTACCTTCGATACGGGAATCCAGTGCCCCACATATATCCTGATTGCCGATGAGAGAAAGGACCGCAAGAGATCCGTCATTATGTCCCCAGGTAACTGCTGTTTTATCATTGATAATTTCTCCGAGAATTGCATCACACCCTAATCTTGAACCGATCCCCATGTGTACAATCGCTCCGGTATCGGTAGATCTTGACTGCCTGTTGTACAGCTCGGCATCCTGATCCCGGATAACAGATGCGACATTATGATGATAACTTTGATGAATACTGTCATCACCATTCCATACAGAAGTATTGTCTGAAAGTAAAAAATTAAAATTAACAAAAGGGGAAGTTTTATCTAAATCTGCTGTCAGTGCGTATTTTAATCCGAGATAAGCATTAATCTTATGTCTCTCATCAGCAGAAAGCAGACTTTCATAAGCAATAACTTCCGGCATAATTCCATTAAGATAATAAGAATTGGACGAACTTCCTAAACCCAGCATTCCGGGACCGTTCATCACAGCAACACTGGATGTATGATTGACGGTATTTTCGTAGGCATCAAAATCGAAGGTTATACTGTTGCCCCTCGTCCAGTGAAAACCAGCTATCGTAGTTGCCCCGGAATTGAATAAAAATGTTGAGCTGTTACTGAGGCCTGTGGATCCGATCCTTCCATATCCTCGAGATAGATTGGTACCTGAGCCTCTGAATACTCCGAAAGAAGGTCTTCTTCCATTGGTTTGAGCCGTAGTAGCCCCAAATCCTATAAAATAAATTCTGTCAGAACTGTTGAGATTATGATTAACAACTGCATACAATGATGAATTCGCAGGGTCTGCGACCGAAAAAGGAGCTTTATTGGTTATCAGAGCATCCTGCCACTTCCTGAACAAAGGGGTAGGATGGAAATTTGTACGTTCATCACATTGTAAAAATAATGGAGCACCCCTATTATTTCCTGTTGCATTTCTCTGAAAATAAGTGGCTCCGAATCCTGCATTATCGCTCCAGTTGACCAACTCTCCGGCACTGTTGAGTGTAATGGTATTTTCCTGCGAGGCATTCAGCCACATTCTCAGACCATTGGTAACCCCACCTGGGGCTTTTAGGTAGAAAGCAAAACCTATATAATCTCCGTCATTGATCACCAGATTTTCCACTCTGCCGTCTTCCACTTTGTAAATTCTTGTATTTGAAGGTAAAAATTCCGGGTCAGAACTTATCAAAATCCACTCACCCTGACCTGGTCTGGCATTGACGGTAAAAGACGATTGACCAGTCGTTTTGGCTCTAAGTTTATTGCTGAAAATTGAAGTTAACTTTTCCGTTATGACCACTCCTGTAACCGGATCAGTGACAGTCTGAAGCGTATAATTCTGGAAAGATGTCCCTACATTGTAAGTATAGGATGCATTTCCTGTTTCTCCTGTGGCTCCAAACATCAAGGCACTTTTATCCGCCATTGTCGAAGTATTTTCTGCATTAGTATCTGCAAGAATACCTAAAGAGACCGTTAAAGCAGGATTATCCGTACTCATCGACTGCTTTTGGTATAATCCACTTGCATCATCACGTACAATTCCGAAAACATCCCTGCTGTACTGATTATACCCGTTATCACTGCTGTTGTATACTGCTGTACCGTCAGAAAGAATATATTCTTTCTGAGATTCATTCAGGGTAATGCCGTATTTTATAGCAAGGTGCGAATTTATCTTTTTCAACTCATCGACAGTTAAAATGTTTCCTGTACCCTGTTTAGACATTACAATGACTTCCATTACTTCACCAAAAAAATAATTTTGAGATCCTGTTTCTGTTGCCGTTGTTCCGATGACGCTTTGACCGCTGTTGATACCCCAAGTACGCCCGACCATATTGGTTGTACTTGCGAGAGCATTCAGATACTGCTGCTGAGGATTTATTGTGTTATTAGGCAGAACTGCCACTCCTATTCCATAATTTCTTTCTGTTAAATTATTATGAGTATAAGCGGTTCCCCTTGTGCGGTGCCATAACCTTCCTGCATTCGTCCAGCCATACTGATTACCATTCGTATTGCCTGAGCCTGAGCCTGAATTCAGGCCAAATACAGATGCACTTGATGCCGAGTTTTCACTATCCAGCCTGGATATCCAGATCACGAAATACGATCTTGCAGCATCAGGTACAAATTCAGTATCAGACAATAATTTTCTTCTGCGGTTATTGACTACACTGGGGCCGCCTTCTGCAGGACTCAGCATATAGAAATTCACGGCCGAATGATAATTCATTGCAGATTTTATAAACTTTGGAAAGAAAGGATTTGCTTCTGTATTGCTGAAATTTCGTGCATTAGGAGATCTGTCTTTCCAAATGGTTACATCTGCACCGTCATCAGGTAATATGGCCGAAACCTCATCTCCCCTCAGCCAATAATCTACCGAGATTCCCTGAACTCCTCCCGGAGTCTGTGAAAGTGCACTGGCAGACCACAAGATGAATGAAGCCGCTGAAATACACCTGTAAAATGTTCGTAATATTTTATACATGAGATTGTGTTTAACTTTAATTTAATGAGCTTAACAGTGCAGCTAGTAGTGCAGAGATAAGTTTTACCATTTTTTCTATCATAATATATGACGAGGAGGACCACGCTGTTTCTGATTAACAGCATAATCATCTTTTAAAGAGAGGTGAAAATCAGTGTATGAATCCCTTCCTGTACAATTATCATAAATTGACAGTTTAGTATTTACCGGATCTGAACAGTTGTTTTTGGGTGTTTTTGAAGATACGTAAGAATTTTTCTTTCCAGTGATAGTGATCAGGGATTGCCTGCAGTTATGATGACTGTTACGAATATTGACACGTCCAATATATTTCTGCAAAACATTTTCAGCATGAAACCTATTTACTGAAGTAAAAACCTTGGTGCAGGTACGGGCCCATACTGCTGTAATAAAGGAAATAAGGAAAAAGAAAATGATGCCTAGTCTACTACAGGATTTTTTCATATCAGATTTGTGTTTTAATTAAGCAAAATTAAAATTTTGCTTCTTCAACAAAGTAATTTTCAAAAACAATACATCATCAGAAAACTAATAAAAAAAGAATTAATCTTTAAGAAATAATATATTATTTTTCAACGCCTATGTAATCATCTTGTTTACAGAACGTACATGTCAATAAGTTTTGTATGACACTTTAATGATCTATCAATTTTCGACAGTAAAATCTTAATTAGCTTCTATTTATATTGTCTGAAATATTTTACGAATATAGTACATATTCTAAATTGTTACAAGTTCTTATAACATTTAATTTATGAAAATTTCCGCCTTTTGCATAAATAAATTTAATATGACTGAAAAAAACAAAGCATTGGCGCAGTTTGGAAATCACATACGCAATCTCAGAAAAAATAAAAACCTGAGTCAGGATAAAGTTGTGGCAAACAGTTCAACATTAACCAAAGCAACAATCAGTGAAATCGAAAACGGAAAAAGAAATCCGGAATTCACCACTATTTTAGATTTAGCGAAAGGATTGGGAGTACAGCCATATGAATTATTGGATTACGACCATAACGAAACAAAAGATTAACAGTTTGTTCCTGTCACGTCAATAGGCATTTTGCAATTTTATCTCCATTGTAGAAATAATTTCATAGCTTTGTTCTGTGAAGTTATTCGGACTCCTGCTATCTCTGTTTCTTGTCTTTCTGATTACTATGCCATGCAGTGATTCAGGTTCTGATGTATCTTCTTCTGAAACAAAAGTTACCAGCCATAATCAAAAAGAAGACAGTAAGCATAATGATTTATGCTCTCCCTTTTGTATCTGCGCATGTTGCGGCATTCACACCACTGCACCTGTATACCCTGCTTTTCAGCTGAGCTGTAGTCCTTCACAATATAACGACAGGATTAATGATCTTCATTCTTCAATAGAACTGGATTTCATCTATGGTATCTGGCAACCGCCAAAAATTTAATTTTTATTGATCTGATGATTTTTTTTCATCAAAACTTTAGAGGATACTCTGCAATATGATTGCATGGTCTTTTCAGTCATTTTTGTAACCTGTAAACCTCATCGAATTCAGATGTGATATTCAGTGTTTATCAATCAATAAAAATTAAAAATATTATCACGTGTTAGATACCATTATAAAATTCAGTATCAGGAACAAGATTGTCATTGGTATAATGACTTTGTTACTGATCGTATGGGGAGTCTGGAGTGCATCAAAATTACCTGTTGATGCTGTACCGGATATCACCAATAACCAGGTTCAGATTATCACTTCCTGTCCTACTTTAGCAGGACAGGAAGTTGAGCAGCTGGTCACCTTCCCTATTGAACAAAGCATTGCTAATATTCCTGATATTGAGGAAGTACGGAGTATTTCAAGATTCGGACTCTCTGTCATTACTGTAGTTTTCAAAGAGAATATAGATGTTTATTTTGCCCGTCAGCTTATTAATGAAAAATTAAAAGAAGCAGCGGAAGAAATACCTGCAGGTACCGGAACTCCTGAAATGTCGCCGGTAAGCACGGGTTTAGGAGAGGTTTATCAATACATTCTCCATCCCAAAAAAGGAAGTGAAAAAAAATACACAACCCGCGAACTTCGCTCCATGCAGGACTGGATCGTGCGAAGACAGCTGAACGGAACACCCGGTGTAGCAGAAATCAACAGCTTCGGAGGAGAACTTAAACAGTATGAAGTTGCTGTTGATCCCAGCCGCCTCAGGGCAATGGGGATCAGTATCAGTGATCTTTTCATTTCGCTGGAAAAAAACAATGAAAACACAGGTGGTGCCTACATCGACAAAAAGCCGAATGCTTATTTTATCCGCGGTATTGGTATTGCAACTTCCCTGGAGGATATTAAAAATATCGCAGTGAAGAACAGTACGGGAAGCCTTCCCATCTTTATAAAAGATGTTGCTGAGGTACGTTTTGGGAGTGCCGTACGATACGGTGCTATGACTTTTAACGGGAAAGTGGACGCTGTAGGCGGTATTGTCATGATGCTGAAAGGTTCGAACAGCAATGAAGTTGTCAAAAGCATTAAAGATAAAATCCCGACGATCCAGAAATCATTACCTGAAGATGTGATGATTGAGCCGTTTCTGGACAGAACTGATCTGGTAGACAGGGCTATTAGTACCGTTGAAAAAAATCTTATTGAAGGCGCATTGATTGTCATCTTTGTTCTGGTTATCTTCTTAGGGAATTTCAGAGCGGGATTAATCGTGGCATCGGCAATACCGCTGTCCCTGCTTTTTGCGTTGGGGATGATGAATGTTTTTGGAGTAAGCGCCA
This sequence comes from Chryseobacterium sp. HNCC26DJ238, assembly GCF_057180465.1. NCBI lineage: Bacteria > Pseudomonadati > Bacteroidota > Flavobacteriia > Flavobacteriales > Weeksellaceae > Chryseobacterium > Chryseobacterium sp. HNCC26DJ238. The sequence continues at coordinate 79,148 of NZ_JBXUGI010000011.1, forward strand.
ACCTGATGAGTCTGGGAGCAATTGACTTCGGTCTGATCGTAGACGGTGCAGTTATTATTGTTGAAGCCACCCTTCATCATCTGGGACTCAGAAAATCAATACATACACTTACACAGGCTGAAATGGATGAGGAGGTTTTCCTTTCAGCATCAAAAATAAGAAACAGCGCAGCCTTCGGAGAAATCATCATTCTGATTGTCTATATTCCGATACTCACCTTATCCGGTGTAGAAGGCAAGATGTTTACGCCTATGGCAAAAACAGTAGGGTTTGCTATCGTAGGAGCACTGATCTTATCTCTTACTTATATTCCGATGATGAGCGCTTTGTTTTTATCTAAAAAGATCTCTCATAAAGAAAGCTTTTCAGATAAACTGATGAATAAACTGCAGAACCTGTATCAACCGCTGTTGCAGAAAGCACTCAGAATTAAGGTTATTATCGTTTCGGCTACGGTTGCGGTATTTGCTGTAAGTATATTCGTATTCAGCAAAATGGGCGGTGAATTCATTCCTCAATTGCAGGAAGGAGATTTTGCTTTTCACTGTATTCTTCCGCAGGGAAGTTCACTTTCCCAGAGTATAGAGACCTCAATGCAGGCCTCAAGAATTATCAAAGAATTTGACGAAGTAAAAATGGTGGTAGGAAAAACGGGATCTGCAGAAGTTCCTACTGATCCAATGCCGCCTGAAGCCACCGATCTGATTATTGTACTGAAGCCGCAGAAGGAATGGAAATCTCAAAAGTCATATAATGTTTTAGCGGATGAAATTTCAGAAAAACTCGAATCGATTCCTGGTGTATTCTTTGAGAAGAACCAGCCTATACAAATGCGCTTTAATGAATTGATGACAGGGATCCGTCAGGATGTAGCAGTGAAAATTTTCGGAGAAAATCTGGACTCGCTTGCTATCTATGCAGATAAAGCCGGTAAAGTCATCCAGAGTGTTGAGGGAGCAACATCTCCTCAAATTGAGAAGATCAGTGGACTGCCACAGATTAACATTGAGTATAACCGAACCAGAATGGCCAATTACGGATTAACCATTGAGGATGTTAACAATGTCGTAAGCACTGCATTTGCAGGTAAAAAAGCGGGACAGATTTTTGAAAATGAGAGAAGATTTGATCTGGTCGTCCGTCTGGACAGTTTGTACAGAACAGATATTGATGATGTCAGTAATCTCATGATCGCAACAGATTCCGGTAATCAGATTCCTCTATCGCAGGTGGCTGATGTCAATTACAAACTGGGGCCTGCACAAATCAGCCGCGATGAAGGGAAGCGCAGGATTGTCATCGGTTTTAATGTAAAAGGCCGTGATGTGAAGAGTGTTGTAGAAGATATTCAGGCTCAACTTGAACAGAAGGTCAGGCTTCCATCGGGATATTATTTTACTTATGGCGGACAGTTTGAAAACTTACAGGCCGCAAGCAAGCGACTGATGATTGCAGTTCCTGCCTCTCTGATCCTTATTTTTATACTGCTGTACTTCACATTCCGGTCTTTTAAGCAGGCTGTATTAATCTTTACGGCTATTCCGATGAGTGCCATCGGAGGGGTTTTCGCTTTGACTGTGAGAGATATGCCGTTCAGCATCAGTGCCGGAATCGGGTTCATTGCTTTATTCGGAGTTGCTGTTCTCAATGGAATCGTATTGATTGGAACGTTTAATCAGCTTGAAAAAGACGGTGAAAAAGATATTCTTAAGCGGGTATCTGAAGGCACCAGAGTGAGACTCCGTCCTGTACTGATGACTGCCGCTGTAGCCTCACTGGGATTTTTGCCTATGGCAATTTCCACCGGTGCAGGTGCAGAAGTGCAGAAGCCTCTCGCAACAGTCGTGATAGGCGGACTGATTACTGCCACTTTCCTTACCCTTTTTGTACTACCTATGCTCTATGTTATTTTTAATACAAAAATCCGAAGAAAAAATATCAGAATACCCCGTATAACGCCCATTGCGATATTGTTTTTACTGATGGCAGGACAGACTTACAGTGCGCAAACTACCAGGATGTTATCCGTAGAAGTTGCTGCTGAACTGGCCGTAAGCAATAATATATCGATCAGATCTAAAGATCTGGATATCAAAACTTCTGAAGCTCTCCTGCCGACATCAAAAGAATTACCAAAATTTAATTTTGATGCTCAGCTGGGGCAATACAACAGCCGGAATTTTGACCAGTCATTTTCGATCTCACAGAACATTCCTTTTCCCACTCTTTTTAAAGCGAGGAAAAATCTTATTAATGAAGAGATCAAAGCAAAGCAGATCAACAGGGAAATTTCAGTTAATGAACTCTTAAAGCAGGTCAGAACCTATTATTACCAGATCGAATATCTTCAGTACAATCAATCCCAGCTTCAAAATCTGGACAGTCTTTATCAGGACTTTATCCGTATTGCTACCGTAAGATTTAAAGCAGGTGATATAAAAAAAATAGAAATCAATACGGCAGAAACTGAAAAAGGGGAAATTAATCTTTTGCTGACGCAGAATAAGGTTTACCTGAATAATGCTTATAAAAGTTTAAAGACGCTCTTAAATATCTCCGATGACATCCGGGTTCCGATCAATAAAAAATTTGAACCACTGAAAACAGAATCCGTATTAGACCGTTCATCTGTTTCCAGCCATCCTACGGTCCTGGCTTTTTACCAAGATATGGAAATCGCAGAGAAGACGAAGCGTGTAGAAAGATCGCAGGGTCTCCCTGAGTTTAACCTGGGATATACCAACCAGTCACTAACCGGTTTTCAGACCGTTAATCAGCAGGAACGGTTTTTTAACTCCGGAAACAGGTTTCATTACGGCAAAGTTGGAATCGCAATTCCTCTGACTTTCGGAGCAACAAAAGCGAGGATTCAATCTCTGGAATATCAGAAACAGACAGCAGAATCCAATGCCAGATATCTGCAGAAACAACTGGAGGCTCAGCTGGAAAATACGTTTAACCAATATCAGCAGAATATTCTGCAATATGATTACTATGTTAATCAGGCAATCCCTAATGCTGATAAAATTGTGAAGGCCGGTCAGCTAGGTTATAAAACCGGAGAAATTTCTTATGTTGAATATCTTTTTGCATTGCAGACCGCAACCCGGATCTACCTGAAATACCTGGAAACCATTCAGCAGGTCAATGAATCTGTCATTACCATTAATTCTATAATCAATCAATAAAATGAAGATCAAATATCATATCATTCTCATCATACTGACATTTCTTTTTATTATCAGCTGCGGAAAAAAAGACTCTTCATCTGAAGGCGGTGAAACCGACAAAACAGAAAAAAAAGAAGACCGGCATGAGGAAACCTTACCAATCATTGCTACTTTAAGTGAGGAACAGATCAAAACTGTCGGGATATCTTTAGGCACTGTTGAAATGAAAGAGCTCACCTCCACGATTAAAGCCAATGGAGCACTGAGAGTTCCGAACAATAATAAAGCTGCCGTAACATCCATGTATGGAGGAATTATAAAAACCCTTAACGTACAAATCGGTGATTTTGTCAAAAAAGGACAGGTAATCGCATCGATCAGTAATCCTGAATACATTCAGCTGCAGGAGCAGTATCTGACGGTTAAAAGCAGACTGTCTTTTGCCGAACAGGAATACAGGAGACAGAAAGAACTTTATGATAACGATGCGGGTGCCAAAAAAAACCTGCAGAGTTCAGATGCAGAGCTCAGAACGTTAAAAACACAGAGGTCTTCTCTTCAGAGACAGCTTCAGATCATGGGGATCAATCCTGCTCAGGTCAATAATGCAAATTTAAAGTCCGGCCTTATGATCAAATCTCCGATCAATGGGACGATCAGTACCATTTCTGCACAGATAGGCAGCTATGTTGATATTTCTTCTCCGGTTGCTGAGATTATTGATAACGGATCCCTGCATCTGGACATGCAGGTTTTTGAGAAAGATCTTCCAAAGATGAAAACAGGACAAACCGTTCATTTTAAATTAACCAATAATCCTGAAACTGAATATGATGCAAAAGTTTACAGTATCGGTTCATCTTTCGAAAATGAAAGCAAAACAGTTTCTGTTCACTGTACAGTCACCGGAAACAAAGCAGGATTAATAGATGGAATGAATATCACGGGAATCGTCAGCCTTGATCAGGTAACTACACCCGCAGTACCTGACGATGCGATTGTGAATGCAGATGGAAAATACTATATTTTCTTTCAGACCGGCAGAAAAACTGATGATCATCAGCATCAATCCAAGGAAGAAAGTACAATAGAAGCAACAGAACATGAGGAAGAGAAAGGCAGTGTAAGTTTTGAAAAAACAGAAGTGCTGAAAGGGGTATCAGACATGGGATATACTGCCGTCACCTTTGTCAAAGAAATTCCCGCCAATACAAAAATAGTGATCAGAGGAGCCTACTTTGTCAATGCAAAACTGAATAATACAGGAGGGCACGAACATTAAGCAGTCAGCCTGCAGTTAACTGTATAACTTATAGTTCAGGAAACACATGCTTTTTCCTGAACTATTTTTTTCAGACAGTAAAATCCAAGAAAGCCTGTTCTTATTGAAAATGAGCAGCCTGCAGCATTAAATAATGTAAGTCTGTGTTTTTCATATAGGGTTTAAGAAGTTCACTTCCGGGACCAAACATGGCGAGTTCTACATAATCTCCGGAATGATCCATGCTGATCCAACCCACAGAATTATGTTTTTTCTGAATTTCGGAATAAGCCCTGAATGGAAGCTTTTTATAATTATACAGCCCTTTTTCCTCTTTTTCAAGCCCTGTGTAAAAACTCATCAGATAGCTGACTTCATCATCAGTCAGTTTTATTTTATTGGTTTCATAGATCCAGTCTCTCGCCAGCTGAAGACTGAAATCAGAGTGGATCGAATTGAGAATATATTCGTTACTGTATTTGTAATCTGAAATGCTGTTAAATTTCTGAGTTGCATTTTCTCCATACATCGTTCCGGGATTTGCATTACCATGGTCAGTTGTTATGATCACCAATGTATTTCCATCTTTCTGAGCAAAATCCACTGCCGCTTCCACCGCCTCTTCAAAAGCGATCTGATCATGAAGCAATGCGCTGATATCATTGGCATGTGCCGCCCAATCTACTTTACCGCCTTCAACCTGTAAAACAAAACCTTCAGGATGATCCTTCATTTGGTTAATGGCATTACGGGTCATTTCAGCTAATGAGGGTGTGACTTGTAATTCCGTGATATTTTCCCTGTCAACAGAATAAGGCAAAGCTCCGGTATTGAATACTCCCAAAATTTTTTTTCCTGATTTTATGCTTTTCAGATCTTCTCCTTTTTTAAGGATTTGATAACCTTTCTGTTCATACAGACTATAAATATCTTTACGATCTTTCCTTTTTAAAGGATTGAAGAACTCATCTCCTCCTCCCATCATTACATCCAATCCGATTTGGGAATACATTTCTGCTATTTCATTTTCTGCATTTCTGCTGTTAGAGTTGACACAAAATCCGGCAGGGGTCGCATGAGTAATACTCACTGTCGTTACACAGCCGGCTTTTTTACCGGCTTTCATGAACTTTTGCCAGATTGGTACATGGAGCTCTCCGTTCAGACCAACATTCAGCATCCCGTTCTTCACCCTGAAACCACCTCCGAAAGCTGAACTGGCTGCAGCAGAGTCTGTCACGATGGAACTTGCTGATGCAGTATCCATCAACGCCTGGGAGACCATATTTTCCCTGTACAAACTGATCCATTTTCCTTTTCTTCCCAATATATTTTGGGAGTACAGGTCTGCCATCGTCAATGTTCCGGAACTCATTCCGTCACTGATCAGGAATATAATATTTTTAGCTTTTTTATTTTTGTTCTGAGACAATCTATTCTGAGCCGGAAACAGATCCCCTGGGTTTAATGTCAATGCACCGGATAACAGGGCGGTTCCCTTTAAAAATTTACGTCTGTCCATTTGATGTAATCATTTAGGTTTTCAATGTGAAGCACAAATCTTAACAGCTTATATGTTTTGGGGGAAAGGATCTGTAAACCTTTCATTTTCAACTATATATTTTTCTTCCTCATTCTGGATCAGACAGTATTCCAGATCAGCTGTTATTTTTTCCCTGTCTAAATCCTGACCGATAAAAACCAACTCATTTATCCTGTCTCCCCATTTCGCATCCCAGTTTTCTTCAATATTTTTTTGATTCCGGATAAAGTAATCATGCTCAATTCTATATTTCATTGGCATACTGCACCACCAAACTCCCGCTTTTTCTAGTCTGAAAGAGCCTCCTGCCTGGGAATAATTCAGTGCATCATCAGGTCTTGATGCAAGCCAGAACAGACCTTTTGCACGAAGTGATCCCTGAGGATAATCCTCGTTCAGAAATTTCCATAGCCGCAAAGGATGGAATGGTCTTTTATTTCTGAATACAAAAGAGCCAATACCATATTCTTCGGTTTCAGGGGTATGATTTTCTGACTGCAGTTCCTTTTGCCAGCCTGCAGCATATTGAGCATTTTCAAAATCAAAAAGTCCGGTATTCAATATTTCTTTAGGGTCTGCATTTCCGAATTCTGATTTTATGATTTTAGCTCCGGGATTTAATTTCTTTATCGCTGCATTGAGAAAATCAACTTCTTCCGAATCTACCATATCTGTTTTATTGAGTATAATAACATCTGCAAATTCGATCTGGTCAATCAGAAGATTGACGATCGTTCTGTGATCACCTTCAATATTGGTAAGCTTCCTGTCCGTTAGGAATTCATTTGATCCGAAATCTTTAATAAAATTAAAGCTGTCCACGACAGTCACCATCGTATCCACATAGCTGAACCTTGAAAGATCAATTCCGCTTTCTTCATCAATATATGAAAAAGTCTGAGCAACAGGAATAGGTTCGCTGATTCCGGTGCTTTCAATAATCAAATAATCAAAACGCTTTTCTGCTGCCAGTTTTTCCACTTCTATCATCAAATCTTCCCTCAGGGTGCAGCAGATACAGCCGTTACTCAGTTCTACAAGTTTTTCTTCAGTTCGTGATAAGGTATTCTGATTTTCAACAAGCCGGGCATCAATATTTACTTCACTCATATCATTGACAATAACCGCTACCTTTAAACCTTCTTTGTTATGAAGAATATGATTTAAAAGTGTTGTTTTTCCTGCTCCTAAAAATCCACTGAGAACCGTCACCGGCAATTTTCCTGTACTGTTTTTCATATCGGTTAATGCTTATGGCTTTTAAAATTGATAACATGTCCGGCAATAAGCCCCAAAGCACCCACATAGATCAGTGGCAGATGAACTTCAAAAATAAGATCACTCATCACAGAAACTGTTATTAAAGCAACAGATAACCAAAGAAAAATATTCAGCCATTTTGTGGTATTTTTTCTCGTAACCCGGTAAACCACAACGGTACCGATTGATAAAAATACCAAATCAATATAAGGATTGTGCGAGATCCCGAAAGGAAAAATCATTAATATAGGAAAAGCAATACAGTGAATAAGGCATAATACAGCTGCTGAACCTCCTATTACATCAAGAACATTCGATTTCATAAAGTTTTATTTTAAATCTGTTATAGTAACTCTGTTGCAAAAGTAAATATAAAAACACAAATAAAGCAACTTTGTTGCGTTAAATATAAAAGAATATTCCGGAGCCAGATTATTTTATCTAATTCTTTAAATGGGAAGTGCTATAATGACAAAATATGGAGAGCATCCTGACTGTACAAAAGTGCGGTAAAGGACATCGGATCTACTTTCTCTGGCTTTTCACCTGAGAAAAATTTATGATGTGGAAAATCATTCAGTTATGAACCTGTTACAGGGTCTTCATTTACTCCCGCTGAATGCGGATATTCCTGAAACTGGGAAAAAAAGGTGTCCAAAAAATCCCGGACACCTTTTAAAATTTATTTTTACGAAAGATGAAATTTCATGTTCAGATATACAGCTTAAGAATTATTCTGAAAAAAATATCATCATATTCTCAGCTTAAACAGTATACTGAATTTCCATTATGGTTTTTCTAAAATTTCATTGATGATTATTTTTTGAACCTGCCCGGCTTCTTCTGTTAATACAGAATGTCCCGCGTTCTCAAATATGAAAATATTTTTTCTTGGAGCTTTTAAACTTTCGAAATATTCTTTTGAAACATTGAAATTTGTCTGTCGATCTTTTTTTCCCAAAAAGAAATACACGGGACAATTGATTTTGGGAAGTTCTCTGAAAAGATTCTTTTGCATTACTTCATTCCAGGTCGGCATCCATGTTTTTGACCAATCCTCCATAAACTGTTTCAGGAGTGGAAGATCTTTTTCCGCAAACGGGTGCCCATCATAGCTGAACATCCATTTTCGAAGATAGTACATCTGCTCGTAATCCGTAAAAGGAATTTTAACCATGTTCAGTTCCTCCTGAGCTTTTGTATCCGATTCTGATTTTGCCTGAAGTTTTAACTGATCAAGAAGCATCTGTTCGCTCTTCGTCTGATTGATCACCGGGCTGAAAGCAATATACGCATTCAACAATTCCGGATGTTTTTCTGCCATCCTGAAACCCAGAACCGTTCCCCATGATTCTCCCACGAGATATAATTTCTTCTGACTGAATTTTTTTAAAAGTATTTTAATGATTTCATAGGTATCATTTTCCATTAATTGCAATGTTACAGGAACCGGGGATTGATTTAAAGCGGCTGTTCTGCCGGCTCCTCTCTGATCCCACTGAACCACCATGAATTTTTTCTGAAGATCAGCAGAGAAAATATCAGCCTGTTTCATCCTTGAACTTCCCGGACCGCCATGTAAAAAAAGAATCAACGGAGCATCTTGGATGCCGCTGTAAGAGACTACCTGCTTTATATCTCCAACTGACAGCGTATCATATCTGGTCTGAGACTGTGCAAGTACATTATTGATCAGCAGCACCATTATCAGGAAGCTGAAAATTCTTGTTTTCATATTATTATCTGTTTTATTTCGGTGGGCAAGGTAAACAAAAATCTCAAATCTCCGGGATATATTATCACCTTAGCGTAAAATCGCCTGTCTGCCGATGATAAATATGATTTCAGAAAAAAACAGAGCCAAAACTATGATTTTCCTGATATTATTTTTGATTCGAGAGTCCGGTCAGAATTATAAAAGTATCTTAGTGAAAAATAATCCAACCATGAATATTATTAAGAAAATCAGCCTGGTCTGTCTGATCATAATGACCGGTACTTCCATCATCAATGCTCAGGAAGTAAAGACGACCGACATCTCAAAAACCGGTGATCAGGAAGCAGGCTATTCTATTATGATCGCTGACTATAATGGAAAAACCGAAAAAATAAAACCTGATTTTCAACCTGATTTTAAAGGTGGACAGGCAGCACTTAATCTTTTTATATCAAAGAATCTGAAATATCCTCCAAAAGCAGTTGACAATAATATACAGGGTGTCCTGGTCGTAAAGCTTGATATAGCAAAAGACGGCACTCCAAAATTAAATGAATTTATAAGAAAACTTGGTTACGGATGTGAAGAGGAAGTTCAGAGGTTAATCAAAAAAATGCCGAAATGGAATCCTGCATCTTTAAATGGTAAACCCATAGATTTTGATTATACTCTCAGGGTTACTTTTAAACTTACAAGTTAATTTTAAAAGAAATTTCAACGGAACAGAATTTCCTTTTTTATGATAAAAAAAGTATTTTAATTTTTATGGATGTCCGTTTTAACCATAACACTTACATCATCAGTCAATGACATATAAACCGTTAAAAACTAAGTTATTACTAATTACGAACATTCATTTTAATTTTAGGTGATTTCTGATGTCCAACCAAAAACCACAGAACTAAAAAATGGAAAATAAGTTTTCAGTAAAATTAATACAACTTGCGGAATATGACCTGTCTGTAAGAGAAAAATTAATGGAACAAAACAGACTTGAAAAAGGCTATCATCCTGAAATGGAAAAAGTACACCGGAAAAATGCCGGAGAGCTGCGGAATATTATTTCTGAAATCGGGTTTCCTACCATCTCTAAAGTTGGCAGAGAAGCCAGTAATGCAGCCTGGCTGATCATTCAGCATTCTATAGGTGAACCTGAATTTATGAAAGACAGCTATAATCTGATGCTCGAAAGTGCGGACGACCTGGAGGCAAGAAATCTTGCATACCTCCTTGATAGAATTCTTTTTTTTCAGGGAAAACCTCAAAAGTACGGCACTCAGCTGAATGCCGACGGAACGATCTATCCTGTTATCCGGAAAACGAAATTAAATGAATTAAGACTGAAACATAACCTGCCTGCCCTCTCCGGCGAAGACATTGATAAGATTCCGCCATCAGAAGCAATAGAACGCCTTGAAAATGAAAACCCTGATTATATTGAATGGAGAAAGAAAGCAGGCTGGAAATAAAATATAACTCATCTGGATTATCCTAATCAAGCAGAACGATCCATCATTCCACAGCATTGGGTTCACAATTTACTTTAATCGCTTGATTGGAAAAATCATTTCTATGCATTCATCCGGAACCATCGTCTTTCTTTTGATATCTCTGATCTCTCACTTGCTAACGTCCAATACCATGGAATGCCGGGATTCAAATATTCACCAGGCTAAGTCCTGATAATTTATTCGAACTTATCTTCATCGCATTGTCCGGTTGTTCAATTTGGATCATCCGGAAACAGAGCGATAAAACTGAATGTATTTATATCATCTCAATAATCAGGTTCAAAATGGCAATTCTATGATACTTTATAACTAATTCTGTCGAAAGCCTTTTCATTTTTTTAGAATCACAGGCATAAACTGTTATTTCATAGTTTCCGGTCTGGAAAAAAAAGAAAATCCTCTTCAAACAGATTAGATTGGCTGAAACTAAATTAAGATCAATCTTGTGATCTGTTTTCCATCGTTTTCAGATAATTGCTTTTGCACCAAATTTTTCCGGGTCCTAAACAACCTTCTTTATCAATAACGCATCCACATATCATGACAATAGTAGCCTGCACTGATCTCCACTGATTGATTTTAATGGGGTTTATTGATAACCTCTGGTTTTTAATTAGTCAATAAAAATGCAGGTTTCACCAATCAAAATTAAAACAAAATTATAATTAATTAATTAATTAATTAATGTTTTACGATAATTAATTATATATTTGCATTAACAATTAATTACAAAACTTATGAATCAGAGCAAAAGCATTTCAAAAGTTCTCTATTATTTATGTATCTTATTATCGGCAGGCTATCTCATTACCTTTTTTTATTCGGCATTTTGTCTGATAACCGGTTTTGCCATTTCGCCGTACAAAGAGAATTTGTACCTGCATATTCATTATCCTCTTACAGAAAAAATATTTCTTATTATTGAAAACAATTATCCGTATATCATCTTTTCATTTTTATTGGTTTTACTGACATACGGGCTGTTTTTCGGGCTGTCGGCAAAAGTGTTCAGAGTTTTTTTTCAGTCAAAATTATTTACTGCAAAAAACATTGCACAACTTAAAGCATTTTACATTTATAATATTTTCTTTCCTTTGCCACTTGCCCTTACAGCAACCTTTTTTGTAGAAGTGGAAAGTATAATCTGGGGATTGGTGTTCATCCACTTCATGCTAGGAATTTTCTGTTTTTTCCTTGCCAATATTTTTAAACAGGGGCTACATTTGCAAAACGAACAAGACTTATTTATATAAAATGCCAATTATCGTCAACTTAGATATCATGCTTGCCAAGCGAAAAATGCAGAGTAAAGAATTGGCAGAGAAACTGGGAATTTCCCCTGTCAATCTTTCGATTCTTAAAACCGGAAAGGCTAAAGGTGTAAGATTTGACACCCTTGAAATGATCTGTCAAATTCTGGAATGCCAGCCGGGAGATATTTTAGAGTACAAAGCTCAATAATCAATATCTCAAAGAGCTTTTTTGATTTGGTTTTACATTAAAGCTTCCCATACTGTTTCTCTACATCCTCAAAAGCAATGGAAACGTTGCCATGGATTCCTATGACCTAAATTCAACAATATGAATACTCTCTTTATCAACAACCTCAACCTTACTTACAACAATGGATTTCAGGCGATCAAAAACATTTCGATGGAAATCGGGAACGGAATGTTTGGCCTGTTAGGACCCAATGGAGCCGGAAAATCATCATTGATGAAAACCATTGTGGGTCTACAGAAACCCAATTCCGGCAATGTCACCTTCAATGGAACCGATGTTTCACAAAATCCGGATTACATGAAACAAAATCTGGGATATCTTCCTCAGGATTTTGGCGTGTATCCTAAGGTTTCTGCCTACGATCTTTTACAGCACATCGCTATTTTGAAAGGTATTAAAGACAGGATTGACCGGAAAAAACAGATTTTAAACTTACTGGAAAAAGTGAATCTTTCTGATTTTAAAAATAAGGAAGTACACACCTTTTCCGGAGGGATGCGACAGCGGTTTGGTGTCGCTCAGGCTTTACTGGGAAATCCTAAAATCATTATTGTAGATGAGCCTACCGCCGGTTTAGATCCTGAAGAACGAAACCGCTTCAATTCTTTGCTTAATGATATCAGCAGCGAGGTGATCGTCATTCTGTCAACACATCTGGTTGAAGATGTCCGTAACCTCTGTTCAAAAGTGGCGATTATAAGTCAGGGACAACTATTCAGACAGGGCAATCCAAACCAACTGATTGCTGAGCTTGACCATAAAATATGGTCAAAGCCTATTGATGTGATTCAATTGGAAGAGTATCAGTCCCGTTACCGGATAATCAGTCAGCAACTGATTGAAAGAATACTTTATATCACTGCATTTTCAGAACATCAGCCTGAAGATTTCTCAGCAGTCACCCCGACACTGGAGCACGTTTACTTCCATACACTTTCCCAAAAATAATTACGATGAACGCTTTACTTTTATTTGAGGTCAGACGCAGTATCAGTCGCTGGCCCATCTATCTTATTACCTCAGTTTTGATCCTTGCAGGCGTTTTCTGCGGCAATCAGTTTAACCTCACGGTCGGGGAAGGAATTTACTTAAATTCACCTTACACTATTGGCTTCATGACAGGGATCCTGAGCCTGATTATCATCTTTCTTGCGATCATTTACGCAGGTCAGATCCTTTTCAGAGATTGGGATTCAAGATTTGACGTCCTTATTTTTTCATATCCTATTTCGAAAAGAATTTATCTGCAGGGCAGGTTTCTAGCTTTTTTTCTTCAGACTTTTTTAAGTTTCATCTTTTTGATAACAGGTTTTGTGATCGGACAGAATTTTCGTGCAGGAAGTGAAATGCAGCCCTCTTTTAATTTTTTTCATTACCTGTACCCGCTCCTGGTTTTTGGCGGCACCAATTCTTTTTTGATATGCAGCTTTTTATTTTTTGTTTCATTCAGCACAAAGAAAAAGCTTCCTGTCGTTATCGGTGGACTGTTTCTTTATGTTGTCTATATGATCATTCTCATATTCTCCAATTCTCCGTTCATGTCAGGAAGTTTACCACAGTCACAGGAAGCTCAGCAATTATCAGCCTTAACTGACCCATTTGGAATTTCAGCTTATTTTTTTGAAGCCAAGAACTTATCAGTAAGTCAAAAAAATGAGTTCCCAGTGCCATTTTCAGGATATTTTCTGATCAACAGAATGATCTTTTCAGTTGCTGCCATATTGTTTTTACTTTTTTCCTACAGATTTTTTTCTTTCTCACCAATTGCCGTAAATAAAAACAGAAACAGGATCAGAAGCAATACGGCTCCGTCAGCCATGCCCTATAAAAATATTTCAGAAGGTTTTACGGCAACAACATCTTTATTTGACTTTAAAGCAGAGATCGAATCTGTATTATCATTCGCAAAAATCGACCTTATTTATCTGTTTAAAAGCATTATTATTATAGCTGCTTCTATCCTGCTGTTATTTTTTATAGGAATGGAAATGTATGCAGAAATTGAAAAAGGAATCCGCCTGCCTCAGAACTATGCAAGCTCGGGATTGATGTCTGTCGCTATCCTTGAAAATTTCTACTTTTTCGGTATACTGATCATGGTTTATTTTATCAATGATCTCTACTGGAGAAGTCATTCTTCAGGATTTTCACTCATTGAAAAAAGCAACTACTTCTTTACAAGTAAACTGACCGGTCATTTTCTTTCTGCCAATATCCTGTTATTCTTTCTCAGTTCTCTGTTGATTATGGAGGGTGTAACATTCCAGCTGGTATACGGCTATTTTCATATTGACTGGAATGCCTATGCAGGAGTTATTCTTTTTAATACTTTTCCGCTGATCATTTTCGCAGCTTTCATCTTATTGGTTAATGACAATATCAAAAACAGATTTGCTGCTCTTGGAGTGTCTGTACTAATCGCTTATACTTTGACAACGCCGGTCTCAAAAAAAATCATCGTTTATCCATTATTAAGAATTTTTTCAGATTACAGAGGTACTTACAGTGATTTTAACGGATATGGAATTTATGTGCAGTCTTTTGCGGAAAAACTTTTATTTGGAGTGGGCTTACTCTCATTTCTATGGCTGGTCAATGAATGGACCAAAACCAAAAAGCAGAGCAGCAAAAAAATCATCATACCCTTTATTTTGCTGGTTGCAGGAAGTTTTGCCGGACATCTTTTTATGAAAGATTATATCCCTGAAAACGAAGATGATAAAATTTTACAATCCGTCAGATACGAACAGAAATTCAAAAAGTATGAACAGCTTCCGCAGCCAATCGTTACGGATGTGGTGACGCAGATTCACCTTTATCCATCAGAAAATTCATATACGGTTAACGGAACCTATCAGTTAATCAATCAGACCGAAAAACCTGTTCAAAAAATTCTTATTAATTTTCATCATGACCTTAAGGTAGAATCTGCTGTTTTCAGGACAGCTTCCGAATCAAAAAAAATTGATCAGCATATCAGTGAAATTTATTTAAAACATCCTTTAAAACCTGGAGAAAAAGCAAATCTTGATTTTAAAATTTCCTATCATTGGTTTGCTGTGAATGGTCACGACCCTTTTAACGCCATCATTGCAAACGGATCTTTTATGAGAATTAGCAGGTACTTTCCTGCATTAGGTTATCAGAATAACAACGAGATTGACGATAAAAAGAAACGGTCAGAATTCAAGTTGCGGAAACAGCCGGAACTGAAAAGATCAGACGCTCCTGAAGTATTTAGAAAAGATTTTATTAATCTTGACATGACTGTTTCCACAGAAAAAGAACAGAGTGCTGTGGGAACCGGAGATTTAATTGACAGTTACAGTAAAAACAACAGGAATTATTTTCGGTATAAAGCTGGTAATATTCCGTTTCGGTTTGCCGTTTCTTCAGCAAAGTATCTGGTAAAAAGTATTGTTTACAAGGGAATAACGATCAACGTTCTCTATCATGAAAAGCATTCAGAAAATGTAGAACATCTGATTGAAAACGTAAAACGAACTTTGGATTACTGTACCCGTAATTTTGATAAGTACCCATACAAAACGGTAAACTTTGCAGAAGTTTCATCATTTACGCAAGGTTTTGCAGCAACTGCTTATCCTTCTGCGGTTTTCATGACGGAAGACCTGCTTTTCCATGCTAATATCCACGCAGATAAGCAACAGGATGTAATCAATGAACTTGCAGGGCATGAACTGTCTCATCTCTGGTGGGGAAACAGCAATATAGATCCTGATGACAGGGAAGGTGCAGTGATGCTCACAGAAACCTTAGCCATGTATACCGAAATGATGCTTTACAAAAAAATGCACGGCAGAAAAAAAATGATGGATAAAATACAGATGCACCAGCAGATTTATGACAGTGAAAAAGGGCTTTCACAAAATCAGCCACTCTGCAAAGTTAAAGCTGAAAATACTCATATTTCCTATTCCAAAGGTGCAGTTGCGATGGTCAGACTAAGTGATATCGTCGGTGAGGAAAAGGTCAATAAAGCACTCAGGAATTTTCTTTTAAATAATCAGTATCCTAAAAAACCATCTTCATCAGACCTGCTCAGAGAATTCTATGCAATAAGTCCTGATGAATCTGTACGGAAAAAAATCAAAATTCTGTTTGAATCTGAATAACTTACGGCCTTCCCAATGTGGGAAGGCTTTATCAGTTTGAGAATAATATTTCAAAAATGAAATCTGACTATTTTTCATCTCTCCCTTTTTGTTTGTAATTTTGATTCTTTTATAAAATTTACTCAATGTAAAAAAGTATATTGTGATCATGCTTGAACAGATTGGAATTTTCTCTAATGCCGAAATACAGTTATTCAAAAATAATATCTGCAAAAAATATCTGGATAAAAATCAGATACTAAGCAAAGAAGGAGATGTCTCCGGATCCCTGTTTTTTATCGAAAAAGGGGCTTTTTATCAATTTTACAAGGATGAAGATAATGAGAAAGAAATCATTACTGATCTTTACACAGAAAACGACTGGGTTTTCAATGCTGAAAGCCTGGCCGGTCAAATACCCGCAAAGGTAACCATAAAGGCTTTTGAACATTCTGAAGTACTGGAGATCACTTTAGAAAAAATGCATGAGCTTATTTCGGTTTCCCAAAGATTCCTTCAGTTCAACAAACTGCTCATCACCAGTTCTAAACTGATTTTCTATGACCAAAATCTGACTCCGGCCGAAAAATACCATCATCTGCTTACTACAAAACCACAGCTTTTACAAATATTTCCTCTCACAATGATTGCCTCTTATCTAAAGATCAGACCTGAAACTTTGAGCAGGATCAGGAGCCGTATCTCTTTTTGACTTCGATCAAGTGTATTATTGCAAGATTATTATCATTTTTGAATAAAAAAAATATGATCACAGCAATCATCCCAAAACTGCCGATGCGCAACAAAGAGATCACCAGCAATTTTTATGTCCGGTTAGGATTTGAAACATCTGAAAATGATTATGATGGCTATCTTATGGTAAAGATGAATGGCCTGGAAATTCATTTTTTTGAATTCAGAGATCTGATACCCGGCGAAAATTACGGTCAGATCTACATCCGAAGCTCTGACATCGAAATGCTCTACCAATACTGTATTGAGAACAACATCAAGATTCATCCTGCAGGAAATCTGAATAAAAAAAGTTGGGGACAGACAGAATTCTCAGTTCTTGATCCTGATCATAATTTGATAACATTTGGCCACGCTTCAGAATAAAACCCAAACTTGACGTCACTAAAAATGCTGTCAATTAGAAACTGAAATTTAATATGAGTGAAAATGTAAGAAGACAGTTAACCCTGTTCATTGATGATCGGTACGCTAAGAAAATTGAGGAAATCAGAAAAAAATATAACCCTGTTCAGTTTAATCTGATCAGATCTCATGTGACGCTTTGTCGTGAAGATGAAATTGAAAATCTCAGTGAAGTCAAAAACAATCTGAAATCACTTAAGGCAAAACCGATTATTATCAATTTTAAAAAAATCCTTCGATTTTCCAATGGTAACGGAGTGATGATCCCTGCAGTTAACAACAATCTGCAGTATGATCATTTACGAGATCTTGTTTTGAAAGATCTCAATGTTAAACGACAATTTCCTCAGCCTCATATCACTTTATTACACCCCCGAAATTCCATCTGTACAGATGAGATTTTCAAAGAAATAAAAGAAGTTGTATTTCCGGCATCTATCTGTTTTGATAAAATTTCACTGATCGAACAGGTAGATTTTAGTACATGGAGAACAACAGCAACTTTTCAGCTGTGAATTCCAGAACACTATAATTAATTTAAGTACTTTGTATTGCATAGTATTTAAAAATAAATATATCTTTGTATAAAATATATACCAAGATGCAAAAATTAAGCTTACTGTACTTGATGATGATGCTTTCGATCTCCTCGTATGCACAAAATTTCGACAGGAAAACTGACAGCCTGATTCAGTCTGAATTCAGGGAACCAAACGGGCCGGGAGGAGCTTTTCTTGTCTCGCATAAAGGAAAGGCTGTTTATAAAAAGGCCTTTGGAATGGCAAATCTTGAACTGAATGTAAAACTGAATACGAATAGTGTTTTTCAGATTGGCTCTATGACGAAACAGTTTACTGCTGTAGCTATCCTCCTGCTGGAAGAGCAGGGAAAATTAAAAGTGAGTGATGCAGTTTCAAAATATATTCCTGCCTATCCCAATGGCAGTCATATCACAATTCAGCATCTTCTGACCCACAGCTCAGGAATCAGGGATTTTACAAAAATGAAAAACCTTTCAGATATTGCACAAAAGGAAATGACACCGGAACAGATGGTCGATTTTTTCAAAAATGAGCCGGTTGATTTCGCACCGGGAGAAAAATTTGACTATAACAATTCAGGTTATATTGTTTTGGGATATATTATTGAACTGACCTCAGACGGAACCTATGAAGAATTTATTAAAAAAAATATTTTTGATAAGGTCGGAATGGCCCACTCTTACTATGCCAGTGACAGAAAAATAATCCCGGGAAGAGCATCTGGCTATCATAAGAAAAGCTACGGATATGTCAACAGAACTGTTATTAATTTCAGCGTCCCCTTTTCCTCAGGCTCATTAATGTCCACGCTCGATGATATGCTGCTGTGGCAGAATGCACTTACTAATGATTTACTTATAAGTTCAGAAAACAGATTAAAGGCTTTCACCAAGTATCAGCTGAATAACGGACAGGAAATAGAGTACGGTTTTGGCTGGCATCTGAAAAGCATCAGTGGAATTCCAACCCGTGAACACGGAGGCAGCATTTTTGGATTTAAATCGATGGCAGTCTATGTGCCCGGCGAGGATCTCTACATTTTAGGTTTTAGCAACTGTGACTGCAACTCTCCTACCCAGCTGGTAAAGGATATTGCGAAATTAGCGGTAGAAAATCTTAAAAATAAACAGAAATTGAATCAGCAATATAGTGAAAGTCCTTCATCAGCCTTAAAATAAATTTAATCATTCACTGTAAACGATTATCATTCCTATCTTTGACCTTTTTTAATTTTAACCAATAACCAGTCAATCAAACTCAACTTAAATGATCCATCTCCTTAAAAAACCGTTCACAATAATTTTACTGTTTTTCTGTACCCTCTCCGTTTTCTCTCAGACAGACAATATTGATCTGTTCATCCAAAATCAAATGCAGAAACGTAAAATTCCGGGACTGGAATTAGCAATTGTGAGGCATGGTAAAATCATCAAAACAGGCTACTACGGATTGGCCAACATTCAGGATTCTGTTGCAGTGAGTAATAGATCTGTATTTACCATCAATTCTATTACGAAAGCTTTTGTCGGTGTTGCCATACTTCAACTTGTGGAAGCAGGAAAATTACAGCTGGATGCACCGATTTCAGATTACCTGACTGATATCCCTGAAACCTGGAACAAGGTAAAAGTTCAGCAGCTTCTGTCCCATACATCCGGAATTCCTGATCTTGTAGATGAAGAAGAATCCGTTATGATTGCAGATAATTTTGACCTGGCCTGGAAAAAGGTCACAGCAATGCCTCATGATTTCAAACCTGGTGAAGAATTCAGATACAATCAAACCAATTACTACCTGCTCGGCCTGATCATCAATAAGCTGAGTGGAATGTCCTTTCAGGAATTCATCACCAAAGAGCAGTTGCAGAAGGTGGGGATGAGTAAGACAATCCGTTCAGGTTTTGGAGCAACAAAAGAACTGGTACCCAATGCGGCGGACAGTTATCAGTTTTCGAAAGGCAAACTCAACAATATGTTTTTCTCACTTCCTTCCCCATTACAAACTGCTGCAGGAATGAGCTCTACCGTAAACGAACTCGCAAAATGGGTCATCGCCTTGCAGAATATGGAATTGCTGAAGCAAAAATCCAGCTTAGATGCACTTTGGAAGCCTGACGTCCTGAATAACGGAAAAACAGGTGGATTCAGCGGACTTCTTAATGGTTATGCTGCCGGCTGGCCTGTGATCGACAGAGCAGAACATCCCGCAGTGGCACCTGTAGGCGGTGGGCGCTCCGCTTTGTTTATTTATCCGCAAGATGATCTTTCCATCATCGTATTAACCAATTTATCAGGCGGATCTCCTGATGTGTTCATTGATGAACTGGCGGGACTGTTTATCCCTGATATGAAGGAAGCCAATGGTTTCGGAATGTCAGCTTCAGCGAAATCATTAAAGATGGTTTTAGATAAAAACGGATATCAAAATACCATCGGAGCAGTAAAAAAGCTGAGTTCAAAAAGTAAGGATTTTAAGCTGACCGAAAATGAAGTCAATACCTGGGGTTACAAACTGATTTCCCAGAAAAAAGTGAAAGATGCATTGGAATTATTCAAATTAAATGCATCACTTTACCCTTCAAGCGCTAATGCTTTTGACAGTCTGGGAGAAACTTATGCCGAACTTGGAGATAAAGCGCTGGCTGTTAAAAACTATGAAAAATCTTTTCAATTAAATCCGAAGAATAAGAATGCAGAAGAGCAGATTAAAATTCTGAAATCCGGTAAATAACTATACTCACTCCCATAAAGAAAATGGGATTATTTAAAGCAGTAAACATTCATAGAAAGTCTCCAAGAGTATTAAACTTTCTATGAATGTCTTTTTTTATTTGAAAATGACTTCGGGTTACAATCAGTCTGTTATTTCAAAATTTTGAGATAATTTTGTATCAGAACTTCCACCGGCCATTACTTTAAAAGTTCCGGGTTCCACTACAAATTCGTGACGATGATTATAAAATCCCAGTTCGGCATCACTAAGTGTAAAGCTTATCGTTCTGCTTTCTCCCGGTTTCAATTCTACAAGTTCAAAACCTTTAAGTTCTTTTACCGGTTTGACAACAGATGAAAATTCATCGTGGATATACAGCTGTACAACTTCTTTACCAACAAGGCTGCCTGTATTTTTAAGGTTTACACTTACCAGTACTTTCTCTCCTTTAGAAAAAGATTTCTTATTAATTTTAAGATCAGAATATGCAAAAGAAGTATAACTCAGGCCATGTCCGAAAGGATAGAGAGGTGTTTTTTCTACATCTGAATAATGACTCCAGAATACATTGTTATCTTTATCTGTAAATCTCCCGGTACTGTAATGGTTATAAGAAATAGGTACCTGACCTACATTTCTGGGAAACGTCATCGGTAATTTTCCGCTTGGATTGTAATCCCCGTAAAGAACCTGTGCAACAGCATTTCCTGTCTCTGTTCCCAAATGCCATGCTTCTACAATTGCCGGAATATGTTCAGCTGCCCATGGGATGGTAAGAGGTCTTCCATTATTGAGAACCAAAACGATATTAGGATTGACTTTATAGATTTCTTCTAAAAATTCCTGCTGAAGCCCCGGCAGATCCAGATTGGTCCTGCTTCTTGCTTCGCCGGAACTGAAGCCATGTTCTCCTAAAACCATTATTACAACATCTGCTGCCTCAGCTGCTTTTCGGGCTCCTTCAAAGCCGCTTCTGTCTGTTGTATTGTACAGAACTTCTGTGAGAAAACCAGGTTCTGTCGTTGTCAGTTCAAGACCTTTTACATAATTCAGGATATTACCTTTATAATTCTTCATTCCTTCCAGAACCGAAACCGCAGTATTATTATCCGCAGCAATTCTCCAGCTTCCTAAGGGAGAGTTTTTGCTCTCCGCCAAAGATCCCAGCAATGCAATTTTTTGCCCTGATTTTTTCAGTGGTAACAGGTTTTTATCATTCTTCAGCAAAACGACAGATTTTTTCGCCATATCCAGAACAGCATCTCTGTTGGCTTGACTACCTATGACTTCTTTTTCACGCTTTTCATCAAGAAAACGATAAGGATCATCAAATAGGCCCAACTCATATTTTACCCTCAAAATCCTGCGGACTGCATCATCAACATAATCCTGTTTTACTTTTCCCTGTTTTACCAGATCAATTAAATAAGGAAGATAAATTCCGCCTTCCATATCCATATCAGTTCCTGCTTCTACAGCAGATTTTGCTGCAGCATTTTCATTTTTTGAAAATCCCCAGGGAATCATTTCCCTGATAGAAGCCCAATCTGAAATTACAAATCCTGAGAATCCCCATTTATTTTTCAGAACATCCCTCAAAAGATACTGATCTCCCGAAGCCGGGATCCCGTTGATCGTGTTAAATGATGTCATAACACTTCTCAATCCTGCATCCACAGCAGATTTGAAAGGTGGAAGTACCTGATTGTACAGTGTGTTGAAACCTATTTCTGAAGCATTATATTCCAGAGCTGCATCAACAAAACCATAGGCCGCAAAATGTTTTGCAGTTGCTGCGATTCTCAGAGGCGATCTGAAAGTATTGTCTCCCTGAAAACCCTTTACCCTGGCTACAGCCACCTTGCTGCCAAGATATGGATCTTCACCTGCACCTTCCATCACCCTGCCCCATCTTGCATCTCTGGAAATATCCATCATCGGTCCGAAAGTCCAGTTGATTCCTGAGGCGGCTGCCTCGGAGGCAGCAGTTTCCGCTGACTTTTCGATGGCCTTCAAATCCCAGCTTGCCGCTTCTGCCAAAGGGATCGGACTTATGGTTTTATATCCGTGAATAACATCAAATCCGATGATAAGAGGAATTCCAAGCCTGGTCTGTTCTACGGCAATTTTCTGTAAAGACCTTACTTCTTTCACCCCGCGTACCGTAAGCATTGAGCCGACCAATCCTTTTTTTATGTTTTCGTATTTCTTCTCAGCAGTTCCTCCAACCGGAGCGGGACCTGTAACGTCCCAAAATCCATTATACTGATTCATCTGTCCTACTTTTTCTTCCAAAGTCATTTTAGACATTAATGCATCAATTTTTTTTTCGATTTCGGGGTTCAGCTTTTGCTGAGCATTGATCGTCGTAGCAGTCATTACACTTATTATAGTTAGGGTGAAAAATTGGGTTATTTTCATTGTATTTATTTAAAAAACCTTCCGGTCTGTATATTATTTTTCGCTGTTAAAAACAGAGGCAGGTAATCCTGACTGGTTGAATAAGTCCGGAAATGCGCTATTACTCCAATTATATCGTACAAAAGCAGGATTTTTCACGTCCTTTGCTTCTACAATGATTTGATTTCCTTTAATTTCCGCTTTTGCTTTTACATAATTTTTATCAGTTCCGGCAATTTCAAACTGGTCAGAAGTCTTATTTTTAAAATGCAGCCCATCAGCAAACTCCAATGTTAAAAAAGCTTTATTCCCTTTAAATTCAACCGATGTCCAAATCGGAAAACTGGCGGGAATATTTTTTTTATAAACGTCTTTCAGCACAAGATTGGCAAGCCTGAGACCAACCGGTTTTTTATCCTTAGGATGAATATCATCCGTCATAGAGTAATCCGAAATCACAACCAAACCTGAATGCTGAACATTTTGAGAAACTTTTCTCTGGATATTTTTGATTTGTGCTGTTGTGTCACCCCATCCTTTGTACGATGCCAGCTGGATAATATAAAAAGGAAATTCATATCCCCTGTTTTTTCTCCACGAACTTATCAGTGAGGTCAGAAGTTTTTCGTAAGAGCCGGGATTTCCAGTATTGGTCTCGCCCTGGTACCAGGCAGCTCCTGCAATTTTAAAATCATTGAAAGGCGCAATCATCGCATTATATGCAGCAGCAATTCTGGTGGGATAATATTCATTTTCTGAAGACTGTATGGTTTTAAAACTTTCTGACAAATCAGGTTCCTGTTCAAAAATATTTTTGGGCACCCAGATCTCTGCAGCACTTCCACCCCACGCAGAGCAGATAATACCAACCGGAATCCCCCCTAATTCCTGCTGCAGTTTTTGGGCGAAAAAGTAGCCGACTGCACTGAAATTTTTAGCAGTATCCGGTGTACAGATATTCCAATTTCCGATGACCTCTTTTTGTGGAAAATCCGCAGAAGATTTTCTGACGGTAAACAGACGAATATTGGGATAGTCTGCTTTCTGCATTTCAGCATCACCGTCTTTGATTCCCCATGCGGCACTCATTTCCATATTGGACTGCCCGGACATCAGCCAGACTTCTCCCAACATCACATTTTTGAAAACCACTTCGTTGTAACCTTTCAGGGAAACCGTATAAGGACCTCCTTCTTTTGGTGTTTTAAAAGTAATTTTAAAGGTGGCATCACTTGAAGCTTTCACTTTATATTCTTTATCCAGAAAATCTGCCTTCAGTGTGATTTCTTCTTTTGGGTCAGCATTTCCCCAAATGGTTACTTCTGCGTTGCGCTGCAGTACCATATCATTTGAAAAAATAGCCGGTAAATGGATATTCGCAAAGGAAAATCCTGTAATGAACAACAATAGAATATTAAAAGTGGGTCTCATTTTACAGTCTTAATGATTAAGTAAATTTTTATAAAAAGGAAAAAGCAGGTCTGCCATTTTTTTGTCGTCTGATGAACTTGGATGATAGCCACAACCTTCAGGTTTCATCTCCGGGAACTCAAAAATTTCGATGGGTTTGTGCTGCTTATCGTTTTTAAAAAAATCTTTTATTTCCTGCAGACATTCTAATAAAAGTCTGTTTCTGTCACCTCCCACCATCGGGCTATTGAGTAGTGCAATTCTGGTATTCGGATATCTTTTATAGGTTTTCTGAATAAATTCTATATAATTTCCAATAAATTTATTTTTATTGAAAGGCAATCTTGCTTTCTTACCATCACCTTCAGACAAATCATTTGTTCCAAGACAGATACTTACCAGATCCGGTTGATAATCATTTTCAAATTTTTCCGGATTGTCTTTTCTTAAATATAAATAAGGATAAACCTCCGGCAAAATGCTTTCTTCTGCCTGTTCAGAATTCCAATTGCGGTACATCCCATATCCTGAAACTGAACTCAATAGAAAATCTGTTCCCAACATTCTGGAAACCACGGGTCCGTAAGCAAGATAGGCGTTGTGCTGGTCAAACCACTGTCCTTGTCCGCAAGGAAGTCCTGATTCATCATTTCCAAATCCACAGGTAATCGAATCACCAATGAATTCTATTTTTTTTCTTGAAATTAATTGATAAGGAAGTGCATCAATTCCTGAAACATCAACCACGAGTTCGCCCATTGCGGCTTCGGTAGCTTTAAATATTTTTATCGTATGGATCGATTTTGTTTTATCCGAAACATGAAAGGTAAACGTTTTGAAATCATTATTATCCACTTTAAATCGTCCTGTATATTTTCCGTCGAGCTCTACAGAAAAATAGTTGTAATAACCTTGGAATGGATTATTTTTTAGCTTGACACTTACAGAGTTTTCTTTGAACTGAAACTCTACCGATGAGCCGGGACCAGAAAGTTTGGCTGTTGTGTTGGAGGTTTTTTCTACACGTCCTTTCCATACAAATGTGGGAATGTATTCACCTCTTTGGTTAAACTGTCTTATATATTCTCTGGTTTTAACTCCTGATTCATTTAGATCTGAAATCTTCCAGTTTCCTGTAGATGAAGCTGATGGAAGAAGCATCGAGCACGTTTCTTTTTTGTCTGAAACCGACCAGGTAATCCAGCTTAATTTTCGCTTCTCCATCCAGTCAAAATATTTCTGCCATTCCTGATAATCAAATTTTCCGTCACCTGTTGCTTCCATTCCTGCAGATTCTGAAATAAATACCGGTATGCCAGCATCAATCGCATGATCGGTTCTGTCACGCAGTTCAGATTTGTGCGTACCCGCATAGAAATGCATGGTGTACATTACATTAGAAACATTTCTGATCGGATTCTTCTGTACCAGATCCAGCCTCTGGTCCCATTCAGGGCACCCTACTAAAATGATATTATCAGGGTCATTTTTACGAATTGTTTTAATGATGTGTTCAGCATAATCTTTGACCTCTTCCCATGATTGTTTTTCAGGTTCGTTGAAGATTTCGTAGATCACATTGGGATGTTTTCCATATTTCCTTGAAACCTTATCAAAGAATTTTTCAGCCTCATCAGTATGAATTTTATGAGCGTGCCAGTCAATGATCACGTAAATGCCTTCTTTGATTGCGGCATCTACAACAGTTTCTATGCTTTTGTAATTTTTTTCAGGATTTTGGAGATAGGCTCCATCGGGGTCAATACCTAATGCTGCACGTACGATATTTACATGCCAATCGTTTTTTAACCATTTTACAGTACCCTCTGTGTAGAATCTTGAATGCCAATTGTTCCAGCCAAAGCTCGTTCCTACCAATCTAACGGGTTTTCCTTTCTGATCAGACAGCTGAGTTCCGATCACTTGTAACGGTCCCATTTCTTTGACAGGATTTTGCGCAAAACCGAAAGAAAAAATGAAAACAGTATAGAGTAAAATTATTTTTGAAAATTTCATAATAGTAGATTTTGTTTTTCAGATCTGACCGATTGATAAGATGCCATTTGAAAGTTTGCTGCGGCAAAATTATACTAAACAGTGTAAAATCAGTTGATTTTTAAAAAAAACACCTTTTTAGAAAGGATAAAACTGACAAAAACATTATTGATAAAGTTTCATTTTCTTGGCATCCTTCTCAAACCAGTTTTTCCTGTCTTTACAGAATTTTATAAAATCTTTTTCTGCGGGATGCCCTTTGAACGGAAGATAATATTCCACTTCACTGTTACCGGGTTTAAAGCCTGCATTTCTCCAAAATAAAACATAAGAAAAACGGTGTCTGTCAAATACAGGTTTTAGAATTTGGGTAAACCACTGCGAATCCGGAATCTGATTATATCCCAGTTCTCCAACCGCTGAAATTTTATGGTGCTGAACCGCCGCCTTATTCATTGCTGAAAGTAGGGTGTCCAGCTGCTGAGCAAACTGTTTGCCTCGATCTGCAGAACCCCGTTGATAAGCATCAAAAGAAAGTATATCAACATAATTATCTCCGGGATATCTTGTAAGAAATTCTTCCGGTGTTCCATATTCTACACTTGTATTGTAACAAAGGATGAGGTTATGAATGTTCTTTTGTTTTCTGAGATAATCTGTCGAAAACCTGAAAAGCTCTTTATACTCTTCATCTGATGCGGATTTTACCCCCCACCAAAACCAGGTTCCTGTGTGTTCGTGAAAAGGTCTCCAGATAATGGGAATTACTTCACCCTTCTCACCTTTGAGATCCTGTAAAAATGCTGCAATTCTGTCTAAGTAATCAACAAATATTTTATGTTTTTCACCATTGGGCAAAATACTTTTTATTGAAGTATTTGTGTTATCCCACGCATTTTTACCGGTTATCGGATTATTGGCATGCCAGCTTACTGTAATAATACCGCCCCGTTGGTAGGCATCTTTTATGAACTGTTTCATTTTATCAAACGGGACACCGTCAAGATTTTTATCTTTACCAAGCTCCAAATCTCCCAATTCCCAACCGTAAACAGCCGGATAATCCTTTACCACGTCTTTTACATCACTTCTTCCTTCCTGATATTTCCAGTAAACGCCATAAGCCAGATCATCCTGATGCCCAACGAAATAACCTTTTTGCTGAGCTTTCACCAGATTACTGTAAAGATTGACCGTTTCAGGAGTAGCTTTCTGATCAGACAGTTGATATTGTGCACTTAAAAGTGACATTAAACTGACAGAAATGATGGTATAAATATTCTTCATGTTTTACTACTGATCTCTATTATTCTAAAATATCTTTCTATTCTTCTGTATTCAGACTGTTGATTCTTCATTTGGCTTTAACCAGTCTGAACATCAAAACATCTTTTGGCGGAACAACCGCTTCCAATGTTTTTTTTGTGGTTCCGGATTCTTTTTGTTTCCAGAGATCAACAATCTTATAATTCATTGAAACGGCATCAAATGTTTTTTTTGAAACTTCTTCATCTGTAAAAGTATTATTCTTCCAGTCGAAAGATATTTTTTTAGCTGTTTTATCCCTGTTCAGGAATACAACAGCCCAGTCTTCATTCTCCAGCGGTTTAAACCAGATTTCAAATTCGCCTTCGTCTCTGTATTTTAAAGCCTGAACTCCCAATCTGTCCTGATTGATGGCAATGACATTTTTATTGGTAAGGACATTTTTAGTTTCTTCAGTCATGTTTCTCAAATCGTTTCCGGCGATAAGAGGAGCCGCCAGCATCGCCCACATTGAAAAATGTGCACGGTCCTCGTTTGATGTCAGGGCACCATTTCCGATTTCAAGCATATCAGGATCGTTCCAGTGTCCCGGTCCTGCATACTTTCGAAGCCCCTCCTGCTTATCAAGAATCTGCATCGTTCCGAATGCCTTCCAGCTCCCATGATCTTTTACACAGTCGAAACAGTTGTAAATATCCCCGGTTGTTCTCCAGAGGTGTCCTATATTCTTCCCCCAGCTCCATGGCTGATTATCTCCCCACTCACAAATACTGAGCACAACAGGGCGGCCTGCTTTTTTCAGGGCTGCAGTCATGGTCTTGTAAGCACCTTCCGCTTTCAGGCTTTCGGTATTGCACCAATCATATTTTAAATAATCAATCCCCCAATCTGCGTATGTTTTAGCATCCTGAAATTCGTATCCCCTGCTTCCCGGTCTTCCTCCACAGGTTTGAGAGCCTGCATCTGAATAAATCCCCATCTTTAATCCTTTAGAATGGATATAGTCTGCCAGAGCCTTCATCCCGGACGGAAAACGTTTAGGATCCGGGTGTATAAAACCATTTTCATCCCGGTATCCATGCCAGCAGTCATCAATATTGATATAGGTATAGCCTGCCTCTTTCATTCCTGAGGATACCATTGCATCCGCTGTTTCTCTGATCAGGTTTTCATCAACATTACACGAAAATTTATTCCATGAATTCCAACCCATAGGCGGGGTGGGCGCCAGATCAGGATATTTGGTATAGTCCTGAACATAATTATTCCCCTGAGCATAAAAATGCAGACTCAGGCCGATCAGAAAGATTGATAATGAAGTTTTCATTTTTTATTTTTTTTGGTCTTATTTTCTGATTCGAAAATAAGATCATTTAAAAACGATCGATTAAGCTCTGTTGTAGTCGTCCTCTATTCTGACGATATCATCTTCACCGAAATACGTCCCATACTGTACCTCTATGAACACTACCGGCTCAGAAGTCTTATTTTCAATTCTGTGGTGTGCTCCCTGCGGAATTTCAGCAACCTCTCCTGTTCTGTAATCTCTTATAGAATCATCGATCGTAATCGTTGCCACACCTGATACAATTGTCCAGACTTCTCCTCTTTTATGATGATACTGCAATGAAAGTCTTCCTCCGGGATTCACCTGAATTTTTTTCACTTTATGAGTATCTGCATCCTGTAATACCCAATATTCACCCCATGGTCTGATATCGTGTTCCATAATTTTTTTTGTTAATTATATTTTATTTTAATTCTCTCTTGAATATCTGTTATTTGTAAAGATGTTTAATTTAGCGCAAAGTGATACAAAGAATTTTTACAATTTAACTGTTTTTCAAGTATACAAAGGCGTAAACTTAACAGTGAAATACAAAGTTTTTTCAGTTATAACAAATTGCAGACGATCAGAAAATTCTCTTTACTTAAATTTTACCTGAACATCATCAACATACATTATTCCAGTCGCCTCACTTAGAGCCAGCATGATTCTGTACTTTTTAGATCCCTGAGGGATTTCCAGGGTTTTTGAAAATTTTTGCCAGTCTTTTGTATCAGAGATCATAAAAACAGACTGATCCTGAGACGTTTTATCAGTTCCATCGGCTGTAAACTCCACGATCATTACCCCTTTATTCCATTCGTTTTTACCGGGTTTCAGATCTTTGGTTTTTGCAAAGGCAGAAACTTCAATACTTCCGGCACCGGCAGGAATATCAGCAGTCTGATCTGCTCCCGTCCATACAGGATTTTGAGAAGACAGTTTCAGACTTTTCTGACCTTCATATTTTTCGTCACCCACAATTTCGGTACTTCCTCTCCATCCCTGTGCACCGGTTTCAAAATTTCCGTTCATCAGTTTTACAACTTCCGCAGGAGTATCGTCAGAAATGACTTTCACCTGATTTTTCCGGGTTTCTGCTTCCGTGATCCTATTATAATCTTCCTGAGACAGAGGCGTTATCTTAATTTCATCAAAGATAAAGCTTCCTGTACATTCAGATAATGCTAGCATCAGTCTTCCCGAACGGTCTTTATTGAGAGGAATCACTTTTTTCACCAGCTGCCATTGTGTAGTTCCCTCCAATTCTGCAATATTTTCATTTTTGCCATTTAATTCGACAACCATCACCGCTTTGTTCCAGTTGTTTTTTCCCTTTTCTACACCGTCCGCCTTCAGCCATGCAGAAACCTCTAACGCTGCTGTGTTTTTCGGGATACTAAAATTCTGATCTACCCCTTTCCATTGTGGAGAAGTAAATTCAAAAATGCTGCCCGCTTTGTCTCCCGCTTTTTTTGTGTAAGGATTGATATTAAGTATATTTTCTCCATTCCAAGACTCTGCATCTGATTCGAACCCTCCGTTTCTGATAAGGTTTTTCTGTCCGTAAGAACCGACTGCAGAAGCGGTCAATATAATCAAAATGATCTTTTTCATCTTAGTATTTTAAGGTAACGTATATAATGAAGTAGCGGTAATATCTTTCTGTAATGCAATTTTTGCCTGTTGGCTAAAGCTTTTGAAATCTGCTGAAAATGGTGTGGCTGGTGTTGGCAGGTAATAGGTATCACCATTATTTGACCAAAAAACAGCGTATGCAATTTTTATATTATTATTGGTTATGGAAGGATAAACAAGTGATGTAAAATGATTCAGAACTCTCGGTGCGGAATTTTTATTAGAGTATCCTGTTTCTGTGAGCGCCGCAATTTTATTTTTCTGAACTGCCAGATCTGAAATCATCTTAAGTTTATTATTGGCATCGGTTACCCCACTGGTACTCTGTGCAGTAAAATCAGAGTAATTGTCCATTCCTAAAATATCGGCATATTCATCTCCCGGATAGCGCTGAAGATATAATGCAGAACCGGAATAGGAAGTGTCGGGAGAATATGCATACAAAAGATGATGGATATTTTTTGTATCACGCAGATAATTCACGGTAAATTTCCATACCTGCTTATATTCATCAGCTGTGCAGTAATCTACTCCCCACCAAAACCAGTTGCCATCCAGCTCATGAAAAGGGCGGAATATGACCGGAATATTTTTACCGTCATTTCCTTTCAGCTGACTCAAAACCGAGGCCAGCTTATCTAATTTAAGCTTGTACCAATTGTGATTGCTTCCTCCGGGAATAATGCTTTTAAAAGCATTCTGTTTTTGAAAATCACTCATTTCCGAGGTATAAAAAGACTCCTGATTAAAAGGCTCTCGCAAATGCCAGCAAAAAGTGACTGCCATTCCTCTGTTGTAAGCCTCTTTGGCTGCGGAAATTAGTTTTTGTTCCTGCTGATAATACCAGTTGCTGCTGTTTTCCTGATAATTTTTATCGGTAATAAACATAAAATCAAGTCCTATCATTGCTGGATCCGAACCTGTCGTTTTTTTAACGTCAGACATACTGCTGTCATTTTGATAATAGGTGTAAAATGCATCCTGATGCCCGATTAAAATTTTATTCCCTGAATTTTTATGAAGGTTATAGAATAATGCCGAGGTTTCTGCAGTAGCATTTTTATCAACCAAAAATGACCTCACATTTTGTACTGTAATTCCATTTTCAGGATTTTGAACAACAGGATTTGCCGTACTGTTTTCGGATTCATTATTACCTGAACACGAAAACAACACAAAAATAACCATCCCGAAGAACATACAGTATTTTTTAATCATTTCTTATCTTTTAAAGCATTTTTGAGATTCATTCCGTAACAGGGTAATAAAATTTATTTTTTTTAAAAAACATTCATTATCTTCTTATTTTCAGCTTACTTACAATTATTTTAATCTTCGGATTACTTCAAGACAGGCTCTTCCGTTATGATATGGACATTTCCAAAAACCTGTTTTGTCTTTTTGCATCTTTTGATAATTTTGATCAACTCCCCAGAACCATTCTCCGTTTTCATGGTCGATAATATATTCATTAACAAAAGCCCAGTTTTTGTATACAGTGTTCATGTAATCGTTATTTCCTGTAAGCTGGTAAGCGTTTATAAATCCAATCCAGAGTTCTGCCTGCGGCCACCAGTGTTTTTCGGCCACCAGATAATTTTCCTGAGGATCATATTCGTACCAGAGTCCTCCATCTTTGTCTAATCCTTCACAGGTCACATCGGTCATTTTCACAGCGTAATGCCTGAATTTTCTGATTAATCCTTCATCTTCAGAAACTTCTGCACACCATTGTAATAACCATGCTGCTTCGATATCATGTCCGTAAGAGACAACATCTTTTTTCTCATTCCAGTTTTCATCGAAAAACAGTTTGAGATGCCAGTTTTCCTTATCAATAAAATACTGATCGATTGTCTGCAGAATCCCTATGATATTCTTCTTCAAATCCTGGTCCTCCCAAACAGTATAAAGATTGGCAAATGCCTCTGCGATATGGAGATGTGTATTCATTGTTTTCTTCTCGTTGGCATCTTTATTACTGAGCCTTACATCTTCGATCTCTATCCAGTCTTTGGTGTATGCTTCGAAATATCCTTTTTTATTCCTGTCAAAACTATGCCTCTGAATGCTTTGATATAAGGTAATGGCCAGATCTAATGACTCTCTGTTTTCAGAAATTTTATAGAATTCACTCAATCCGTAAATCACGAATGCTAAAGCATAAACCTGATTTTTGGTATCTTTCGGTGTACCGTCTGCATTGATGCTCCAATAAATTCCGTTCTGAACAGGATTATAAAACTTCATTTTAATTTCTTCAAATGCTGTTTCTGCAATTTTCAGATGTTCAGGGTTTTGGGTAACAGGATATGCTGCAGAGAATGTCCACAAGATCCTTCCATACATGACCGAACCTTTTTCAGCTTCCGGATTTTTCTTTTCATTAAAATCAATTTCTCCGATGAATCCTCCATTGATCCTATCGATTGTATTTTGAGCCCAATAATCAAGAATGTGAACAAGTTCTTTTTCTACTACTGTGATGAATGCTGATGAAGACATTTTTTATTTTTAAAATTAAATCTCAGAAAATGTACTGTTATGATTTTTGAGGCATAACAGTACAAGCACAAATAATGAAAAAATTATTTTACAAAATTATTCTCCAGGATGCCGATGATGGTCTGCACCGATTCATAGGAGGTTAATTTATCTTCCGGTGTATTGATACAATAATCCAGTAACTGATCTACAGAAGAAACTGCAACGTGCATTCTGGTGTCTGAAGAAGCATAATAAATAAAAACTTTCCCATCTTCATCGGCAATCCATCCATTGGTAAATAAAACATTGGAAACATCTCCGATTCTTTCAATACCTTCAGGGGCCATAAAGTAACCGGCAGGTTTGTAGATTACTTTTCCAAGTTCATTAAGATCAGTCATAAACATATACAAAATGTAGCGCAAACCGGCTGCTGTATTTCGAACGCCGTGAGCGAGATGAAGCCATCCCTTTTCAGTTTTGATAGGGGCAGGTCCCAAACCGTTTTTGAGCTCATAAACCGTATGATATGTTTTTCCGTAAATGATTGCTTCATCCAGAACAATAGGATTTGTCATATCTTCAACGTATCCCAGGCCGATTCCCCCTCCGTTTCCTACATCAATAAAACCATCCTGAGGACGGGTGTACAATGCATATTTTCCGTCAACAAATTCCGGATGGATCACCACATTTCTCTGTTGTCCTGTATTTGAAACCAGGTCCGGCAGCCTTTCCCAGTCAAGCAGATTTTTAGTTCTTACAATCCCTGCGTTGGCGATCGCAATGCTGGTATCCCCTTTCGGCGAATCCGGATCTTTTCGTTCTGTACAGAAAATACCGTAAACATAGCCATCCTCATGCTGAACGAGGCGCATATCGTATACATTTGTGTCAGGGTTTCCCTCTATTTGGGGAATAACAATTGGTTTTTCCCAGAATCTGAAATGATCGGTTCCGTTCGGAGATTCCGCAATTGCAAAGAAAGATTTTCTGTCGTACCCTTCCACTCTTACAGCAAGAAGGTATTTATCCTGCCACTTTATCGCACCGGCATTGAAAGCTGCATTGATCCCGAACCGTTCCATTAAGAAAGGGTTTTTTTCTGAATCAAAATCATAACGCCACTCCAGAGGTGCATGCGCAGCAGTTACCACAGGATTTTTATATCTCGTGAAAATACCATTCCCAGCTTCCTGAGCGGGTGAATTTTCTTTTGTAATCAAATTTTCAAATTCTTCCTTTACTGCATTCAAGCGTGTCGTAAATAAATCGCTCATTGTACTTCTGTTTTTTGTTATTATTGAAATTATTTTAAACTGCTCCTTCGGAGTCTGTAGTATTTTCTTTTTCAGAGAGTCTTCTTTCGTTTAATTCTCCGGTGATGTTTTTCAATTTTTCTTCACTCAAGGGATAGATGGAAATAAACAGCATTGATATGCCCGCTCCCACTGCCGGTAAAATACTCAACATCAACCTGATGCCTGTTTGTGCAGATTCTGATTGTACGATATTGGCCTGAAATCCGAAGTACGCCAAAAGCCATCCTGTTGCTGCACCCCCTAAAGCCCAGCCTAATTTTTGGGACATTGAGGAAGCAGAAAAAACCAAACCTGTTGCCCTTCTCCCCTGTTTCCATTCTGAATAGTCTGCCGTGTCTGCATACATTGACCATAAAAGAGGGAAGATACAGCCCGCACATATACTGATAAAAAACTGGAATATTAAAATAAGGATAACTTCATTTTTTGTAAGAAAATAAAAAGCAACACTCAGGACAGCAGCCAGGAACATGGCCCCGAAAAATGTTTTTTTCTTCCCAATCCTGTTGGCTAGCGGAGTAGCTAAAACAACTCCGATAATATTCGCAGCCTGCCCTAAAACCAAATAAATCGTGAGATAAGACATCCCTGTTCCCAAGCCAAAAATCGAGAAAGTCTCCTGATCAGTTTTATTTAAAAAGTATTTAAAATAATAGATAGCTCCACCGTCTCTGATGGTATTGAAAAGCAATGTTGCTACGCCGGCTCCCAAAAGGATCCACCAGGGTTTATTTGCCAGAAGATCATTGATATCTTCTTTCAATGATGACTGTTCTTCTTTAATGGGTTTAATTCTTTCACGGGTCCAGGCAAAACATCCCCAAAACAGCAGTGTCGTAATACCTCCGAAAATAATGATGGTATAAAACCATCCATTAGATGAAGTAAGGGTACCATCTCCAAAATATTTTACCAATGGCTCAATAAGCCATAATGCAATAAGGCTACCCCCGAAAGCAAATACCATACGGTAGGATGCCAGTGTTGTCCTTTCCTTTCCGTCTGAAGACATCACTCCGAGTAAAGAAGCATAGGGTACATTAATCAGAGAATATACCATCATCATTAATGAATAGGTTACGTAAGCATAAATGAGTTTTCCGTCATGGTCAAAATCCGGGGTGTAAAAAGTAAACACTCCGATAATCGCAAAAGGAACAGCCACCCAAAGAAGAAAAGGCCTGAATTTCCCCCATTTTGTATCCACTCTGTCTGAATATATACCGACGAAAGGATCAAAAAAGGAATCCCAGACTTTAGTGATCAAAAACATCGTTCCTACAGCAGCTGCAGTTAATCCAAAAACATCGGTGTAGAAAAAAAGCAGATACATACTGAAGATTTTCCAGAACATCGAAGATGCGGCATCTCCGAATCCATAGGCAATTTTTTCTTTTATTTTTATTTTCTCGAGATTCATACTTTTTATTTTTCTATACATTGATTACCCAACGGTCGGACCTGTTCGGTTCTGTTATATTTTATATCATTATATTACTTAACAAGTATCCAGTGAGCTGATCATCATTTATTGATTGTTGATTTTAAAAATAACATTTCTTTCAGCTACTTATATATGTTTTCTGTTTTAATATCCTTCAGGAAGAGTGTTTTTTCAAGGTTATAAAAATCTTTAAAATCCTGTTCGTTCGGATGTCCTTTATAGGGTACATAGTAATGCATTTTATTTTCTTGAGTCAATCCGTGATTTCTCCATGCTAAAATGTAAGAAATTTTATAATCTCCGACCGCATCCATTAAAGTCCGGGTCCAGAATTTATTGTAAGGAATCTGTTCGTATCCGGTTTCTGCCAGTGCAGGAATTTTGTGATGTTCTTTTGCGATTTCGTTCATTATTGAAAACTGTTTCCTTGCATTTTCTACAAAAGATCTGTCTTGTACAGGATTATTCATCAGGTAGATATCAAAGCTTATCATATCCACATATCCGTCTCCGGGATACGCTTCCATAAACTCTTCTCTGCTTTTGAAATCAGATGTATTGTAAACCCAGATCAGATTGTGAACTTTTTTCTCTTTGGTTAGATAATCATAGGTAAATTTCCACAGCTGCTTATACTCTTCCGGCGAGCAGTTTCCTTTGCCCCACCAAAACCAGTTTCCGGTAAGTTCATGATAAGGACGGAAAAGAACAGGAACCAGCTTTCTGTTTTTCCCCCTGATACTTGATAAATAGCCTGAAATTCTGTCGAGCCAGGATTTATAGAGATTATGCTTTTCACCATTTGGTAAAATAGTTTTAACGCTTTCTTTCGTATTGTCCCAGGCATCTTTTCCGGTTTTAGGATTGGAAGTGTGCCAGCTTACCGTATTGATCCCGCCTTTATCATAAACCTCTTCCATCATTTTTTTCATTTCCTGAAAACTGAAAATATCAATAGCACCTTTACCATCCAGTTCCATATTCATGATATCCCATCCAAAAACAGCAGGATAATCTCCGGCAGTTTCCAAAACATCACTCCTGTCTTTCTGCATTCTCCAGTTTACACCATAGGCAAGATCATCCTGATGACCAAACATAACACCTCTGTCAAGAATCTTCCAAAGATTCTGATATAGATTTTGAGTTTCCTGAGTTGCATTTTTATCCGACAATGCAATCTGATGCTGTGCAGGAAAAAAAGCCACCCAAAAAATGAGAGTGAAAAAATATATTTGATGAAACAAATTCATTGTTATGTATTTACAATATTTCAATACAAATTTTTAGTTATTGATTTTAAACCCGACATATATCAGTTTACGGTTTAGAATATTTTATAACAGTCTCCCATGTTGACTGATCAGAACTGAAAACTCCATTCAGCCCCTGCTCTTCCATCGGAGGATCACCCATGTATTCATCTCCCTTTTTCCAGTAGATTTGTCCCGGAATTGGTTTTGAAAATCCGTTGAAAGACCAGAAAGCACATCCGGCCAGGCTTCCTTTCCTGTTCTTATTATTTCCCCAAAGTCTGAGGACAGCATCATAATACCGGTCTCGTAATTTTGTGGAGCTGTTGATATCATAAGAATGATGGTCTCTGGGGAAGCCAAATTCTTCAAGTACCAATGGTTTTTTAAGTTCGCCAGCAATTTTGATGTGCCTTTCAATATAATTTAAGGACTTATTTTTTGCATTTTCAAATCCTGCTTCCATTTTATCTTTTTCAAACCATCCCCAGTTTTTCGGCCAGATATGGATGGTAAGATAATCTATGTTTTTATCCTGATGATTTTCTTTGTAAAGATCCATATTTTCAGTGCCCATTTCACCTTCGCTCCCTGTAGTAACCAGATGATTCGTATCAAGAGATTTTATGAAAGCAGCTGTATTTGAAATGAATTTTTTGTACGGTTCATTTGCATCGGGGCGCATCGGGCGAGGTTCGTTGGCAATTTCCCAAGCCATCAGGTTTTTATCTTTTTTATATAATTTACCGGTGACCGTATTTTTCCGGTTAACAATTCTTTTTACCTGCTCCAGATATTGTTCTATACATTCATTACAGGAATAAAATTTTGAAGTGTAATCTCTTAAGTCATCCCAATTAAGAGCACCTCTCATTTTTTCTTCGTCTATTTTTCCGTTCCAGTTAAGATATTGAAGCCATCCGCCACTCCATTCCCAGTTGTTGGAAAGAAAAAGGACTACTTTCATGTCTCTTTTCGAAACTTCCTTCATCAAAATATCCAGACCTTTCAAATTATCATCGTTAAATTTTCCGGGCTCATATTGAAAAGGGATATCCACACGATTCACTCCATTTATCTTCCCTGTCCCTTCAACCCCCACCAAGACACGGATATTGTTGATGTTTTTAGATTTCAGAAAATCAAGTTCTTTTCGAAGCCTTATAATTCCACGTTCCGGATTTTTTTCCAGACCAAGAAGAGAGGCATACCAAAAATTGGTTCCTACAAAATAATAGGCTTTATGTTTATACTGAAACTGATTGTTTTTTACCGATACAAACTTTTGTGCATTAACCGTAATTAAAGCTCCAAGCGTAATTAAAACAACACATTTTGATAAAAATTTCATTAAGATTTTTTATACTTTTATTAACATTTGCTTAATGTCAAATATATTTATGTAAGTTTGTATTATATAATACTATTTTGTCAATTTAGTATTCAAATTTGACAATAGGATCACAAAAAACTGTTTAACAAGTATTTAAAAAAGATACAAAATGAACAAAAATGAATCTATACTAAGAGAAATACCTACAATTTTACCTGATGAGACTTTCCTGATCTTTGACCGTATTAAAAAAACATTTGATTTTCCGTTACATTATCATCCTGAAATTGAAATCAATTTTATTTCCAAAGGAAAAGGAAATATCAGGGTAATTGGTGATCACATTGGAGAAATTGATGAACTGGAACTGGTTATGGTTGGTCCCTATTTACCGCATTGCTGGAATAATCATAAATCCAAATATAAAAGAATCCATGAAATCACGGTTCAGTTTAATAAAGATTTTTTTGATGAATCATTAATGAGCAGGAAAATCATGAGATCTATCGATGAATTATTACAAAAGTCAATAAGGGGAATATTATTTTCCCATGAAACTGCAGAAAAACTCAAAGACCGTTTTTTTAACCTTTCAAAGATGGAAGGCTTTGAAACCTTTTTAGAAATGCTTTATATACTGCACGAACTTTCTATTGCAGAAAACACGACCATCCTGTCCTCATACAGTATAGAGCATGAGACTTTTGCAGATACAGACAGCATGAAGCTGATTCACGATTTCGTACATAATAACTTTGATAAAAAAATAACCCTTGATGAAGTTGCATCGCTCACCAATATGAGCAGCGTCACTTTCAATCGTTTTATAAAGAAAAGAATTGGGAAAACTTTCGTGAATTACCTCAACGAAATCAGAGTAGGATATGCAGCCAGATGGCTTATAGAAAAGGACATAACGGTATCAGAAATAGCATTCGAATCGGGCTTTAACAACATTGCCAATTTTAATAAAATCTTTAAATCGATTCAGAAATCTACTCCTTCAGAATTTAAAGCAAAATTCAACGGCATCAAAAATATTCAATAACATTATCAAATCTCTTTTTTTAAAAAAAACACATTTTAATAACAAATTTGGTTAAATAAATCATGGCAAACTGTTCGTTTTTTACAATAAACCAAGGGAGTATTTGCCTGAAAAAATGAAAATCCGTTTTGTTTTTTCATTAAAATCAACATAATAGTATAAGCATACCCATCACTATTTACAATATAACTAATCAATAAAAACACTAAAAATCAATACATTACACTATAAAAAAAGTTAATCAATTAATTTATTGTAGAAAAAAGATAATATAATGACAAAATAACATTAACCGCTCATG
The DNA here is from genome assembly GCF_057180465.1 of Chryseobacterium sp. HNCC26DJ238. Lineage (NCBI taxonomy): Bacteria > Pseudomonadati > Bacteroidota > Flavobacteriia > Flavobacteriales > Weeksellaceae > Chryseobacterium > Chryseobacterium sp. HNCC26DJ238. Next base: position 118,864 of record NZ_JBXUGI010000011.1, read on the forward strand.
CCGTCAAAATTTAGATTTGTCACTAATGTAAACTAATTATTAACTCAATTTTAACAATTATCTTTTTTCATTTTGATTATGAGAGTAATAAAACAAAATGTAGGCTATCCAATAGCACAAAATAAAGCGGCACTGTTTTTTGCGCTCGTTTTATTACCATTTGGGCTTACCAACGCACAGAGTAAAAAAGATACTCTGAAAGAAAAACAGATCGACGAAGTGGTAATTGTGGGCTATGGAACACAAAAAAGAAGCGATGTAAACTCATCTATCTCTTCTATTAAAGCCAAAGATCTGGAAAACATCAAGCAGACCTCAGTAGATCAAATGATACAGGGTAAGCTGTCCGGTGTTACTGTAACGAATGGGAGCGGGCAGCCCGGTGCCGCTGTTTCGATTAAAATCAGGGGATCGGCGTCGATCAATAACAGTAACGAACCGCTTTATATTATAGACGGTGTTCCGATTTCTGGTGATGCAACAGGAAGAACGACATCGGGAAGGCCTATCGCAGGAAATGATTTTTCCTCAACCGGGGGATCTGGAAATGTAGCTGTTTCTCCTGTTTCTTTCCTTAATCCCAATGATATAGAATCTATCGATGTTCTTAAAGATGCTTCTGCAACTGCAATCTACGGATCCAGAGGAGCTAACGGGGTTATCATCATTACAACGAAATCCGGTAAAAAAGGAGCAGGAAAGATAAGCTACGAAGGATTTACTTCAATTTCAGAAAATTATAAAGATTTAGATGTTTTAAATCTACGCCAATATGCGCAATTGCAAAATGCTATGGCTTCGGTATTCAACGTTCCATTGCGTCCCGAATTTGCACATCCTGAATTACTTGGAGAAGGAACGGATTGGCAGAAAACCATTTATCAAACATCGATCAGCCAAAGTCATCAACTCTCTTTTTCCGGAGGAAAAGAGGATGTCAACTACTTTTTATCTACAGGTTTTCTGGATCAGACAGGTACAATTATTAACACAGGCCTGAAGCGGTATACTATAAGATTAAACCTAAATGCTAAAGTTAAACCTTGGCTGAGGGTTGGTGCTAACATTTCAGGTGGGTTCAGCAATCAGAATTACACCATCAACCAGAGTTATAACGGATTAATTTCCAACACATTATTACAGGCTCCGGATTTACCGGTTTATAATTCTGACGGGACATTTGCCTCTCCTCCTGCAGGACAAAATGTGAACTATTTCAACCCGGTTGCAGAAGCTCTGACTAAAGTAAACAAACTGATCCGAAAAAATTTCAGCGGAAATGTATATGGAGAAGCTGATCTTTTTAAAGGTCTGAAATACCGTGTGGAATTATCTGCCAATACAGAATTTGCAGAGAACACAGAATTTGCCCCGCAGTTTGACAGAGGTTCACAATATAATATTGATGCTGATTTGTGGTTAAGAGATAATGATTGGTATTCTACCAATATCAAAAATTTATTAACCTATGACCGATCTTTCGGCAGGCACAAAGTCACTCTACTAGTAGGGCAAGAAGCTTTAGATTCCCAATGGAAAGGAAATACAGGTGAAGGGCACGGTTTCAAATCCAATGATATTTATACTCTTGCTATGGCCACCACGACCAAGGCAACCAGTTATAAAGGCAGTGCTTCTCTAAGCTCTTATTTCTCCAGATTAATCTATGACTTTGATAACAGGTACAGCATGACCGCTTCCATACGAAGAGATCAGTCATCTAAATTTGAGCCCACTTACAATGACGGAAAAAATCAAGTTGGATATTTTCCTGGAATTACAGGCTCCTGGAAGGTAACGAATGAAAAATTCATGGGATGGATCCCGGAGAATGTGGTCAGCAATCTTAAATTTCGTGCAGGATACGGAGAAACCGGTAATCAGCAGATTCCAAATAACCTATATGCATCGCAGCTTACCATTTATAATAATCCCGCATTCCAGAACAATCCGGATTTAAAATGGGAAACAGTGAGACAATCAAACTTTGGAGTAGATGTTACTTTATTTAAAAGATTAAATGTTAATGTAGATCTGTACAATAAAAAATCTTCTGATTTATTATTCAAAGTGCCTTTAGCAGATTATCTTACAGGCGGCTCATCTTTTTACGGAGGGATAGAAGCACCTTACTCCAACATAGGAAGTTTACAGAACAAAGGTCTGGACATAACGGCTAATTATGAAACAGGAGGAGACATTTTTAAATGGAGTACCAATTTTGTGTTTTCAAAATATAAAAACGAATTATTAAGCCTTGTTAATGGACTGGATGAAATAACTGAACAGGTTAATATCAACGGTTATCTTCCAATGGTTGCTACCAATACTGTAATAGGGCAGCCAATCGGAATGTTTTACGGCCTGAAAAGTGACGGAATCTACAGAAATTCTGCTGATCTGGCTGGTGCGCCGGCAACTGTGTTTGGCTCTGCTCCGCAATTGGGAGATGTAAAATATGCCGACATCAATGGTGACGGAAAAATCGACGATGAGGACAGAACGATTATCGGAAATCCTCATCCTGATTTCACATTCGGATTTACCAACAACTTTAAATATAAAAACTTTGACCTATCTGTTTTTGTACAGGGCTCTGTAGGAAATGATGTTATGAATCTTACCAAAAGAAACGGAACTCAAAATGCAATGATGTACCAGAACCAATTGGTTGATGCATTGGATTACTGGAGTGCAGAAAATCCAAATGCCAGCCAGCCGAGACTGATCAACAGCATTACCCATCCGAACATTATGATCTCTGACCGATATGTAGAAAAGGGAGATTATGTAAGAATACAGAATGTGACATTCGGCTATACATTGTCGCCTGATTTTGCATCAAAAATCGGGGTAACAAGGCTTAGAATTTATGCAACTGCTCAAAACCTCTTTACCATAACCAAATATTCAGGTTACGATCCGGAAATCGGCTCCTTTAACCAGAATATCCTGCTATCAGGAATTGACAATGGCAGATACCCATCTCCAAGAACATATACATTTGGTGTTAACTTAGATTTTTAATTTTTAAAATTATGAAAACCTTATATACTTTAAACCTAAAAAAGATGGCAACCATAGCGCTGCTGTTCGGGTCAATGGTTTCTTGCAGCAATGATTTTACAGACAGACCATCGGAAGACTCGATTGATACCGGTAATTACTATCAAACTGACGAGCAGGTAAATGCCGCCACAGATGCCTTATATTACAAAACATGGTTTCAGTTTAATAATAAATTTTTCTACGCAATAGCAGAGGTAGGATCCGGTAATATGTATACCAATTCTTCTGATGTGAATGCCATGAGAAATTTTTCCATAACTTCTGTAGATCCTGAAATGAATGCGGGATGGCAGTCACTTTGGGCAAATGTAGCGCAGGCCAATTTTCTGATCAATAACTTAAAGACCCTGGCAAAACCCGGAGTTAGCCAGCCTGTCATTGATAATGTGTTGGGAGAAGCTTATTTTATGAGGGCCACCGCCTATTTTTACCTGGTAAGACTATGGGGCCCGGTTCCTATTATTGTCAACAACCTCAACAGTTCAGCCAATCCACAAATAAATACCAATCGGGTTGATGATGTGTACGAACTGATCAGGAGAGATTACACACAGGCTATCGGACTTCTGAACAGCAAGGTAAGAGGAGCAAGCTACGCAAGTAACGCCAAAGTTTCCAAAGGTTCTGCAAAAGCGATGCTTGCAAAAGTTTATCTCTATAATAAAAATTACGCAAAGGCAAAAGAACTGGCAGAAGAGGTGATCAACAGCGGAGAATTTAAACTTTTAGGAGGTACATCCCAATATTCTCTGACAGGAAAATCTTTCGGTGATCTTTTCAAATATGCCAATAACAATAACGAAGAATCTATTTTTGCATTGCAGTGGAGAACCGACGCCAACTATGGTTCTGGTAACAACTGCAACACACAATTTGGAATAAGTAACGGAACACTTTCCACCTCGAATGCTTCTTATGGCGGCGTATTTGCACCATCCCAGGATATACTATCACTGTATGATGCAAACGATGTACGAAGAAATGAGACTTTAATGCTTCCCGGAAATACTTATGCTGATATCAAAGTAAAAGAAGGTAATACATTTAAAGTAGGATTTACCGTTCCGGCAGCGACTCTGATTGGAGGCCAGGGATCTGGTGCTGCAATCAAAAAGTATTGCATTGGTATCGAAAACGGAAATTCTACAGGCTCTGTAGACGCCTTTGCAATGATGAATAACAATACCTATATCATGAGATATGCAGAATTGTTACTGATCCACGCAGAAGCAGTTCTGGCAGGTGGCGGATCTACTTCTAACGCCGTTGCACTTACCTCTTACAATGCCGTAAGAAACAGGGCCGGACTTTCTGCAGTGACCTCTTTCACTTTTGATGATTTGTTTAAAGAAAGAAGAAAAGAGCTGGCATTTGAGGGAGACTATTGGTTTGATTTAGGAAGAATTCCACGCGCTCAGGCTATTACGATCATGTCTGCCCAGAACAGGGGAAATATGTTCAGTCCAGAATATTTCACCCCGGATAACAGTGATTTTACATTACCGTATCCTGCTAACGATGTGGCGAAGAATCCAAAATTATTAGAACCTCCTGTTCCTTATCAATTCTAAAACTTCAATTATGAAAAATTTAAATCTAAAAAACTTTATAAAAGTATTTTTACTTTTTCTTACTGCAACCTTATGGTCTGCCTGCAGTAATGATGACAATGAGGAAAATGGAACCAGTAATCCATCCATAGAATTTGTTGCAGCATCAGTAAACACAGACGGTTCTCCCAGCAATCTTACTCCTACCACTGTAGGATTTGCCAACAATACCTATGTTATAAGAGGAAAAGGCTTCTCTAACCTCAAAAATATCTACTTCAATAATTATGAATCTTATTTTAATCCAACTTTGGTGACCGATAACAATATTATTGTAAGTATTAACGAAAAAACACCTTATTCTAACGTCAACAACAAGCTAAAACTGGTTACCGCATCGGGGACCGTAGAATATGATTTTGTCATTGCTCCGCCGGCACCTTTATTTAACGGTTTCCAGTCTGTAAATGCTGCTGATGGTTCCAGTATTATCATCAAAGGAAATTATTTTGTAAACCCTACGGTAAAAGTAGGCGATACACAGGCAACAATAGTTTCATCTACTCTTACTCAAATTACGGCCACTTTACCAGCGGGTTCCCAAGGCAAAAAGGTTTCGGTAACCACACTCTCCGGAACGGTTACTTACAGTTCTCAGGTAGGAACCTCAATTTACGATGATATTTTCTATGGTGGGGTCACCAATTCGACATGGGCAGGAGATACTTATAATATTGCCTACAGTACAGATGCTGCCAATATTATGCAGGGAGATAAAGCGATTAAATGGAATGCGAAGGCTTTCTCTGCATTTCAAATGGATAATTCTCCCTCAATACCGGCCAACGCAAAAGGAATAAGATTTTATGCTAAAGCTAAAACCGCAGGTGCTACGAATGGTGTAAGGCTCATTCTGAATTACAGTTGGACAACAACACCCTCGATCACCATAGGAGAAGTATACAAATACTACGAAATTCCCTTTACAGGAGCTAATGGTTTTGGATTATCCGCAACTCCATCGACCATGAATCTAACTTTAAACCACAATACAGGGGTTGAAAACGAAATTTATCTAGACGATATCGGTTACTATTATTAATCGCAATTTAACATTTCATATTTTCAAAACGCCATTTCTGTCAGAAGAAATGGCGTTTTTATTTAGGTGACAGAAAATTTCTTTTGATATTTATCCGTCCGTTTAGTATTATAATAATTAAAGTATATGAAATTAAATTTTATTAATAAAAACGGTTTCGGAAATTAAACATAATGGGAGATGAATATAAAATTACACCGGCAATTTATTTCATTGCATCATTAACCGTCTGACTGTCGACAAACTGCTCAAAACTGATAATCTTCCCATCTTTTAATTTCCAGATATGAGCGACTCTGGCTGTAAATGACTTACCAGTGATTTTATTCGTTCCTGTATAAGCTCCATATGCCACCACTTTATCATCACCTGCCACATAATCTTCAGGAGTGAATGTATAGTCGATCCATTCACTTCCTAATCTTGCAAAAACATTTTTTGTAATGCTTTCCAGGCCGATGTAAGTTCCTGCGTAAGGGAAACCTTTGGCTTCGGTCCATGATATATATTCAGCAGCATATCTCGCTAAATTTGCGCCGTTCTCTTCTGAAGTTTTACCTTCGTAGGTACTTTTTACAATTTCAAGATTTGTCATTTTACAGGGTTTTAAAGAACAGCCTGAAAATATAGATAATAGGACCAGGCTGATCACTGTTTTAAATTTTACCATTTCATTTCTCCTGTATTCACTTTGGCCCCAAGCTGCAGGGCTGCTTCAAAAGTAAGGGTCGGATATTTTGTTTTGACTGCTGTAATTAATGCTTCTGAACTCCTGTTATGTTTCAGTGCTTCTTCATAAAACAGGATATAGCTTTTGGTATGTTTCACCGATGCAATATCGAAGGAAGAATCTGAATTTGTATGGGCAGGAATTACAATTTCCGGATGCAGAGCTTCTATTTTATCAAGAACCGTGATCCATTCTCTGCGTATTTCAGGAGTCTGTGCATCTGCCATCCAGAGATTAAAATTGGTTCCGAAAACATTAATTCCGCCAACGACTGCCTTTACAGAAGGAATCCATACAAAAGTTTTTGACGGAAATTCTTCCAGACCCCGGATTTCCAGTTTCTGACCTTCGAGTTCAATACTGTTTCCTTTGACTACCTGTGGCAGTACAACATTGGATGTGATTGCCTTACCTAATCTCTCTCCCCATACATCAAGCTTCTTCTGAGAGGTAGCTTTGATGGATTCTACTGTTGCAGGAGATGCGTAAGCAGTAACCTCCGGAAAATATTTTTTGAATACCTCCAGCCCGAAGTAGAAATCAGGATCAGTGTGGGAAATATAGATGGCTTCCAGTTTCTTACCTGAATGCCTGATTTCCTTCGCTACTTTTTCTGCATCTTCCAAAGTAAACTGAGCATCAATCAGTACAGCATCAGTCTTTCCTGATATAATTACTGATGTAATACCAAAACTTTCTTCTGATGCGTTGTAAACCTGTAATTTTAGATTGCCTGCTTCAATGGTTCTGAAACTTTTTGCCTGTGATTCCATATTGAATAATAGTAAGATGATTATAAATACTGTTGAGATAATTGATTTCATTTAAAATCAGTTTTTCTTCGTTGATGCAAAGATGCGTTGATTTTAAAGCCAGAAACATTGAACAAGTTCAATAAATTGATAACTCAAATTCTACAGTCTCTATTCATCATAAAAAGGAATAATCAATCCAGCAGTATTTATTTTCAGAAAGTTTTTAACATAGAAATGTAATAGACAAGTACATTACAATGAATATGCATGAAATATTACCCAGACAAAATCTTTTTTTTTAGCTTTACCATAGAAAAGCTGTAAAAATGAATCCAATCTATGAGGAGTTTTATGTACATGGCAACAGTGCTCCTTTTATAAAGAAACTCTGGATTGTCAGCAATCCTGAGGATTGCCCGTCACTGTTAAATAAAGGCATCCCTCCAAACGGCTGTTTCACCATCGCAGTCGTTCAGGGAAAAGGTTTGTGCGTAAAACATAAAAACCGTGTTACAAATTTAGCGGAAGGCATTTATTTCTGCGGTCATATTACCGAGATGCTCTACATTGATATTTTTTCAGGAACGAAAGCAACCATGATCCAGCTTTTTCCCTGGACGCCTGCATACTTTGGAATCTCTGATGCTCATTTTTTTGCCGATAAGATCTTTTCTGCCCACGAAATTACCCCGCTAAAAACCTTGGATTTAAGCAAAATGATTGGTTTAAGCAATACACTGATCTGTCATTATATAACAAAAGCCTTTATTCCTTTTTTCAGAAGCAACAGCAATACAGCCCTGATCAGTACAAGTATACAGATGATTATTGCCGGAAAAGGAAATATAACAGTATCACTGCTGGCTAAGTAAGTTCACTGTTCTGTACGCCAGCTCCAGAAATTGTTTAAAAATTTTATAGGAATAAGTCCAAAACTTTTCATCAGAATTATTAATGTGCGGGAAGCACTGGATGATATTGTTTATCCAGGCTTTTTTTCTCCGAATATGACTCAACTTGCTCTCTCACACGGATATTATGACTAGCCCCATTTTAACCGAACATTTTCTTCATTTATAAAAACAACACCAAAGAATTTCGTCAGCGAAGATTATCTGCTTACGATAAAAAATAAGTAACTGTTCGCATTTATACAATCACAGATATCAATGTTGAGGTATCTTAGCCGCTAAAATTAATAAAATGATCAGACCAGCCACATGTAAGGACTTATTCTCAGAATCCTGTAAAACAGTATTGATGATCACAGGAAAGATTGGCTTAAGAATGGCTCGAATATGTGCTCTGATAACACCCTTTCTCTGTATTGATGCTCAAATACACAAATCAGCTTTGGCTAAACCTGCTGCAGGAGATTGGGGAATTGAGACCCGGTTTATAAGCAAATCTGTTTCACCCGGTAACGATTTCTACACCTATGTGAATGACGGCTGGTTAAAGTCCGTCATGATTCCGGCGGGAGCCTCAGGATTTAACAGTTATACGGAAGCTAAAGATAAAATTGACAAGCGGTTATCGGATCTCATCCGTGAAGGATCAAAGACCGAAGGTTATACAGAGAATCCTTCTCTGAAACAGGTCAATGAAGTTTACGCAGGTTATCTTGACACCGATCATATGGATCATTTGGGACTGATGCCGATTCAGAAAGATCTTAATGAGATCCTGTCCTTACGTACTTATGATGATGTTGCAAAATGGATGGCAAATCCTAAATCCTTTTCAATTATAACGATTCATACAGGACCTGCTCTGACTGACAGAAGCAAATTTTTGGTCACCCTCACTGAAAGTGGTCTTGGTTTACCCTCTCCTGACTGGTATCTGAAAAAAGACGGCCCTTACCCAGAACACCGGAAAGCCTATCGAGAATATATCATCCGAACCTTTAAACTTGCCGGAATTTCTGATGCTGAAAAGCGTGCTGATGATATCCTTGAAATGGAGACCCGATTAGCAGAATTGCAGTGGACCCCTTCACAAATGCGTGATACTAAAATAAACTCACATGTTATATCTGTTTCTGAATTGAATATCTATGCTCCGGGTTTCCCCTGGAAAACATTTTTAATGGAAAGAAAGGTTGATGATGTAAGCAATGTGATCCTGCAGGCAGACTCAGCGATAAGAGCAAAAGCTGCACTGTTTGCAGATACCTCTGTAAATATCTGGTCATCTTATTTAGCCTTTCACTGGATTGTTAACCACTCTACTGTTCTGTCCCGGGAATTCCGTAAAAATCATTTTGATTTCTATGGCACTCAGTTAAGTGGGATCGCTGCTGATGCCCCACGAGAACAGAAATCAATTCAGTATGTCTATAACCGATTAGGTCAGTTGGTCGGGAAACTGTATGTAGAACGATATTTCCCTGTAGAAAATCTGGAAAAAATACAGGATCTGGTGAAATATATTCGAAAAGCATTTGCAGCCAGGATAGAAAAACTGGACTGGTTAGATGAAACCACAAGAAAAGAAGCTGTAGCCAAACTGGAAGCAGTAACTGTAAGAATCGGGTATCCTGACGTCTGGCGTGATTACTCATCCTTAAGGTTTGACCGAAAAAATCCTGTTGCCAATGAGCAACTTATCGCAAATGCCAATTGGGACTATGAACGATCTCTCCTCGACAGGACTTTTTCAGGCAGAGACTGGTACCAGGTTCCTCAGACAGTGGATGCGACAAGCAGTAAACTGTACAATTCAATAGAATTTCCGGCAGGCATTCTGCAGCCTTTGTTTTTTGATCCATACGCAGATCCTGCAGTTAATTTCGGTGCGATCGGTGCGATAATCGGGCATGAGTTAGGCCATTGTTTTGACGACCAGGGATCACAGTTTGACGGTCAGGGAATCATGCGCGACTGGTGGACCGGGAAGACCAGAAAACAATTTGAAAGCAGAACCCAACTCCTCGTCGAACAATATAACGGCTACTCTCCTTTAGATGGAATATACATCAACGGAAAGCAGACACTTGGAGAAAATATAGGTGATCTGACCGGAGCAGCTGTTGCCTATGAAGCCTATCAACTGTACCGTAAAGATCATCCTGCAAGTATAAAAAAGCTCAATGGATATACACCGGATCAACGCTATTTTTTATCATTTGCACAGATTAACCGCAGTCTTTACACTCCGGAAGCCTACCGCAAAACAATACTACAGGATTATCATGCTCCTGCAGATTACCGGGTGAACGGAGTTGTCAGAAACCTTGATGCATGGTATAAGGCTTTCCATATCAGCCCTAAAGATAAACTTTACCTGAAACCTGAAGACAGGGTTAGAATCTGGTGATGATACGGAGTATGAAAATAGATTCTACAGACCTTATCAGCCAGCGACATTATTGATTGAAGAATAGTATCAAAAATTTTTCATTAAAAACAATGGCAGTATTTCAATTTAATTTCAATCCATTGATAATCTTCCTATCTTTATCATCAAAGGTTCATCATAGTAAACAGGATCAAAATTGATTACCTGTACATAGAATCAATACCTCCGTAAATCATCAAACAAGGTCTGAAAATAAAAATCTAAGGATTATGCTGAGCAAAAATTATCGAGAGCTTTTGTTGAAAAAAGTTAATCTGATTAAAAAAATGACACTTGGAATAATCGGGTTTTGTATCGTATTTATGATAATCGCTGCATACACTGTCTTTTATTATACCTATTCTACTTTCGGTACTATAAATATCAGTTCCTATTTCATACTATTCGGAATCATTTTTTTTACCATTACAGGCCTGTTGATGAAATCTTTTTTTAAAAGCTACAACAAAGTCATTACTTCAATGAATGATGAAGACCTGGAAACATTGGAAAATCTCGGTGAATCACGATCATGGATAGAAAAATACCTTCCCTCTTTCATCATTTATTCCGGGAAAATAAGAATTTTCAAACTGTATCATCAGCCGGATCTAGCTTTTACTGATCTGACTAAACTTTCAATCCGTCCCAATTATTTCACCAAGGGCAGGCAAAACAAACTGGTCATTTTCAGGAAATCAAACGGAAAAACCAGTTTTTTCAGTATTGACAGCAACCCTATTCAGCATCAACACCTTATTGAAAGGGCATTGACCTATAATCCCAAGATAATAATAAAAGACAGATAGGTTTTCCTTAACCGGTTGACAGAGTCAGCAACCATAATATCTTTTAACTATTTGGTTATGAACCAAGAATTATTTCTCTTTTGTTACATTTTTTTTGAAAATGGACTCTTAATCTCAGTATATTGGTCAATACTATTTCTAAAAATGGATTTAACTCCATCACACCCAATGGCAGACCTATTCAAAACTTTCAAACCGGAAAACATATTGATCAAAAAGTATGTGGATTACTATTATATAGATATAAAACCGGATAATGACAGCTGCGAATTTCAATGTTTCCCTCATTTTAACAATACAGTATCACTTTATAAATCGCATCTGCGATTAGATAACGGAGACGTTATTTACAGCGGTACTGACACAGCATTACAGATATTTACACCGATCAGGCAGAAAGTACTGAATGTAAGACAGACCGGGAAGGTTCATAGAATTGTAATTGTTTTTCATCCTTTGGGAATTCAGCAGTTTTATAAAGAACTCAATTTCGCTGATTACATAACTGATTTTGATTTTTTTAAATGCAGTGAATTAAGAGATCTTTTTTCTACCACAGAAACAGATCGTTTGACCGTTTTACTTGACACATTTTTAGAGCAGAGATTTAATTGTACTGAACATTCGATCATCCATCGGTCTGTAGCGTATATATTCCGAAATTACGAGAATTTTTCTGTCACAGACCTTTCAGAAGATCTTGGCATCAGCAGACAGCATCTGAATAGAAATTTCAGATCACAGTTAGGGGTTTCCGTTAAAAAATTCCACGAAATTATGGTATTCAGAATGACCGTCAATCATAAATTATTTGAAAATCCCGGCAGAAATTTTACGGAACTTGCCCATGAGTTTAATTACAATGACCAGTCACACCTTAATAAAGCTTATAAAAATTTCACCGAAAACTCACCGAAAAGCTTTTTTAATAAAGGGACTGTCTTAGGAACGGAGGATACTTTCTGGTGCCTGCGGTGATAAAGAAATAACGTTCCATTTTTACAAGTTTTCATCGCTTCTTCTCTTTAGCTTTGCCGTTAAAATGTTTTTATGAGATTTTATATAACATTGAGTTTACTTTTGATCAGTTTCACTGCAAGAGGACAGGAGAATTACTCAACATTAACGCAGCGGGCCCTGGAAACCATGTGGAAATCAAAAGATGAAGCAGGTTACAGAAAAGCATTGGATATGTATGAAGAAGCTTTCAGAATGTATCCTGACAGTATTGATGGAACAGGACTTTACAAATCTTCGGTTATTGCTTCCGAACTGACAGATTATGAAAAGGCTTTCAGATATCTTACGCCACTGGCAAAAATGAACACCGATGAGGACGGTTATCCGGGCTGGAGCTATATCATCGGAGAATCCGCAGAGAGTGAATATAAAAACCTTCTTAAAGATCCGAGATGGGCCGTTTTAAGACAAAATGCTGTCAAGGATAAGGAAAATTTTTATAAAAATTTAAAGAAGACTGAAGAGGAGTTTTTTAAGATCAATACTTATTCTCCGGATGAAAATCAGGACGGAAAAATGCTGTACACTTATTTAAAAAATTACAATCCGTTTTTATCAAAAAATCAACAGAATTATTCTGTTACATTTAAAGTAAATGATTCTGCTAAAACTTCTTATCTCATTCATTTACCGCAACATTACGATCCTCAAAAAAAATATCCACTACTCTTTTTTCTTCATGGTGCGGTGAAGGTAAATGTACTGAGCGATTATCAGATGGAGCAGGAAAACCTGGGAGGATGGAACAGGTTTTATACAAAATATGCAGATGTAAGCGATGTGATTCTGGTTTTCCCGAAAGGCAGTAAAAAATACAATTGGATGAATCCGGATGATGGTTTTTTTATGATACCTGATATGTTGAAAAAAATTAAGAAAACGATTAATGTTGACGACAATAAAGTTTTCATTTCCGGGCACTCTAACGGGGCAACAGGGTCCTTTTCTTACCTGATGAAAGATCCTGCTGCGTTTGCAGGCTTCTATGGTTTCAATACCTATCCAAAAGTCTTCACCGGTGGAACTTTTATTGAGAATATCAAAAACCGATCATTCATTAATTTTTCTACTGATAAAGATTATTACTATCCTCCTGATGCCAATGATCACCTTACCAGGCTTATGAAAGGAATAAATGCAGATTATAATGACTACCGGTACAACGGATTTCCTCACTGGTTCCCTCAGTTTGATGAATCTGAACCTGCCTACCAGATACTTTTTAAAGATCTGAAAAACCGAACGAGAAATCCGTTCCCCAAAGAAATTTCCTGGGAATTTGACAATGATAAATACGGAAATGTCGATTGGCTTTCTGACATAAAACTTGATACTCTGAAATCAAAAGCTATCTGGCATAAAGAATTGAACTTTACGATAACAGAATGGTTAAAATATGATAAAAATGACAGTCTGCAGGTAGAAAAAGTTAATAAAAATGCTTTTGATTTTAAAAGAAATTCCGGGAAAATAGTGATTACTTATGAAAATAATATTTTCCACGCTAAAACTTCCCGCCTGCAATCATTTTACATTAATATCTCTCCGGAAATGATCGACATCCACAAAAAAGTCAGAGTATATGTGAATGGAAAACTGTATTTCAATAAAAAAATTAAGTACGATAAGAAAATGATGCTGCAAAATTTTGAGATCAACAGAGACCGTGAACAGATTTGGATAAATCGCATCAAAATACATATAGCAGATACACCCGTCTGAAAACATATATTTAAAGAATTGACATCTGATGTTCTCTTTAAAACACAACATAATATCCTCTTTCAGGCAATCCACTGAAAAGTGTCAGATCAATGATCAGTGGATTTCGGGGCTGGATATCAAAGTAATATTTGCCTGAAAAATTATTTCACCGGATAAAAGGGAGAATTTCATTATAGGGTTTTCCAACAATAATTCCATATAAAGACACCAAAAATAAAACAGCCGCAATGATTAAAAAAACAGGTTTATACCTGAATATCATCCCTTTCTTTCGAGTGTAAAGGTAATTAATGACAGTACCTGTTAAAAAAATACCCGTAAATAAAAGTATTATATAAGTGATCTGCATAGAATGTGATTTAGATTAGTGATGACGCATCTTACTTTTCCAATGATCATTTTTATATTTTTATCCTGATCCGGTTACATAGACTGAACTATATTCTGAAAAATCATGACATGAGCCAGCCTGCTTTTCTGTGTTATTTTACTTTATCAATCCGTACTTCAACAGGATAAACTGATCCTTCCCCAACCTCAAATGATACTTCTACTTTGTCATTTGTCGTCAGAGGTTTGCCTTCATTATCATAAAATATTGTTTTGTCAGATCCACGTCCTGCCTCTCCAGGAACAAAAACGCTGTTGTATCCGTTTTCCTGCCATTTCATTTCTACAGGAGTAATTGTTTCTCCGTCATCACCAGGCGCTGTATTTACATATACGGATTGTGGTCTGTCAACATAAACAGTCATTCCTGCTGAATAATTAAGATAGCCTGTCACAGAAAACCGTTTTCCTTCATTTGCCTCTTTATCATTCAGAATTTTCTGTACTGCACTCTTTGATGATTCTATCGGAGTTCCTTTTTCCCGGTTTTTACCACTCTCAAAATACGAGCATGCAGTGGCTGTCAACAGTATGGCAGAAGCTACAGCTGTTAAAAAAAATGTTTTAGATTTCATATTAATTTGTTTTTTGTTTGTTCTATATTAAAAAGACTGGTAATATTGTATTAGCATCCTGCACTGATTTACTCCTCCACCTTTCTGAGGTCGGAGAGAGAAAGATATCCTGAAATTTCTTTACCTTTTGGATTTACATAATAAACATATACCCAGGTATTCCCGGCCTCAACCCTGTCAATACTGAGCGTGACCTTATTGTTTTTTACCACATAAGAATTTAATTGAGCAGAAGAGTCCGGCTTTTGATGAAAGTAAGACCTTGAGGCCGTAACCATGTAGTCTCCTGCTGTAGCATTGGTCATTTTACGGTACATCCCGTTAAAATCTTCGGGTAAGTTATCTCCGTTACAATCTTTAAATACTGCACGTATCTCATTCTTTTCCAATGCAAGCGTCACCGTACATTCCGGCTCGTTTTCATCACTTTTTAAAGTACACTGCCCGGAAAATAACAATCCCTGTCCATAGTAGGATCCTGTCTGTTCACTCTCTGTATTCCACCACGCAAATATCTCCGCTTCGATATTATTTCCTTTTTTTACAAAAGATATGGAACAGTAAGAGCCGTTTTTGTTATTCAACTGATAGGTTCCGGTTTGTGCCATCACTTTTACACAGTACAAGGATAATAAACAAAAGATTGCTTTGAACTGTAGAATTTTCATCATTTAATTTTTAAAAATCTGATTATTGCTGTCTATTGCGTCCGCAGTGCTGATCTGATTTTTTCAGTATATACTGCTGAGGTCTCTAAATTCTGCTCGAAAACTACACGTCCATTTGTTTTCCCGGTAATGATCAAAGTATGAAATGTTTTTCTGAATACCGAAAACAAAGGCCTTTCCTTTACCGGCAGAAAATGGTCCGAAACCGTGAAATTGTGATCCGATCGTGAAAATTCCCTTTTGTAAATACGGACATCATGATCTGTAATAATGCATTTATTCCGAAGATAAGTGGCAATCAGCATGACAGGAAGAACAATAAAACCCAAAAGACTCCATGCACCTATCTTTACATGTGAAGCTGTTCCTAAAATCAGTCCGTAAACCAAATTATAAAAGGAACCGCCAATAATAAACGGAGCAATAACAGAATAGAAAATCAGTGTTGATTTTGACAGGTTAAATGTCTGTTTCATAGTATGGTTATCTGTTCTACTAAGCTACTTAATTTTCACATCCTGCCAAAGTGAAAGCATCACTATTATCTGATGTATTTCTTTTTCTGTTCTTTTAAAAAACATCAAAACCTCCATCTTTGACCTGGATGCTATCGGAGTCTCTGACAGCACATTTTTATCAGAGAATGACGGTTAACTGTTCTGAAAACACATCACTCAGACTGCCATGAGCATGAGCTGTACAGAAATTCACGCTCCTGTGTAATTACATCAGTTTTTTATTATAAATTTGATATAAGAGCCCATGAGCAAGCCGTTATTTAAAAGCATATATATATAAAAGAAATGCAGACCTATCTTAGTCATCCTTTTAGATAAAAAATACCTGTTTTAAAAAACGGAGATGATAATGAAACTATCAAAGATCAGTAATGTAAATTCCGGTGGCATTCAATATCAGCTTTTGAGTTCAATAAAAACAAATGTGCCGGCTGATAAAAAAATAAAAAAAATGAGTTACGACATTGCACTGTACAGAATCGAAACCAAAGAAAAAGAAGAGATCACAAATGATGAAAATTTCTTCGACAATGTAGAAAATTTAACTGCATTTACAGATCAGCAATTTAAGAAACTGGAAGAGAGACTCTTAAGCTACAGTTACAGGTTATCTGAAAAACATAAATATGGGCTGTCATTCAATCATTCCGACGAAGATTACGGAACTGCATTGTTAACGAAAGAAGCCCTTTTTTTCAGGGCAGGCTGGAACACGGATTCGATTTTTGAAGTGGGCATGACCGCTTCTGAATTTACAGACTCCGGAGAATACGCAAAATATGACTTTCAGAAGGGTGAGTGGGAAACCTGGGAATGATACAATTGACTCTACTTTACTGTAAAAGATCGGAATATTGCGGTTCTGAATGTTGCCAACGAATCATTTTAATGGTATGATCTCATTTAACTTTTTCAGAGAATTCATCATTAGATATAATTTACTTTGGATTTAATCCTGCAAGTATAAAGTAAAAATGTAATCTTATCATTATTTAATTTACTTTAGTATTTAGACTGAAGACTTTTAAACCAAAGACTGGAAGTAAAAATAAAACCTCAATACAGAAAAAACAAATGGAAGGAATTATTCAAAAACTGGACACATCTCTGTTGATATCAAGACCGGAATTTTACACGGAACTGAACGATCCTCTGGACGACTCCCAATTAGACCAATTAGAGGAGTTCTACAAAATTGAAATTCCAAAGGATTTACGGATCGTCTATAAATGGAAGAACGGACAAAAAGCAGATTGTTATGAAGCTTTCGTAAATAATTCCATGTTTATTCCTCTGCATCAGGCACTTCATGATGCTGCCGAACTGACTGCAATGATCGGGCATGATTTCGAAATCGAAAATTGGTGGAATGAAAACTGGATACCCATGTTTCAAAATGGAGGAGGCGACAGTATCTGTTACGATGTAAAAGGAATCTTCACGGATAAAAAAGGACAGTTGATAGAATTCTGGCACGCAGACAACGACAGAAATGTTGTCGCACCGACCTTAGAGGCTTTTTTTGAAAAAATACATGACCTATATGCGACCAGAAAATCCGAAGCGTCTGACGAATATTTTCAAGTTGGAAAAATTGACAATTATCCTGAAAAATTCATCGTAGAATAGATCGAAGAAGAAATATGCCCAAGAACATTTTTCATCACTGAACCAAAAGTAACACAAGCTGTATTTCTCCATGAACTTTGATACTGTATCAGCTTTTGAGCTTCAGCTGCTCATCGAATACGCACTCTAAAATAGTAACGACATCCCATGACCCACATCATCTCAAAAGAAAAACGTATAACCTACTTACTATTAGACCAATCTTTAGAATTTATTACTATACCTATCTTACAGCGGTGTTTATAGAGTTAATTCAAAAAAAAGATTTACAATAATTTGTTTTTAAACTCAACACAAGAAAAATGAGCCGAATTGAAAAATTCATGCATTTGATTTAAAATAGTAAAGGATGCAATTTATCTAATGAGAAGTGAACAGCAAAGTTAAAAACATTTTAAAAGGCTTGTACCAAAGCATTTAACATAATAAAATCTTTTTTGTTGTTTCCAGTTAGTTATATATATTTGCTTCTTAATTTCAAATATTTTAACACAATGAAGAATTTTAAAAAATTATCTCGTAATGACCTTAAAGATGTAAAAGGAGGTCAAGTTTGGATCGCTGAAACCAGATGTGGTATAACTGCTACAACCACTCAAGATTGGACTCCACAAGAGGCCAGCGAATGGCGTGAGAGGGTTGAAGCAATTAACTGTCCTACCCCTACTCATAGTGGTTCTGGTGAAAACTTAGCCTGATTAATCTAAATTTTATGTGCACTTAAGATAGATCATTCCTAACCATAAGTGCACTTTTGTAATTAAAATCTATATGCATTACTATAGAAAACTATTTCAACTTTTCATTTTATTTTATAGTGTTTTATCTTATGCTCAGTCATACAGACAAGATACATTACGTGGTGAGTTTACATATCAGTTAAAAGCTAAATTTAATTCACGCAGTAATTACAGACATGAAGAATTTTTCACATTATTGATCGGGGAAAATCGTGCTTTTTTTGCAAGTAGAAATTCTCTTAAAAGGGATTCTATATTAGATAAATCAAGAGTAACCACCCATAATTCTGACGGAAGCATTACTCTGGGTGTTAAAAATGGAACATCAACTCCAGAAACGAATTTTCACTTTACCATCATACAATCTAATGAAACCATACAGTATTTTGCACCAGTGGTCATGTCGTTACTTTACTATAAAGAGCCGGTAATAAAAGACTGGAAACTTATTGATGAAACAAAGATGATCAATACTATTAATTGTAAAAAAGCAGAAATTACTTTTAAAGGCAGAAACTGGATTGCATGGTATTCCCCTGACATTCCGTTACCCTATGGTCCTTACAAGTTCACTGGATTGCCCGGTTTAATTGTTAAAATAACAGATGATCAAATAGATTATGATTTTGAACTTGTAAAATCCGTATCCGATTCTAAATTGAAGGGAAAATTAATTACGATCAGAAAAAGCAGATATAATGATGCCATAGAAACAACACAGCCAAAACTTAAACAGGCATTAAGAAATGCAGATGCCAATGCCAGTGCTGTACTTGCAAGCTATGGAACTACAATCGTAAAAGGTCAAGAAATAGTACGAAAAAGAGAAAAAGAAAGAGCAGAAAATAAAAAATACGAAAATCCCATAGAATTAGAATAAATAATTATTTCTTACAAGAATTTTCAGATTTTTGAAAATAATCCAGAAGAATTTGATAAATCTGTAGATCATTGTCGTTTATATATTTAAGTAAAAACTCAGTCACAAGAAACATCAGATGCTTTAATGCTGAATTATTACCTGAATATTTTGAAAATAAAATCTCTATCTCTGAAGCTTCTAATACTCTATTAGAAACAATCCATTAGTCTTTACTAAATTAATTGGAAAGATTATTGATCATCTGAATGTTACAGATTTCTCACAGAGCAATTTTTAACCTGCTTTCCTATTTTCTGTGCATTAAGCTTTGAGAGTATTGTCAGATAACCGGCTTTTTTTCAATAAATTAATGACAAACTTAAAATTATGAAAAATATAAATTATTACTTCGCAATCATCTTCATTTCATTGCAAATGAATCTATATGCCCAGAACAGCAAAAGTAAAGGTCATTATGATTATCAGGTAAGAGAAGAAGAAGGAGACCTGAATAATGACGGTAAAGCAGACAGAGTTACGGTCAAAATGGACACAGTAAACGAAACAAGACCCCTTCAGGTGCAGATCTTCCTGTCTCAGCCGAATGGAAAATCAGCTTTAGCAGTCTCTTCAGATCAGATGATTGAACCGCAGTACCCTATTGAAAACAAAGGGAAATTCAATGGATATCAAATTCCCGATTTTTTTATTGAAAAAGGAATTTTATCAATGTGGAGCGAAATTAAAAGTGGTAATATTACTTACGATTTCAAATACCGGAATGGGAATTTTGAATTGATTAATGTAAAAAAGCTGACAAATAATGCTACCAAAGGATATACGGACGAAAATACAGTTTTTACAGAAATGAACTTTGATTTGGTGAAAGGGATCATAACAGAAAATGATGAAATATCAGGAACTGAAAAACCATTACATACAAGAAAAAAAACAAAATTAATCCGGCCCCTCCCTACATTACAGAATTTTAAATTTTCAGATAAAAACCTGTATTAGTAAGTCAGATTTCTGATTTTTAAATTAGTCACGAAGAGGATCATCTTCCTATATCAATTATTGAGATCTGATTGGGCTACTGAACTACTTCTGCCTGTAATACCCTAAAAAATTTACATCACTTTAAACGAGATTTGTTGCAGTTGAGAATCTAAAAATTATTTTTCAATTGAAATTAACAATCTCAGCTTTGCACTTCGATATCCCTTTGTAAAACAGACTATTAAACATCACCGGAAATGAAAATTAACAGATGATAATTTAAATAGTGAAAATATGGAAATCCTTGAAAAATACGGCATTGTAGAACCAGGAAAAGATTATGTATGGTTTGACTGTGAGCATTTTGAAGAAAGTGAAGCTTACATTGATTCAATTAAAAATTTATCATCTGTCAGCAAAAGTAGATTTTCACCCAAAAACCTCACTGTCAGGAATGAAGGATGGACTGAAAACCGGGAGCATTACATCGTTGAAATAAGTTTTATGTTGACTAATGACAATTATGAAATTAAACTTTTGGGTGAAGAATGGTTCGACTTCGACATGATCATCCAGCTCAATCAGATACTTTTAAAGGAAAAATTGAAAGAGCAATTTTATCCTGTTAAAACCGGTGATCAGTCTCTGATCATTATTTTTGTCGGCCCATCTCTTAAAGAAAAACTTGCAGGCGAAAATATTCTGGAAAATACTGACCGGCTCATCCTGACAAAACCTGAAAATTTTGATTCGTTAAAAATTATTTAATCCTGCCCAGCTCAGTTGCTACTTACTCCGTTTTTTATTTAAGTTTAAAATCTCAACTGCAATAACCCCTGCCTGATCACGGTTTTCATTATTTTTAATAGTTAATTTGACTTCCCTGTTCGATGAAACCAGTATATGTAAAGGTCGAGGCTGTTTCGTAATACCTATAAGTGGTTCTTCATTTTTGATGCGTCCAAAGTAAGCTGTAAAATCTGCAACAACTAAAGAATCGCTGATAGCTTCCGGAATCAGAAATATAATTCCGGATCCCACTTCAAGGGACTTCTCACTATTCATATAAAATTGTATCAGTATATCCTTCCGGTTATCCTCTATTACCGAATCATGCATTACCAGTGGTAATTCAGTTAAAAATCTTTTGTTCAAGGATTTCACCCCTTCTTCATTAAATCCTGTATCAGGAAGTTTCACTACAGAATCAAGGTAAGCCATGAATATTTCAGCCTGATGAACTTTTTTTTCTTTAGCTTCCTTCGGTACAGGGTCATTTTTATGGCTTGAACCAGGATCTCTTTTACAGCTCACAAAACTGCTCAATACAAAAACAGACAGAATGTAGTTGATGCTTTTCAATATGAATAGTGATTTTTTCATTTGAATTAATTTTAAGAATAAACTGAACACGAAAGATAAGTAAACTTATTATTTTTTACATCTCAATCCACTTCCCTGAAATATTTGGCAGAATTACTATTTTCTTTTTTCCCCTGTTGAAAATTCCATTCTGAATGTCCCGACAGCAAGTTTCAGATTGTTTTTGCTGCTTAGGATGATAAGTCTTTCATAATCCGGCGCAAAGAAAACAGACCTGTCTTCATCTTTGATGTTCAAATATAAACCACGATCCGTCTTAGGATTTTTCATTCCGCTGCTGTACTTTTTTAACAGATGTTAATGATAGATGCTGACGTCTTTATAATTAAAAACTCTTTTAAATACAGAGCCTTTTTTGAGTGCTTCAAAAAGAATAACGATCTCTTTTACTTTATTGACTTTTTCAGTGTCTTTAAATCCTTTTTTACTGTATTGATGATGATCAGCTGACTTTTATCTGCTAACAGAATTTTATCCGTAAAATCCTGATCAGAAGGAAACTACCAATTCGTAAGTTCTTTAAATTTACTCCTGTCACCGACAAGGCTATGAGGGCTTAAAGCCTGGTAAAACATACTTAATCATAATATCAAATGCAAGTTTTGACTTAGAGGAATTGTAACTGTTTCCTGTAAAAACGACTACCAAATCTAAATCTTTTACAATCATAATGTACTGTCCTCCATTTCCTGAAGCAAAAATAATATTGTAATTCAGTTTTTCTGTTTTTACCTGCTCATTGTACCAGGTGTATCCATAATAAGCAGGCTGCGGAATGGCACTTTTATTTTTTGAAATTTTTACATTAGAAAAATTTTCAATCAGTGTATTCCTTTCAGTTATTCGCTTTATCCATTCAGCAGATACGATTCTTTTGCCATTGTATATTCCATTATTCAATATAATTTCACCAATTTTAATCATATCGGCTGGCAGCATATAAAAATTTCCGGAAGTTAATTCATGCCCGACGGGGTCTTTAGTCCACCTGTATTTTTTTATATCCAATAGATGATAAAGATATCTTTCAGCAAAATCAGAAACAGTCATATGACTTGAACTTGCGATAATACCGCCCAGCAGCATTGTATTTACAGAGGTATAATCCCAGGTGCTGCCGGGTTTGTTTTTCAAATCAAGATTTAGGCAAAATGTCATCCAGTCGCCGGAACGCTCCATTTCTTCTTCACAGTCTTTCATCCCGTTCCATTCCTCACAATCAAAACCTGATTTCATTGTGAGCAGATGCTTAATGGTTAATTCTTCTTTTCTCTGATCCCATAATTTCGGTTTCTTGTAATCCGGAAAAAAATCATATACTTTTTGATCAAGGTTTTTGATAAATCCTTTATCCACAGCAATACCTGTTAATAGTCCGGTAACAGACTTAAAGGCAGATCTTGTATCATGCAGGCTATCCTTCGTAAATCCGTTAAAATAACTTTCAAATACGATCTTTCCATGTTGAGAAATGACAATACCGTCTAAATTTGGATAAGTTCCGTTTTTAGCCGAAATCGTAATACTGTCTAACCTTGTAAAGCCTTGCTGTGCCTTAACTGTTGATTTACAAAAACAAATGAAGATCAACAGCAACAGTTTACTTATTGAAGAAAATTTACCAGACGGTATTTTTAAAAATCTTTCTTTTATATTTTTCATTGGGTATACTGTATTCTGCTTAAATGAAAATAGCTGAAATTTGTTTTATCATTTCAGTTTACCGCTTCCATGTTTCACTCATCTCCCAATTGACAATATCTATTCTGGGATCAGTGTCCAGGTAATGATTTCCATCTTCTAAAGCATCTTCTTCAAGATCATAAAGACTGTTTTCCAAATCATCCTGAAAGTTCTGCACCAATTCTCCAGTAGAGTCTGCGACCAGAATACCCACTTCATATTCATTATCAATAAAAATGATCTGTCCGTATTTTCCGTCAACTGCCGGTGCCAGATCAAGATACAGACCTGTATGGGATCCGTCAAAGGCAAATTTAAGCCATTCAGCATTGTGCATATTATCCGGGTCTATTCCCCGATCTGCTTTTTTTAATGAAATCTTTTCAGATAGATGATTTTTCTGTTGACTTACATGATCAGAAATTATCCTTTCGACCGGGAAAAAATCCATTCCATAAAAGAGGCTTCCGAAATTTTCTTCGTCATTCAGTCCGTTATGCCAAAAATAAAGTTCTTTGAAATCATCGGGTATTTTTTTTCCAATAACTGCTTCCAATTCATTGATTTCATCTTCTGTTGCCGGTTTCTGCAGAGAAAACTCAATGATTTTTCCTGCTTTTTCCCTTAACCAGGTTTCTATTTTTTCATAGACAGTTTTCATATTTTTTATGGTTTTCTAATGGTATGATGTTCATTATTTATAATTGACTGACTCACTCTAAATACTTTTTCATTTTCCTTTCTCTTTTAACAGTTCATCCAGAAAATCATCAAAACTGTCCGGTTCATTACTTAAAAAAATACGGTCATCATTTGGAAAATCTTCTGCCCATGCGATCTGTTTTTTTGCAGTATCTACCTGCTGCTCTTTAGAAAACAGTTCAACAATAAAGTTTGTTTTATTTTCCTCGTCATACTCAATATCCTCAGGATCAAAAAACTGTTTTACAACCACTTCATAAAAACCGTTCCTGAGTTTTATTTTCAGTTTTTCATTTAAGGGGTCCGGCAGTACAGTATCTTTAAACTGCAGTGTTGATGTTAAATCTCCCAAGGAGAACAGATGTAAAGATTCATCGGTAACTTCAATAAAGTGTTCAGACTTTCGGAAACAGTTTTTTTTTGATTCTTCATTCACCAAAAACTCAACAGTCCATTCTCCTTCGCGACCCGTTGAAAAAACAATGATATTCCCGTAATTTTCTTCTGATATAAAATCATTGAGCTGTTTCCAGGTCCAGATTTCCTGAAACCTCAGCATTTCATTATAGGATTTCACATTTCCGATGGCGATTATTCCGTCATCATCAATAATTTTCAGCTTTTGGATTCTACCAGATGAAATCATAATCTTTGCGTTTGAATAAGTCTAGGATTAAATCAATTCAACAACAGTGTTTAGGAGTTTTTACTCCAATCAGTACATTGACAGAACTGATACTGTATTCTAAAGGGTCTTTATAAATAATGACCTATTGCCAGAATTTCCACGATTTCTTAACCGGGATTTCGAATTCGTCATTGATTATTTTTAAATGGAATTTGCAGATCTCATCAGTTAGATAATCGTAGACATCATCTTCCAGATATGGACTTTCAGGATTCATTAACTTTTTAACTGCTTCTGTTATTTTTTCGATATCACTATGACTTGTTCTTGTAAAATTCGTCAGATTATCCAGAATAAATTCTGCATACGCTTTATGGGTTTCAGAATAATTGACATTCCCGTTTCTCCAGGCTTCATCTTTGAGAATATCTAATTCACGAAGCATTTCTCCCTCCAGAGTTTCAGCCTCCCCTACTAAAGGAATCAGATCCGTACGGATATGTCTGACGATATCAGGAAATTTATAATTGTTTGGAAACTCAGGCTGAACAGTGGAAACGGATCTGTAAACCGGATTTAATTTTTCACATGTGAGAACAAGCTGCTGCAAATCTTCCGGTGCCCGCTCCAGCCAATTTCGGGCAGATACTCCATACCTGTTTTTCAGATCAAGATCAGCCCCGGACATCATTATTTTTTCAACGACAGCTAAAAACAGTTGCCTGCGCTCTCCTTCAGTTCTCCATGGAAAACTCTGGATAACCCAATATGCCACCGTGGCTCCGTTGTGATCCACAGAATTCACATCACTGTCATAGTCAAGGAAAAGATCTAAAGCTTTAATTAATTTTTCCTGTTGGGCAGCAATATGCATAACGTTATACCCGGCTTTGCAGTTGAGATTGGGATCGGCTCCGTTTTCAAGAAAATAACGGAGAATTTCCAAACGGCGTTCTTCGCTTTTTATTCCAAATGAGGTCAGGATTTCCATCATTAACGGTGAAAAAGTGCGCTCATCAAAAACATTTAAATCAATTTTACCTTGCTCTATAACATTCCTGATTGTATCAAAATCTCCGGTGGCAATAGCTGACAACAACATTTTTCTGTATTCTTCAGGAATAAATTTTATCATGATCCGGCAATATTTGGTGGTAATCAGTTACGTTTGTGAGTTGCTTTCTAAAAAATCTTTTTTCTGAGATCTTATTATGTTTAAAGTTAATAAAAATAATAGTTCAAAACACAATGACTATTTTTCTTTCTATTTGAAAAACCGGTACCAAAGTTTAGCCTACGTGTTTTTTATGAACACCGAATAATCATCTTAGGAATTTCACAAAAGAATATAAAACTTCTGAAATTACAGAATGATTGTCAGATATGAAAATTACAGGATTTCATTGATACAAATGAACTTAAAATATTAACAGAATCATCAGCCTGTATTCTCAGTCTAAAAACTATACTCTTGCTAATTCTGACAAATTCAAAAAATACTGAAACAAAAAAAGCAGATAACTTTACAGTTATCTGCTTGACTTTTAATAGAAAAAGCGGTTAGCCTTTTCTAAAAATTTATGCTAATCTAACGTTAACTGCGTTAACGCCTTTTGTACCATTTTGTAATTCGAAAGTTACGACGTCGTTTTCACGAATATTATCTACTAAACCTGAAGTGTGTACGAAAACGTCCTGACCACCAGCTGATGGTGTAATAAAACCAAATCCTTTGGTATCGTTAAAGAATTTTACTGTTCCTTGTTGCATTGTATATGTATTAAAAATTATTGATATTCTATTTTGGGATTCTCATCCTTTTATCCTGATCACAGATCAAAACGATAATAAACTTTTGAGAAAAAATATGGATGTGTAGAATTTAAGAGCGAAAATCGAACTTCTTAAAAGGTAGTGCACCTGTAATATTATTGACAAAAATTGAGCTTTTCGAAAATTTGATTTTATTTAATCACAAATTTATTTTAAACCCTTATTATTCTACAAATGTAATAAAATTAATTGAATACCGCAAATTATTTAACAATTAAAGGAAATCTTTTTGTTTTATTAAAAAAATTACAATATTATATACTACTATAAAATGATATGCTTTCCTGAAAAACTTACTACTTTATTTAATAAAGTTTCTATTTTGAACTTTCATATCTGTAACATTCTATGAAATAAATATACCCATCCTTTTAAAAGACAATGTTTATAGATAATATTAGGAAGAATATCCCGGCTAATTATTTTATTATTTTCACCCGTTTGCTGATAGGATTTTCTTTTATCCCTTCCGGATTGATAAAAGTATTCGGGCAGCGTTTCACCAGTCTGCCGGACTCCAATCCTGTCGGACATTTATTTGAAAGTTTCTATCAGCTGGGACTCTACTGGAATTTTTTGGGCCTGGCTCAGGTTCTGGCAGCGCTGCTGTTGATGTCACAGCGATTTGCGACATTGGGAGCACTGCTGTTTTTACCGATTATTTCCAATATTCTGATGATAACTTTGAGTATTGATTTCAGTTACACATACGTAATCACCACTTTGCTGTTCTTTGCTGTCCTGCTCTTACTACTATGGGATTATCAGAAAATTGTTTCCCTATTTCTGTCTTCATCAAAAACTCAAACCACCGTCATCGGACCTGATCTGATTTCCGTAAGATGGCAATATTACGGGACTTCCTTAAGTTTATTTCTGACAGCAGTTTGCTGTATGCCCTATATTTTCAGTAAAGAGAGTATCAATCCTGCTGTGTATTTCATTGCACCTCTTTTCATTACACTTTTTTCATTCCTGTTCATGCTTTATACGGATATAAAAAAACATAAAGGAAATGATTCCACACAGTCAATCACACAGTCCTGAAATAAAGGATCAGTCTGATATTGTCTGATTATGTTCAGAGATGATGCTTAAAAGTCTTTAAAGCTGATACACTCTGTTTCTCCTTAAGACCTTATGTTATATCATTCTGACAGAGCAGCGATTTTGACTCGTTTTATGTACCTTTGTCATTATGCATTCATCTTCTAATCTGATTTAAAAACTGCTGTGGATTTCCGTAATAAAAAAAGATATGTGAGTTTTCTAAAGTTCAAGAGAGATTTTCAACAGTTTGGTCTCAAAAAAGCCCGCAGCTACGAAATTATTCTTCACTGGCTCAAGAACCGTCTGAGCAGAAATCAATTTCTTATCCTTTCCGGGATTCTTGTAGGCTGCACTGCCGGATTGGCTGGAGTGATTTTAAAAACCATTGTCCATAATATCCACCATTTCATAACTTATGATGTTCATTTTGAGTATCAGATCATTTTTTACATCCTGTTTCCTTTTTTAGGTATTGTCTTAACTGCATTTATCGTCATTGCTCTTTTTAAAGGACAGGACAGAAAAGGTATCGGAGCGATTTTATATGAAATTGCACAAAACTCAAGTATTGTATCAAATGTAAAAATGTATTCGCAGGTGATCCAGAGTGCTGTGACCGTCGGATTGGGAGGTTCTGCGGGAATAGAAAGCCCAATTGCCGTTACCGGTGCTGCGATAGGATCAAATTATGCCCGGACTTACAGATTAAGCTATAAGGAACGGACCCTTCTTCTGGCTGCAGGTGCTACAGCCGGTATTGCTTCAGCATTCAACGCCCCGATCGCAGGAATCATGTTTGCATTTGAAATTTTACTGACCGGGGTTGTGTTTACAGATTTCATTCCACTTGTCGTTGCGGCAGTCTGCGGCAGCTTATTATCCAGAATATTGCTTCAGGAAGATGTCCTGTTCAGGTTTTATACCCGTGAGCCCTTCAATTACCGAAACGTCCCGTACTACCTGATTCTTGGAATCATCACAGGACTCTATGCAAGATATTTCGTAGTCGTATCTCAACGGGTGGAGCACTTTATCAACGGGCTCCAGCTCACCCGCCTCCGTAAAGCCATGTTTGGAGGTGCCGTCCTCTCATTGTTATGTGTGCTTTTCCCTCCTCTATTCGGTGAAGGATATGACACCGTAAAAGATTTTACAAATGGAAATGTGAATGCCGTCATACACAACAGTTTTTTCAGATATTTTGAAATCGGGGACTGGACTGTTATTGTATTTCTGATCCTGGTCTGTCTTCTGAAAGCATTTGCCACCTCATTCACTATTTTCAGTGGCGGAAACGGAGGAAATTTTGCTCCTTCCCTGTTTGCTGGAGGATCTGTTGGATTTTTATTTGCGATAATATGCCGGAATTTAGGTTTTTCTGAGGTTCCGGTGACCAATCTGATCCTGGTAGGAATGGCAGGTGCCATGAGCGGTGTGCTGTATGCCCCTCTTACAGCAATTTTCCTGATCGCAGAATCAAGCTTCGGATACGATCTTTTTATTCCGCTGATGATTGTTGCTGTCATTTCTTATCTTATAGCCAAATGGTTTGCCCCAATCTCGCCAGAATTAAAGACACTTGCGGAGCAGGGTAAAATATTTACCCATCAGCACGACAGCAATCTTCTTTCTTCTTTACAGACAAGAGACTTTATAGATTTTGATTCTCAGACTATTCATGAAAATTCATCATTACAGGAACTGTATGACCTGATCAGCAGCGGAAGAAAAAACAACTTTGCAGTTGTGAATGATGCACATCAGCTCAAAGGAATTCTTACATTGGATGATATCCGTCCTTATTTATTTAACGAAAACGAGAAACTGAATATCTCCAAACTGCTTAAAGTTCCTGCAGCAGTAGTTATGCTGAATGATAAACCCGTAAAAATCATTCAGATGTTTGATGATACTTCGACCTGGAATCTCCCTGTTGTTGATGAAGAAAACAGATTTATCGGTTTTATTTCAAAATCAGCACTACTTACCAGTTACCGGCAGCTTCTTAAAGATTATTCTTAAACCACGTCCGTTTGGGTAAGTTTTTGAAGAAATCCGTATCCAGAATTTTTTGAATAATGAAGAAACTTTGTTTAAGGTTCACAGATTCTCGATACAAATTCTTTCAGAATTTTACTCGAAATGACGTACTTTTCACAACAGTTTTACTATTACTCTCACTCATATTAAAATTACCACAATGTTTGTCATTCTGAAAGAATCTCAACATGAATTTTAACGCTACGCTCGCAACAGAGGGTCTAAAATCCTGAAAACATTTTTCGTTCGCAAGGGCGTTCTACTCAGCAAAGACGACTGTCCACCTCATCACCTCACTTATCGCGGATTACTGTGATCAGATATGTATTGGGCAAGCATTTTGGTATTTCCTCCGTAATGATGATTCCCTGCAATATGCGTCATCTGATAATTTTTCCCCAATGTTATTTCGCGGTAAGGAAAATTGGCAAACTCAAAATCACTCAAGACCAACTGTACCGGAGCATTCACCATTTTATTGATCTCAGGAACGACAGGAAAACTTCCTTTGATATACTGTCCAAAGTATTCTTCCAAATGAATTTTAAAATCGTTGCTTTTGGATGGGCCGATGATAAACACTTTTTGAATATTCTTTTTCATCTCTTCCGAGAATCTGTTATAAACAAATGAAGTGACATCTGCTCCAAAAGAATATCCGACTATGATCACATGTTTATTTTTTCTGCCCTCCAACTGTCTTCTGATAAATTCTTCAATATCCTGAGAGGTCTTTTCAGGAGTTTTTTTATTCCAGAAATAAGTTTTTGTATCCAAGGCAAAAACATCATAACCGAGATCCTGTAAATGATCTCCCAAAATTTTTGAAAAAGTATTGAAGCCTGCATCGCCACTGAGGAAAAAAATAATAGGCTTATTCGAATGAGAATTCCATTCCCTGATCTTAAAATCAGTATCGGATTTACATCCCGCTAATAATAAAATGAATCCGAAACAAAGGATCATAAAGACAAATCTGATATTTTTTTTCATGGTTTCATTACTTTATTTAATGCTGACGGAATCTGTAACAGATCAAGGTCATTATTGTAAACGAGATATTTATTTTCCCACACATCCGCATACTTTTCCTTAAAACTCCTCAGGGTATGATAATGTTTAAAGCTTCCTACTCTCTGATAAACAAATTTCAGAATTTCTTCAGCAGTATTGTCGGGCTGCTCAATCTCTGCCATCGGAGTCATTCCCATATTAATGAATTTTAAATTTTGCCATTTAGCATATTCGACAAGCTTTACGATCAGTACATCGATACTTCCGTTCGGAGCGTTTTCTGTTTTTCTGATCATATCATAGCTGCATTCATCAGGTGCACAATAAGGAATGATATTTAAAAAGGCAACGCATTGCCCGTCTCCATCGGAAATAGTGATCACATCCTGGTTTTTAATAATGTCAGGTTCAAACATACCTTCTGCAAAAACAATCTCTTTTTTGTTATCCTGTTTTAACCATTCGTCAGAAACTCTCTTCAACTGAGCTATCGCATCTTCGCTTTGCGGAGCATATTGTATTTCTGTTTTATATCCTGATTTTTCCAAAGCATTTACACTGTTTCTGATCGCTTTTCTTTCTTTTCCTGCCATGCTGAATTTCTCAGCATCAAGAATGGCATCCTGCCCTATGAATAATTTCTGTTTTTTAAACATACTGAAACACGAAAGTCCGTTTTGGCTCACCCGGTAATAGCAGGTTTTAAGATTATTGATTTTACAGTATTCTTCAAACCGGGTGATAATTTCTGTTGTATCCTGCTCAGCGCATACCGGTTCTTCCAGAATCACGGCAAATCCATTACCCGTTCTGTACGATAAAAAACCATGTATCTCTTCAGGAAAAAATAACTGTTTGTCCCAGGTGAGTTTGAAATAGTCCAGAGATGAAGTACCATATTCCCGGACAAGATTTTCGGCGAGGCTATGATCTTCCACGTCACTCTGATCTGTATGAACATTCGTTCTGTAGAATGAAAAAATAAGAACCAGCCAGGAAACAGTTCCTAAAATATAATTCAGATTCTGAAAATCTCTGGCAAAACCTGTATGAGGGATCAAACCGGGATCTTTGAACAACAGAAAAGTGTGTAATGTATAGTACAGCGCTTCTTTCTTTGTAAAATCAATTCCGAAATGAGAGGAATTGATAAAATAAAAGGTGAAAAAATTAAATATAAAAACAGTAATAAAAACCCCTAAAAACCAGCTGAAGCCATACTGCAGAGATGTTTTTTTTGTTTTGAAATTGTATTCCCTGCGGCTGTAAATCAATAATCCCAGAGTACACAGTGCTATTGATGCTTCTTCATAGTCCAAAGCTTTTGTCAGATTAAAAATAACAGAAGCAGATGTCAAAATAACAGCAAAATACCAGGCCCGCCTTACACCTCTGAAAAGACTGGCAGAAGTTACCAGAAGCAGTATTCCTGAGATTAGGGTCAGCATTTTGGAAAAGTGCATAAAATCAAGTGATAAATAGAGCTTCAGAATATGCATACGGTGAGCTATGGCAGGGGTTACCACAGAAAGAATGTTAATGATCCCCAAAAGAAAAGTCATCACCATCGGCAGCATTCTCGCAAACAGTTTTCTGCCACTCCACAGATAGGTAATGATTCCCAGGACTAATGGAAGCCAGAACTCAAAAAAACGGTAGAGCAATGTAATACCAAGACCCTGACTGTGGCTGTAGCCGAAATTGGCAAGAATATAGGTCAGTGAAAATTCTACCACCCCTAATCCGCGAAGAAAAGGGGAAACGATCATTAATAAAACGGAGACTACATAAGATATGGCTGCTGCAGAAAAAGAAGCCTCAACACCAAATGCATACATAGCGATAAGCAGATGAAAAACCCCGCAAAACTCAATGATCACAGAAACCAATACAGTAAGCCAGAAATATTTCTTATCAATGTCATTGCTGAAAATTTCTTCAAAAGAAAGCATGACCTCCGGAAACTTCTGATCAATAAACCGGTATAGGAAATTTTTCCTTTTAAATGAAAGGTACAGTCCGTGTATCACTGCCAGAAGAATGATGAGTGACACGATTCCTGTACTGCTGTCACTGAAATTCCTGTTGATCCATACCGCGTAAAGGATTAGAGGCAGCCCTACAATAAGAACCGTCAGCAGTCCTGTAAAACCATAGACAACACTTGCCTGATGGATTTTAGAAGTCTTATATCCTTTTATTCTGATATTCCTGGGAAGATATGCTAATGAGCTCACGCCACCGGCAGGAAGAAAGATGCTTAAAAAATTCCTTTTCAGGAATAAGATGACTGCATCCTTAATATTTACAGTCAGTCCTGTACTGCGAAAACTGGCTATATACATCAGCCCCTGCAGCAGGATGTAGATCAGAGCGAGAAAAACACCTGCCAAGATCCATGATACATCTGAGCTTTTAAGCAACGGACCTATTGATGCTAGTTCATGTCTTTCACTTCTGAAAAAGGTGAAGGCCAGAAGTAAAATAATGACAGCCAGAATTTCTTTCCAGCGGATCTTTCTGATCAATTTTATCAGTTTTGACTTGCTCATGATTTAATGGGTTTTTAGGAAAGATTTACCAGATAAAAATAAGAAAAATTACATTGGATTTATTTATCTTTATACAAATCATGATATGAAAAAACTGACAGGATTTCTAGCGTTCACAGCATTACTGATTTTTGGCTGCACTTATTCACAGAATAAACCTGCCCGGAATAAATGCAGTATCTACCTCACCTTTGATGACGGCCCTCTTAACGGGAGCGAGAACATTAACGACATCATTTTAAAAGAAAAAATTAAAATCAGTGTCTTTATGGTCGGCGAACATGTCGTCAAAGACAAAAAAATGGATACCTACGCTAAATATTATGACGAGAACCCTTATATCGACGAGTATAATCACAGCTATACCCATGCCAATAACCATTACGAAACTTTTTATAACAATACTGAGAAATCGGTCAGTGATATTGTGTATAATCAAAACCTGCTGAAGCTTCCATACAAAATTGTACGGCTTCCCGGACGCAATATGTGGCGTCTGTACGGAAGATCCAAAAACGATATTTCAAACGGTATACAGACCGCTGATCATCTCGCTAATCTCGGATACAAAGTTGTAGGCTGGGATTTGGAATGGCAGCATCATGATAAGGACGGAACTCCGGTACAGACGGTTAACGATATGTATCAGTCAGTGACAAAACTGTGTAATTCAGATAAAACCTTTACAGAAAAAAATGTGGTAATTCTTCTCCATGATGAGATGTTTCAAAAATCCTGGGAAGAATCTGAACTGAAAAAACTGATTGATTTACTGAAAGCAAATCCTGATAACGTTTTTGAGCAGATGAGGTTTTATCCCCAATAAAATAATATCATCTCTTAATTGTAAAAACGCTTAAATCGCTGTCCTGAAAATAAACTATTTTACAGGAAACGCACCATCTACTTTTAAGACTAATCCGACGGATGAAATTAAACTTCACGGAGCCAATAAGACGGAGTGGTTTATAAACTGTACAACCAAAAAATCACCGGTTTAGATGAGTCATATTAACATTACTCCATTAAAAATTCTCCAGATTTCTAAAAACCTCTTGAGTTGTGAGAAATTTCGGCATAAATATTTACTAATCGTTAAAAGATAAAATATACCATGACCACCCTGATTCTTAACATGGATTAAGATCACCAGTCTGTAATTTTGTATTCTTATTTGAAATCACACTCTCAAATCATTATGCAAAATTTAATAAGCTCTATTTTAGTAGCAGTCGATTTTAGCGGTAAATCACTTAACGCAGTCAGAATGGCAGTGAATATTGCTGCCCGCCACCAATCCCGAATTGTTTTATTTCACAATATTACCAATCATGCCATCATTGACAGGACGGGAAAGCAGATGATCGGGGCAGAAACCATCAGTGAAAATTATCACAAAACAGAACAGTCTTTAAAGGCGCTTGAAAGATCTTTACAGGAACAGCATTCTGATCTGGAGTTTAAAACTGTGATCAAAAATGACAGTTTGATTCATGGGATCAATGCTGTTATTGATGAAGAGAAGGTCGATCTGGTGGTCTGTGGAAGTTCGGGTAAACAAAATTTCACCCAACTGATTCTGGGGTCATTATCTTATCATATTCTGACAGAGGCAGACTGCTCGGTTTTATTAGTCCCGGAAAACTGCAGAAAATACTGTTTTGATAAAATACTTGTTCCTGTCAGGGTTTTAGAAGATCTAACAGATAAAATTGATCTTTCTGTTGCCATTGCAAAGAAAAACAGAGGCGTTATAAGCCTGCTGGGAATAAGTGATGAAGATGATTTATTTAAAATTAAAGAGGCTTACAAGGGAGTAAGAAAAAATCTGGCAATCAGTTCACAGGAATATGACTCACAGTTTTTACTGACCCGTGATAAGGCGACACAGATTTCAAAATTTTCGAAAGATGACCATGCTGATATTATTATCCTTACGTACAAAGATGAGGACAGCTGGAAATCATTTTTTTCAGAAAATTTTTTCAAACAGATTATTAATTATACGGATCTTCCCTTATTATTTCTAAAAAACAACAGGGAAAAGAGTAAAGACCATGCAGATGAAAATGCAGGTTTTGACATTACTCTTCCACATCCGGGATAAAACAACTTTATGATTACACTACAAAAATATTCAGATGAAAACAGGCCCAACCCCAACCAAAAGCACGAAATCATTCAGTTTCTTTTTGAACATCTGGAACAATACGGTGATCCGGAATCAGATATTTCGGATGCTGTCAGCTATGCGTTAGGATTTGAAAACAAACCCGGAGGCCTGATCATTACTGCCAGAGACGAGAACACTGATCATCTTGTGGGTGCTGTTGTTGTCAATAAAACCGGAATGGGTGGATATATACCTGAAAATATTCTTGTCTACATCGCTACTGATAAAAACGTGCGCGGACAGGGAATCGGTAAAAGACTGATGCAGCAGGCTATTGAATCTTCTCATGGAGACATCGCACTCCACTGTGAACCGGAAAATCCGGCAATACATTTATACAGGAAGCTGGGATTTACCAGTAAATATCTTGAAATGCGACTAAAAAAATAAAATGTCACACATTACTTTAAACACCAATAAATTACTTCATAACTATAATTATTTAAATCAGCTTTTCGAAGAAAACCATATCGAATGGGCCGTAGTTGCAAAATTGCTCTGCGGAAATGAAAAGTTTCTGAAATGCCTCTTAAAGATATCAGACAAAGAAGTCTGTGATTCACGGTTGACGAATCTGCGCCATATCAAAGAGCTTTCCCCGAAAACAAAGACCGTTTATATAAAGCCGCCTGCTAAAAGACTTGCTGAAAGCATTGTTAAATATGCAGACGTCAGTTTCAACAGCGAACTGGATACAATCAAAGCTCTTTCGGATGAAGCAGCAAGCCAAAATAAAATCCATAAAATTGTTATTATGGTCGAAATGGGAGAACTCAGGGAAGGCATTATGGTAAAAAACCTTTCTCACTTTTATGGTGAGGCTGTCAAAATACCCAATATAGAAATTGTGGGGATCGGAACAAACCTCAACTGCCTCAACGGGATCCTCCCAGATGAAAAGAAACTGGTCAAACTGAATCGTTTTAAAGAGATTATTGAAGAGTCACATGGCACCGTGATTCCATTTATATCTGCAGGCTCATCTGTTACGATCCCTCTGATTTTCAAAAATAAAGTACCGGAAGGAATCAATCACTTCAGAATTGGAGAAACATTATTTTTCGGTACTGACGTATACAGTGATTCAACCCTAAAAGGAATGTATCAGGATGTATTTAAACTGACCGCCGAAATTATAGAGATCGTGGAGAAACCTATGGTCCCGGCAGGAGATGCAGGAACTAATCTAACCGGTGAAACTCCACAACATGATTGCAGGAATATCGGGAAAACATCGGTAAGGGCGATTGTTGATGTTGGTGTTCTGGATATTGATCCCGTGCATATAGAACCGATATCTTCAGGAATTAAAATTATTGGAGCCAGTTCTGACATGATGATTCTTGATCTTGCAGATAACAGTACTCAATATCATGTCGGTGATACCATTGATTTCAGCATGAACTATATGGCCGTCCTTCGTGCCATGAATTCTGAATATGTAGATAAAAAAACTGAAAGTATAATCCAGCTGCAACAGCTGAAAATTCTGGAACACAGTAATTAAATCGGTCGACCCGATAAGATATATACCACAATAAAAATTGTGGTATTTTTTATGTTTATATTTGATCAGAAAAATTCAAAATAGTGAATCATACCATCCAGTCTCTTACTTTAAGTAAAATTCAGAGTCATTCTGCTCTCCGGAATGAGTTTATCATTATGCCAATTAAGCAATTTAAAGAAAGACTGAGGACTGTTTCAGATTCCCATTTTAAAAATAAATTCTATACATTTTTACTTTCTGATAATGCAGAAGGTTCCGTAACGATCGATCATCAGGAATTTGACCTGAGTCCCTTAAAATTCTTTTTTATTAATTACCATCAGGTCTACGATGTAAAGAATTTAAATTCTGAGAAAGGTTTTGTACTCATGTTTACCAAATCATTTTACAACTATGTATACACCGGTAATAAAATTATTAAAAGTGATACAGCGCTTCATAATGTAGCACCATTTATTCTTTTATCTGAAGGGCATAAAGCCAACCTCCTGCTGACTTTTGAGGAACTGCAACAGGAATATTCCGGGAATCAGTCTCTGCGAAAGGAAATCATCTGCCTGCTGCTCAAAGTTTTTGTCCTTAAATATATCAGGAATTCAAATAAGAAAAATCTTGTTGACAGGTCTGTAAATCATAAAAAAGCAATTATAGAAAAATTCAGCAATCTTGTCAATCTCCATTACAAAGATTTAAAAACAACGTCTAAATATGCAGAGAGGCTGAATCTCAGTCCCAATTACCTCAATGCAGTTATTAAAGAAAGTCTTGATATCCCGGCAGGTCAGATCATTAAAAACCGGATTATCCTTGAGGCTGAAAGACTGCTTCTGCATACAACACTTTCGGTTACAGAAATTTCTTACGCATTGGGATTCAACGATAATTCTCATTTCGGAAAATATTTTAAATCTGCCACCAAATATTCACCCAACCAATACCGTTTACTCAAAATCGATCATGTTTCTAAGGATGCGGATGATACAGGTTCTCTCTGACACTGATTCTCACATCCTGGTACAAAACATTTTCTGAATTCTCTATGAATTTCATTAAAAATTATAAAATTAGTACATTTTTATATTTATAATTTTATTATATTTGATAAACTAATGTAAATACCTATGAAAAACCTAAAAAAAATTTCCAGAAACAAATTAAGCTCTATTAATGGAGGAATCGAAAGGTGTGTTCAGAACTGTCCGGCAGGATCCAGAAAATGCTGTACCCGTGGTAAGGCTTATTACTGTGAGGTAGTGGAAAATGCATGCCTGTAATAATCTAAAATATTTTCAGAATAGAGACTGTCTTAAAGATGGTCTCTTTTATTTTAACTTTATACTGCTTCTCTTTCAGAACATATTCCTGATAATTTTTGATGTAAAAAAGGATCCACTTTAGCGGATCCTTCATGATAAACAGTGATTCTCTGTTTTTTTGAATAACATGGTTCTAGAAAAGGATATCTTTTACGCAGATGCGTTTTCTATTTGGAAATTAAAGACAGTGCTTTTTGAGTAAATCTGTATAAAAACGATGGGATATTTCATTTATACAATTCTAAAAGCTAAGGATCCAGGATCTTTATTGGCTTTATAACTTTCCATTATCTTTAAGGCTTCTGCCTGTCTTTTAAGATTTCCGTCAGTATATTGCTGAAGACTTGATTTTATAAATTTGCCTGTATTATATATATATATTGTGTCTTTTCAATTTTCTTCAACGCAAACAGAAACAGTTAATCATAAAAAGGCATAAGCATTGACTTATCAGTTGGTTATTAGTTTTAAAAAATAATTTTTCACATAACTGAAAAATTTTCAGGTTTAATTGAATGAGATTTAAATCTCTCTGTCTGAATCTGAAACATCTGATTCATTAATGTCTCATTTCAGCTTAATGCTTCCACTGCTGCCCGGTTTTTGGAGGTGGATCACCTTCTGAAAATTCGATTATGACCATGTTAACTGCTGTTAGACTGTCATTTTTTTGCTGCAGTACAGTTTCATCACTATTTTTATTACTGAGCTGCACGTTACTGATCTGTTCTGCTTCTGTTACCCATTCATCGTCTTCCCGACAGGAATTAAGAAAAAGCACAACAGCTGCAAAGGTTAGTTTTGAGATAATACTTTTCATTATTAATTTTTGATGTGAAGTTTATCCCGGCCGGTTTTGATTATTTTGTTTCGAATTCTGATTTCAAAAGTATTCGTCCTGCAGCGGTTGCCAAAACGTTTATGGTGTCAATTAGAAAATTGGTACGTGCCAATTAACGAATTAGCACAAACATAATTTATTGAATAACAAATACTTAAACGTAAACATATATACCTTTGTTATTTTTAAATAAAACCGTGTTTTTTGATTAAAAATCAATTGATTTTATCTATTTTTGACCCAATTAAAGATTATCATCTTCACCAAAACATGAAAAAGCTCTGTCTTTTATTCCTAATTTTATCTTTTGAGATGTTTTATTCTCAGAATGAGCAGTACAGTGAATTTTATCTTTTTAAAAAAAACTACGAGAATTATCCGGAAAATGATGAAAAAGCATTCAGGTACCTGAATAAATATATTGCTCTGGGATGGAAGAAAAAAGATTATGCCCATCTTGTGGAAGGCTATAAAGATGCTGTATTCTTCTCTGCTTCCGCAAAAAACAAACTCATTTACGCTGACAGTACCGTAGATGCGGCGCTTCTTTCTAAAGATGATAATCTGATCAGCGATGCTTACCTGAAAAAAGGGATTGTCTACTATTTTAATTACAAAAGATATAAACCGGCTCTTGACGAATACTTAAAAGCATACCAATATTCTAAAAATTCAAAAGATGATTTTTTAAAAAACGGCATTCTTTATCACATAGGCGTTGTAAAAAGCTATTTGGGCTATTACGACGAAGCGCTGGAACATTTTGAAATCTGTAAATCTTATTTTGAAGCAAGGATGGGCGAAGACCATCATCCGAATATTATATTCAACAATAAAAAAGGATATTACAACAGCCTTCACCGCATTATCGTATGTTACAGAAATCTGCAGCAGTACAAAGCGGTTGACTCACTCATTGGTACAGGAATACTCCGCACTCAGAACAGCAAAGATTACCAGCAGGAATATGGCTATTTTCTGAAGGAAAGGGGCATTGAAGAATTCAGGAAAAGAGAATATCCCCAATCCATCAACTCTTTACAAAATGCTTTAAAACCCATCATTCATATTAATGATTTCGCCTGGGCTACCGTTGATTATTTTTACATAGGAAGATCATACCTTGAAATGAAAGATTCCCGCAATGCAATCAAATATTTTCAGAAAGTAGATTCGGTTTTTCAGAAACACCGTTTCATTCTTCCGGAACTCAGGGAAAACTACGAATTACTGATCAGCGAATACAAAAAAAAGAACGACAACGCAAAAGAACTTTATTATACCAAACAGCTTCTGAAAGCGGACAGTGTCATTAACAAGGACTTCTCCTACCTTTCATCGACTATTCATAAAAACTATGATACCAAAACCCTGCAGGAAGAAAAAGCAAAACTTGAGCTGGCAACTTCCAGAGGATTCTGGATCATCATCGTCCTGGTTGTTTTTGCCTTAGTCCTGTTTTCAATGCTCCTGATCAGATTCAGGAATGAGAAAAAAATGAGGATCAATTATAAAATCCTGGAACAGAAGATCTTAAATAAATCACTTGAAGAACCTGCAAAGCATCAGACATCAGAACTGAAAGATGATGATAAAACAGCACTCAATAATGATATCGTAAATGATATCATTCAGAAATTAAAACGGTTCGAAGAAAGAAACGGCTTCACTGAGAACGGACTGACACTAAATAAACTGGCTGTTAAATTCAATACCAATTCTAATTACCTGTCTCAGGTCGTGAATGAGTACAAAGGTGTTAATTTCAATCGGTACCTGAGTGAACTTAGAATAAATTTCATCACGAATAAACTTTATAATGATAAAGTATATCTCAACTACAAAATAGAAACGCTGGCTGAGAAATGCGGAATTGCGTCAAGAACAAATTTCTCCAACTTATTTCAGGAAATCAACGGGATCCGACCTACCGATTTTATCAAAAAGAGAAATCACGATATTGAGAACAGCCAGGTCGAATTTGAAACTTCCGTAGCAAAGATCTTGAGTAAATAAATTCCGATACAGTCGGGGAAGGTATAAAATAGTCATCCAAATCATATACTGCCGGATATTTTAGATTTGAAAATAATTAAATAGATGGCTGTAAATGAGTAATTTTATTTCCACAACGTTGAGAGCAGGTTACTGCCTCAAAAAAATAAAATACAATGGAACAAAAAACACATCCGGGAAGTAGTACCAAAAGATTCAGAGAGACCGCAGTGAATGGTCAGGAGACGTTAACTCCGAAGCAAGTTGATCACCGAAATCAAAAAAAAATCTCAACCGAACAGAGAGAAACCACTGAAGAAGCGCTATTGCAAAAAATTTCTGAAACCATGAAATCCCATGTGGATAATTTCCGGAGTTTCGCAAGGGAGAACTCAGTGAATATCATTTCAAACACGTTCAACAGCAGCAGTATCGGATATCAGAAAAATTACAATCCGGTATTTAATTCTGTAGACCAGATTTTAGAACTTCATGAGGATACAGTCAGTTTATATGAGCGTATGCTGAAAGAGAAAGAAGAGAAGTTGGAAAAACTCTTAAAGCTTGCAGAAAACGGAGAGTGATATCGGTAATAATCATTTTCCGTGATCTGAAACTCCAAATCATCATCAGAACTGTCGTAAACCCACCACCGAAGAGAAACCTGACTTTGAAAAATTACATCTCATCAATCAACTTGATGAAAATGATAAATCAATGATTTTAAAAATGGCATATAAAATGTTTACCAAAAAAAATATATACTTCTTTAATAAAAATGTAGCTGAACTATAACGCAAAACCCCATCGCAATTTCGATGGGGTTTCTTTATTTGCACAAAGTTATAAACTTTGTGCAGCGGGAAACGAATCAGTTTCTGTTATCTACAGACTCCAGTCAGAAATTCCGCCTGATTACCTGAACCAATGAAGTAGCAATAAGACTCATGTCGGACAACCTGAATTCCGAGTACTTGATATTGAAAAACCGAATGGCTGATAAAATAAATTCTCAGTGCTGATCTTTACAATTCGTCAGATCAGAATAAGGTTTTTTTCAGAAATTATCCTGAACCGAGAGAATTTCTTAGATTTGAAATTAATTATTTATCTGATAAATGATTAACTTTACTCTCCGGAATTCAGAGGAGCTTTTGCCTCTTAAGAAATAAATAAAAAACACATGGAACAGAAAGTACACCAGGGACGCAATATCAAAAGATTCAGGGAGATGCTGGGCATTAAGCAGGAAGGTCTCGCATTCGATTTAGGAGATGAGTGGAATCAAAAGAAAGTATCATTGCTGGAACAGAAAGAGGTCATTGATGATCAACTGCTGGAAAAAATATCTGAAGTCCTGAAAATCCCGGTGGAAGCTTTGCAGAATTTTGATGAAGAGCAGGCGGTGAATATTATTTTGAATACAATTAACAACAGCGATAACGCTGTAATGCATTCTTTATATATAAAGTATGCTGAAATTAATCCTATTGAAAAAATCCTTCAATTTCATGATGAAAAGATCGCCCTGTATGAGCGAATGCTGAAAGAAAAGGAAGAGATGATGCTGAGAATGGAGAAACTTTTGGAGAATAAGTGATTTACTTTGCGGGATTGATGGGATAAAAAACTGAAAGATTTCTCCATCACAAAATTGTTTTAGAATCGAACTTATTATTCAGATGCAACGATAAGAAAATCATTCCCGTTATTATTATTGCCTAACCTTTGAAATGTAAAAATTGTATCTCTAATGAAATCCACCAACATGAGAATTTATTTTTCAGGACTGTATTTATTCGTTTTCGTAATATCCTCTTCATGTGGATCTCATCAAAAGAATAATTCAAATAAGAATTACCTGGAAGGTTCTCAGGCAGAAATTGACAGAAATGTACAACAACTCGAAAAAAGACGGGAAGCAGACGAAAGGAAAATGGATGTCAGTGATTATGAAGCGAACAGACCAAAATAGAAGTTTAAAAAACCTTTCAACTTTAAGTTACTGCATTATAGCTCTGTTATGTAAAAAAAAAAGAACATAAGATAACATAAACCACTGTTTTTGCAGTGTTCTTTTTCGCTCAAAGTCGGGAGACATTGCGCAGCGGGCAGCGGGAACACAAGAAACCCACCGCAATTGCGATGGGTTCTTTTATTATTGCTCACGGATTACTAATCTTCTGGATCGGCTTTCTGAATAAAAAATTCTTTGTTATATAGTTCACTAATATTTACTAATGATATTGGCATTTTTCTAACACTAATAAGTACAGTACCAACATCTCCTTTTTCTACTTTAACAATTTCAATCTTGAGACTGTTATCCTTTAAAATTATATAATCTCCCACACGTACTTCTCCATTTGGTTTACCTGCTAAGAAAAAACCATCATTTTTATGATCATTAAATGCGTTTTGAATTAAAATTTTAGTCATCATGTTATTTATTATTTCGTAAAAGTTGCGCTTATCCTGATGTCCAGAATAAGGTTCAATCTGCCTCGATTAGGCTTACGGTACCTATGAAGTTACAAACTCCGCAGAACAGTTTATTTTGCTTACATTATTTTACTAACATCCAAATCATTTATAGAATTTATATTGTCTTTAATTTTGGTTTGTATCAAAATATCTAAAATATCCGGAGGTAAATCAGTTACTTTTAAGGGTTTTACAGGAGTAGCAACCAAATGATATTGAGTATCTGTTAAATCATTTAAATTAGTCTTATCAAAAGAGTAAAGTCCTCTTTGAGTAAAATATACAAAATTTCTTAAATATCTTTCATCAGCACCACTGCCAA
This sequence comes from Chryseobacterium sp. HNCC26DJ238, assembly GCF_057180465.1. Classification (NCBI taxonomy): domain Bacteria; kingdom Pseudomonadati; phylum Bacteroidota; class Flavobacteriia; order Flavobacteriales; family Weeksellaceae; genus Chryseobacterium; species Chryseobacterium sp. HNCC26DJ238. The sequence goes on from NZ_JBXUGI010000011.1 coordinate 162,873, forward strand.
ATATCTTAGTTAATAATGCATCTAATAAAGGATTTATTATTGTAAGAGATATCTTTGGTAAACCCTTAAAATAAGATACTAATTTTTTATTGTTTACTTCTGAATTTGCAACTGTTTCAGGTAATTTTCCCGCTCCAGAAGCAACAAAACTAATATAATTATCATCGGTAAAAAACCAGTCGATGTCTAATGTTTGTTGTTCTATTTCAGTATACATAAAAAAATAATTATTTTCCAAAAGTTGCTTTACAATTACCACACATTGGAACGACCTTTCCTTTCCCAGGTCTTATAGCTTTTGTAAAATTGATTTGCGATGGGAAAGTATGTGGTAATTATATCATTTCAAGAGATTTTCTGAAGCATTATTCCAGTCGATCTCTGCAATATTCCCGTTAAACATTGCTTTGGCATTACCAGGATTTACAGGATTGGTATATCGCAACTTATACACTCAAGGGCAAATACGAGATTACTGATTACTTATTATCTGTTACAAGATAAAATCGTGAAGGATTGATGATGAAATCTTGGTTACCAAGAATATACATTTCTATTAAGATTCCACAAATCATTAATTTCGTTATCTTCTAAGAATTCTTCGAATTTTTCCCATCCTTTTTGTTTTATCAATAAAGCTTCACTTGAATAAATTGGAATTATCAGAGGAAAAATAATCGATTTATCTTCTAATTTTAACTCCTGTAAATCGTCATCAAAATAAAATGGTAGAGAAAAGTATAATGAATTCATCTTTGTTTCCGAAGTTATTGTAAAATCAAATGACAAAACATCACCTCTATAAATTCCAATTTTTCTATCAATTAGATATTCCAAAAAGCTAGTTAAAAATGAAGAGATTTCATTTTCGTTATATTTTGACATACAGACAAAAATGAATTCATAATAATAGTCAATAAAATAACGATTCACACCTAATGTAGTAAAAGTTCTAATACCCTCAAATGGAGTACTGTCATACAATGAGATTGTTAGATGATATCGTTTATCATTAATATTTATACCATTGGATATCTCTCCGATGTATTTTTCTAAATGTTCTACTACTTTCATTTTTGAAATCTTGAATCATTATTTCCTTCCGCACGGTTACAGCTTGCACATTCTAATGGAGCACCTTTGTTATATCGTCCAATTGTTCTTTTCTAGTCATTCCGGTGTGATCTCGTTTTGTCCATGAGCGGTTGTGGCTCAACCATTTGGACCATTTCTCTTTTCTTTTTCATAATGATTTCCTTAAACATCTTTTTACAAGTTGGACATTGCTTTATATTTGGCTTAGAGCCGTTTTTTGCATTATCCCAAGAATCCTACATTCCTTTTCGAAAACTTCCTCTTTTTGCTATTTTTGATTCAGAGGAATTAGCTTTAGAATTATCATTCTTTATATTCTTGGAAGAATTATTCACTATCCAAGCTCTAAAACCAACTTTTAAAATTCCCGATAATATTAATCCTCCACTTAATATAGCCACCTTATCCTCCTGCAACAGTTCCACCTCCTGTTGATGATAGAGCTCCAGAAGCTACCAGTCCAGTTCCTCCGGCTCCAATATCATTAACACCATTAAGCATCACTAATCCTCCTGCTATAAAGGACGCTCCGTTTCCTGTTTTTACATCATTATTAAAAGAAGAAGAAGAAGAACTATTATCGTATTTTTGCGTTAAATTACTTCCTTTTACATTATCTAAAAAAGCTAGACTAAATCCTTTAAGATTACTACAACAATCTTTTGTACCATCATCAGAAGCTCTTCCACCAGGATCGGTCAAGCTAATCGGATTGTTTAATACATTAGAATAAATATCTTATGTATTATCAGCTTAAAATCACTGACTTTCCGCAGCGA
>NZ_JBXUGI010000012.1:0-164575 GCF_057180465.1 Chryseobacterium sp. HNCC26DJ238
TTTTTGAAAATTGTCGTAATTCTACGATTTTATGTCGTAATTCTACTATTTATAATTAATTACGACTGTTAATTCTTAATTTTTCAAAATATTTATTACACATTCAAAATATTCTTTGTCCTGAGGGATTAATTGCAATAACGATTATTAGCCGTTCCCAAATTTACATTACAGGACATAAAAAAAACCGCATTACTGCGGTTTCTAAGTCAATAGGTGACTTTCCTTAATTTTGAAGATCTCTTATTCTTTCCTGCATCAATTCTGGATCAGAAAGTGCATCAAATCCGATGAATGCGATAGCAAAGATCAAATAAAGGATATAAAGTATGCTTAAAACAATACCGATAATACTGAGAATTTTACCTGTATTCAAATTGTTATAATCAGAATAAAGGGTTGGGTTCTGCTGATAAAGCGCATTGTCTTTTTTGTAAAGTACAAGACCGATAATTCCGGCAATCAGGCCTGGAATTCCATAGCAGCAACATGCAACGATTGATACAATTCCTAATACTAAAACCGCTGTAGCATTTGGTAATTTTTGTTGATTCATAATTTAATTTTTTAATGTTTAGTTTATGTGATGAAAAAATGTTTATAAAAGTAAGAAAATACCATGATTAGTGAGTTAATAATTGCAAGAAATATCAGAACCTGCCCATAATTTCTTTTTTTGTCAATAAAATTGACCACTACAAAACCAAAAAACAAGAGTAAAGTATATACGGCAGGAAACATATGAAATGCCTCACTGAACTTCCCTTCAAAAACCAGTAGAATTGCTCTTTGAGTACCGCAGCCGAAACATTCTATTCCTAAGAATTTTTTACTGGGACATGGAAGCATAAAGTCTTCAATCTTCATATTTACTTTTTGATTTTGATTGTGCTAAAATTAGGAAGAAATTTTTGCTCTGAGGTACTGATGAGGGAAAAAATTATCTTCCTGCATTTCAAAAGATCCCTGTACGGCTATATACGGATTTCTTAAAATCGCCCTTGCCACAAAAATCAGGTCAGCCTCTCCCTTTTGCAGGATCTCTTCTGCCTGTCCGGCTGAAGTAATTAAGCCTACCGCTCCTGTGTGTACCTCAGCCTCATTTTTAACCTGGGAGGAAAATGGAACCTGATATCCGTCAAAAACAGAAATTTTTGCTCCATGAATATTCCCTCCACTTGAAACGTCAACCAGATCAACCGAATGATTTTTAAGAATTTCGGATAACCTTACACTGTCATTAACATCCCATCCATTTTCTGCATATTCAGTTCCTGAAATTCTTACAAACAGAGCCGTATTTTCATTGAGCTCCTGATTGACAGCATCCACGATCTCCAGTAAAAAGCGTATTCTGTTTTCAAAACTTCCGCCATACTCATCTGTTCTCACATTGGAAAGAGGTGACAGAAACTGATGAACCAGGTATCCGTGTGCCGCATGTATTTCAATGACATCAAAACCTGCTTTGACGGATCTTTCTGCTGCATCTCTGAAATTCTGAACCAGATCTTTAATTTCCTCTACCGACAATTCGTGAGGAATCCTCTCTGACGGATGATAAGGAATTGGGCTTGGCGCAATGGTTTCCCAGCCTTCTTCTACAGAAATCTGTTTATTTTCCCATGTCGAACCCTTTCTTCCTGCGTGAGCGATCTGAATTCCTATTTTGGAATCTGAATTTTCATGAACAAATTCCACAATCTTCTGAAGTTCAGCAGCCTGATCCTCATTCCAGATTCCCATGCATTTATTGGTAATCCTTCCTCTTGGCTCCACTCCGGCCGCTTCAATTATAATCAAACCCGTTCCTCCCTGAGCGCGGCTTCCATAATGTACATAATGAAAATCGTTGGCTAATCCGTTCTCGCATGAGTACATGCACATAGGCGACATTACCCAACGGTTTTTCAGTTCTACATTTCTAAATTTTATTGGAGTATATAACATTCAATTTGATTTTTAAAGTTTTAAAATTACAAATTTAGTAACGTAACAAAGATATTGCCAGCTTTCATAAAAAGGGGTACATTTACCGCCCTTTTACGGAGCGATAATGAAAAAAGATATTACAATCAATTACGAGCATTTCAAAAGCATCACTGAACTGAATGCAACAGAAAAAGAGCTTTTCGGGAAAGCAAAACAGGCGCGCGAAAATGCTTACGCACCTTATTCCGCTTTTCTGGTCGGGTGTTCTGTACTATTGGAAAATGGAGAGATCTATACCGGAAATAATCAGGAAAATGCGGCTTATCCTTCAGGGCTCTGCGCAGAAAGGACCGCACTGTTCTGGATTGGTGCCAATTTCCCCAATGAAAAAATCAAAAAAATATTCATCATAGGAGGACCTAAAGAGTTTTCAGAAAAGACGCCGCCTATTCCACCGTGTGGGGCATGCCGGCAGAGCATGATGGAATATGAAACGAAACAGAATGAAAACATTGATGTTTATTTTTCAAACCTGAATGAAGAAGTTTTCAAAGTAAAGTCTATTAAAGATTTGCTTCCTTTCTATTTTGATGCTACATTTTTATAGAATATTCAAAAAAATCAGGAAAGAAATTCTTCCTGATTTTTTTATCTGCTACTATTACCATCCTGGATTCTGCTGTTCTGCCAGTGTCGGATTGCTCGCCGTTTCCATTTGCGGTATCGGCCAGAGAAATCTGTAATCTGACGCAGGCACAGCTGCGACACCGTAAGGCCCGTCGTAAGCCGTTCCGAGAACAAATGCAGAAGCCGGAGGATTTCCTGCTGCTACTTTTGCCGGGATACCGTTTATCGGTGCTATATCATCTCCCTGCAGCCGGTGAATATCACTCCATCGTCTTCCTTCCATCAGGAACTCTATCCTTCTTTCTTTAAGGATCGCATTGACAAGGGTATTTTGTGATGAAAGTGTTGCCGAGGTGTAGGCCTGTGCTGCAGGATCTGCCAGTGACCTGTTTCTTACTCTGTTCAGATTGATCAGGGCATTCTGAAGATCGTTGGTTCTTGCATACGCTTCTGCCATATTCAGTACCACCTCAGCATACCTGATGACAGGGGCTGCATCAGTATTGATAGGATCTCCCCCTGCATTATCCCTGATCGCTTTATATTTGTTGGTGAATTTTCTTCCTCCGCTTGTGAAAACAAGTCCTGTTCCACGAAGCGCAGCATTATCCAATGCAGAATTATCTGTTCTTCTTTTATCATCTACAAGCCATTGCGGATCTCTCCATATAATAGGACTGATGCACACCAGTAACCTCGCAGAATAAAGAGAAGAGATCGCTCCGTTAGGACCCGGGTTATTGGCAGCATCCTGCTGTACAGAAAAAATAGATTCAGTATTACTGAAATTCTGTTTAACGACAAAAGGGTCTTCGGGCGATGCGGTGAGCGTGAATGCCCCGTTAAGCTTATTTCCTTCAGTAATTACATTCTGCCAGTCTCTTTTGTGCAGGTACACTCTGGTCTTAAAAGCGACTGCTGCATTCTTCGTTGCTTTAAATTTAGCAGTATTCGTGATTGTTGTTTCTGCATCATCTAAATCCCTGATGATTTTATCATAACATTCCGCAACGGTATTTCTGCCTTTAAGCAATTCAGATTCTATTTCGGCCGCAGTATTGATACCAACTTCCCGGTAAGGAATTCCGGGATGCGATGCATCGGCCGTAAACTGATAAGGCCTTGCAAAATACATCAGCATTTCAAAATGGGTAATGGCTCTCAGAAACTTAGCCTGCCCAATATAGTTATCTGCGACAGACTGACTCACAATTCCTTTTGATACAGCATCGGTAACTCCTTCAATCAATAGATTACATCTGTTGATCAACCTGTACCCGTCTACCCAATAATAGGTATTGTTGGCTGTGCCTGTATCATAGGTATTGGTATAGGTAAAGAGAAAAAATGCCTGTGTGTTAACCACATCTTCACCTCTTGTATCACCCTGCGGTATAAAAGCCGCACCCCATATGTACCCTCTTCCTCCGTTTGAACTGGTCGAATTATATTGACCCAACGCTGCGGCATTATACACACCATTCATGGAACTTTCTATAAGTGCCGGTGTTGAATAGGCTTCCTCAACCGGAATATTATTGATCGGAGTCAGATCTAATAAATTATCATCTGTACAGCTGTTTAAGGAAAAACCGACTGCTATAATAGTGATTAATTTTATATATTTTTTCATTGCATCAAATTTTAAAGATTAAGATTTAAACCTACAGAATACACGGTAGCTCTAGGAGTTCCGTTCAAATCAACTCCCGATCTTTCCATTTCCGGATTCAGACCTTTATATTTTGTAATCATAAATAAATTCTGTCCCTGTACAAAAATCCTGAAGGATGAAACATTGACTTTATCAGTTAAGGATTTAGGTAATGTATATCCTAATGTAAGGTTATCCAAACTTATAAAATCAGCTTTTTCCACAAATCGGGTTGTCGCATTACTCGACTGATTAATCATGGTATTTGCGCCTGCATATAACAGTGGAGTCTGCCCGTCTCCCGGATTAGAAGTGCTCTGCCATCTTCCTAATATTTCAGCACTGTTGTTATTTAAATTCATCGTCATCAAATCTCTTCTTGTTGCATTGAAGACTTTATTTCCGCCACTGAACCTAAAGAGAAAGCCCAGATCCAGGTTTTTATAATTGATTTTAGAATTAAATCCTCCGAAATATTTCGGAACCGTATTTCCTATTATTTTTTTATCTGCCAAAGTCAGGGAAGCAGATACTGAAGTATCATCAGGATTATCCGGATTAAAGACAGAATAGCTGCTGTTGGCAGGATTTCCCTGAATCAATGTTCCGTCTGCTTTTACATAAACAGGAAATCCGTTGGCTTTATTAACCCCCCAATAATCAAATCCGAATATAGAATTTATAGAATATCCTTCTCTGATAATGATATAAGGTGCAATGGATGAATCATTTGAAGACCCTCCGATGAGGTCTGCATTTCCTGAAGTTCTGGTTACTTTATTCTGCTGCAGTGTAAGATTCGCTCCTAAGTTCCACGAGAAGTTATCTTTCTGAACAGCCTGGTATTCTACACTGAATTCGTATCCTTTATTGGTCATGCTTCCGACATTCCTTCTGATTGAATTATCCGGAATACCTAAAGATGCGGGTACAGGAGCATTCATGATCAGTCCGTCGATATCATTCTGGAAATAGTCGAATATGAATTTCAATTTATTTCTGAAGAAAGAAATATCTATTCCTGCATCTATTTTTTTACTGGTTTCCCATTCCAGTCTCTCGTTGCCGAACTGGGTAAAAGCAATGCCGTTGAGAGCACCATATTTGGAGGCAGAGGTAAGCCCCATGTAAGGATAACTGCCAATCTCCGTATTTCCTGTTTCAGAATATGACCCTCTGAATTTCAATTCACTGACTGTATTTTTGATTCTTTCAAAAAAACTTTCATTTGAGATATTCCACCCCGCAGAATACCCGGTAAAGTTTGCCCATCTTGTATTGGGACTTAATTTCGATATCCCGTCTCTTCTGATGGATCCCTGAAGGAAATATCTCTGCTTATAATTATAAGACAGTCTGGCAACGTATGAAATAAGGCCTGCCTCCGTGGCGCTTCCGCCGGACTGCTGTGTTCCGTAAGAGTCAGTCACCAGAGCCTGGTTAAAAAACCGGTCTAATAAATCAGTCCCGACACCGAAAAAACTTTTATTACTATCTTTCTGATATTCTACAACTCCTGTAAAAGCAAAATTATGAGCATCTGCCACAGTTTTGTTATATGACAGAATATTCTGAATATTCCATCTCAGTAATTTGGTATTATTACTTTGTATTCTTCCATTGGTACCTCGCCCGTCACCATGCAGCGCATCCCAGTAAAGAAGCCCGTTAGTATCCGCATTATCTACATTGGTCTGAAATCGGTAATTAAGGCCTTTTGCAATATTGGCATCTACATATAGATTGAGAAGTGATCTCATAATATTCGACTGATACTTATTATTCGCAAGAATGTAGGAAATATTTGAAAGATTTTCACCTACCGGCTGGAGATTATCCCATTGCCCCATGAATCCGTTTGCAAGATTTATGTTGTAACCGGTTGGGTTATCAGCATCAAATACAGGGGTATTGGGTAACTGTTTTACAGCACTGAACATATTCCCCGATATACTGCTTCCTCCGGTATTGAGACCGGAATAATCTGTTTTAGTGATGGCAATATTCCCACCGACTGATAACCACGAATTGAATTTGTGATCTAAACTCGATTTCACAGAATATCTTTTCATCTGATTACTTTTTGCAATCCCTTCCTGTTCAGAATATCCTAATGAAAAGTAATATTTTGTTTTATCACTGCCTCCACTTACTGATAAGCCAGCATCAGACTGTGCTGCGCCTCTGTTAAGAACTTCCCTTTGCCAATTGGTATTGTAGCTGTTTCCGGAAGCCCAATCGCCCAGACCTGCATTACTTCTCTTCTCATTGGAGATGGTCAAAAATTCAGGCGTCTGAAGAAGATTAAAGGTTTTAAAAGGAAAAGCATATCCGTTAACAATGTTAAAACTTACCTTAGCAGCACCTTTTTTCCCTTTTTTGGTAGTAATCAATACAACACCATTAGCTGCCCGTGAACCATAGATGGCTGTTGCCGCACCATCCTTCAGGATTTCAAAGGATTCTATATCATTGGGATTGATATCTCCTAAAGCATTGGCATCTGCATATCCCCCGAGATCTCCGGAATTGATCGGCATTCCGTCAACAATGTAAAGTGGCCGGGTACCTGAATTAATTGAGGATATCCCCCTGATCACTACTCTTGGTGCAGCTCCCACAATACCTGACTGCGTCGTAACCTGTACTCCGGAAGACCTTCCCGCCAACTGACTTTCAAAACTTGGAGTAACCAATCCTTTGATATCATCCCCGTCTACTTTACTGATCGAACTTGTAAGCTGGCTGCGCTTCTGTTTACCATATCCTACCATTACGACTTCATCAATCTGCTTTGTTTTGATTGAATCCTGTGCAAATACAGATGAACCGGTAAAGAATACAACTCCTACAGTTAAAATTTTAATTTTCACATTCATGTTAATAAATTTTAATATTTATCTATCACAAATATGTTAATTTTTTATTAAAACAACAATCCAAATTAACGTAAAACAGTAATATTTATTAAAAAATTACACAATTATCTGATTTTCATTAAAATAAAACTGCAACAAAATCACATTTTTGTTAATATTAATCACTTCTTTATTTTTTAATAAATTTCATTATATTTTGATTATTTATATAGTAATGTATATTATAAAATTTTATTAGTTTCAGATAAATTGTTATTCAGAAAATTGTTTTGACAATTAATAAATTTCATCCTGCGTTTATAAAACTGGGATTGTCTTTAAAATGGTTTCCAAAATTATATTAAACCGTTAGCCGGGATGTTTTTTAATTAAGCGGATCAAAATTCTGTCATCAGAGATAACAGGTTTTTATCTCTGATGATTAATAACTATTTTAAATTGATTTACCCATATTGATAATACCTGCAACATCTGAAATTATTCAAGCACTTAAAGCACTTATTAATCGCTATTAATTTTTAAGATACTGTCTCCTGCCTTTAAAATTTACATTTCTAATTAATTTACAGCAACAAAATTTCCATAACAAAACTGAACAGTTACGGTATCTGTAAAAAAACAATCTGAAAATTAACAATATCTCATTGCCTCTTATGAATTAAAAACTTAAATTTGCACTGATTTAAAAAGGGAATTTGGTGAAAATCCAAAGCAGACCCGCTACTGTAAGTGATGTTTAACCTATAATAAAACATTGACAAGTCAGACACCTTTTAAATTAATCATAGATGAAGCTTTCGTGGAGTGAGGCGTAGTCGGTTTAAAAATCTATTTGTTCTGAACAATTATAGGTTAATTCCTTCTATTTATATCATTCACAAAGCCATTTTTAGAGCTTTTATTAGAATTGAATGAATAAGCATTTTTACTCTGCTGCGCTGTTATTTTTACTGGCTGCCCCTGTTTCTGTTTTTTCACAGAAGATAGAAAATGATACCATTCATACAAGAATGATACAGGACATTATTCTAAATACGAAACGGCAGGAAATCGGCGTAATTTCATCACAAAAGCTTACCGGTGCCGAACTTGAAAAATTAAACAGCACATCTGTAGCAGATGCTGTACGCTATTTTGCAGGCGTTCAGATCAAAGACTATGGAGGGATCGGCGGTATGAAAACCGTCAATATCCGTGCAATGGGGTCACAGCATGTCGGGGTATTTTATGATGGCATACCGATGGGAAATGCACAGAACGGAACGGTAGATCTGGGAAGATTCTCTTTAGATAACCTGGAATCAATATCTCTGTACAATGGTCAGAAAAGTGAAATTTTTCAGTCTGCAAAAGATTTTGGCTCTTCCGGATCAATTTATCTTCAAAGCAGAACCCCGGTATTCACAGATTCAAAAAAAACAAATGTTAACCTTAACTATCGCTCAGGATCTTTCGGAGTTGTGAATCCTTCTATACTGGTAGAGCAAAAAATAAGCAGTAACATCAGCCTTGCCTTAAGTACAGAATATCTTACAGGAAACGGTGAATACAAATTTCATCAGAGAGTTGCCCTACCTGACGGAAGCCTCGGATGGGAGCGTTATGGAACAAGAACCAATGGAGATGTTGAAGCCTTGCGTGCTGAAGCAGGTGTTTTTGGAAAAATCAATAACGGAACCTGGAAACTGAAGACGTTCTATTACGATTCTGAAAGAGGGATACCCGGAGCCGTCACTAAAAATAATACTATTTTCTCTAGCAGGCAGTGGGATAAAAACTTTTTTGTACAGGGAAGCTTTGAGAAAGAATTTTCTCCGAAATATAAATTCCAGATCAATTCTAAGTTTGCTGATGATTACACCCATTATTTCAATGATAACCCGGAAAGTACGCCTCTCTTAATTGACAATACGTATAAACAGAAAGAGATTTACATATCAACAGCCCATCAGTATACGCCTTACAAATTCTGGAAAATCAACCTTTCGGCGGATTACCAATATAATACCTTAGATGCGAATTTAAGACAATTTGCCTACCCTGAAAGAAATACGGAGCTTGTCGCACTGGCAACACAATTTGATTTTAAAAAATTTAAATTACAGGGAAGTGTTTTGGGAACTTTCGTACAGGAAAAGATAGAAAACACCCTGTTTTCGACACCTCAAAACCGTTCTGAATTTACACCCGCTGTATTTGCTTCCTACCAGCCATTTTCTGCAGAATTTAAGGTTCATGGATTTTATAAAAGAATTTTCAGGATGCCGACGTTCAATGACCTGTATTACACAGATGTGGGAAGTTCACAATTAAAACCGGAATTCACCAACCAATATGATGTCGGATTTACTTTTAATAAAGATTTCCGTTCAGGAGTTTTACAAAATATCAATCTGATTGCCGACGCCTATTACAATAAAGTGCAGGATAAAATTATAGCTTATCCCAAAGGACAGCAATTCCGATGGACGATGATCAATCTTGGTGAAGTGGAAATCAAAGGAATTGATATTTCTGCACAGGCTATCTGGCTCATTGCTGAAAACCTTCTCTTAAGCAGCCGCTTTACCTACACTTTCAACGAGGCTCTGGATGTCACTCAAACCAAAATTACTTCTTATTACAGAAATCAGATTCCATACACTGCAAAAAATAACGGGAGTGCATTACTGGGACTTACCTATAAGGACTGGCAGCTGAATTACAGTTTTATCTACGTAGGGAAACGCTATCATATGTCTGAAAACATCAACAGAAATTTTGAGCAGCCCTGGTATACGAGTGATATCTCCGGAACAAGGGAATTTAAAATGAACAAGTGGAAATTCAGATTAGGACTGGAAGTCAACAATCTGCTGGATCAGAATTACAGTATTATTCAGAATTTCCCCATGCCGGGAAGAAATTACAGGGTGAACCTGAGAATCAATTTTTAACAGAAAGATTTCAAAAATGAAAAAAGCATATCTGTTTATTGTTTTCTTTTTACTTCTTACAGTTCATTCCTGTAGAGAAGATTACGATTATGTCAACTTTGGTGCAAATACTTCGGGAGTACAGGAACCGGAGGATATCGATATCAAAGGATTATATGTATTGAATGAAGGAAATATGGGAAGCAATAAAGCTTCAATCGATTTTTTTGACTATACTACAGGAACCTATACTGAAAATTATTACAATGCACAAAATCCTACAGTAGTCAACAGCCTTGGAGATGTAGGTAATGACATTAAGGTCTACAGAAATCAACTGTATGCTGTCATCAACCTTTCAAATTATGTTGAGGTGATGGATGCCAAAACGGCAAAACATATCGGCGAAATTCCCGTAAAAAACTGCCGTTATATCAATTTTCATAACGATTACGCTTATGTAACGTCTTATGGAACAGCTATAGGAGCTTCACAAGCCGGATATGTGGTAAAGGTCAATGTAAATACGCTTCAGATTGAAGGCACCGTATATGTAGGAAAGCAGCCCGATGAACTGGAAGTGGTAGGAGATAAATTATATGTCGCCAATTCGGGCGGATACAGTTCTCCGGATTATGACAATACTGTTTCTGTCATTGATCTGAATACTTTTACTGAAATTAAAAAAATTCCGGTTGCGATTAATTTAAGTAAAATTAAAAAAGACGACACCGGAAAACTTTGGGTTACCTCACGTGGAAACTTTGGCAGTATTACTCCTAAAACATATGTTTTAAATCCTCAGACTGATCAGGTAATCAAAGAATTCAATATTTCTGTAAGTGATTTTTCAATTGTAGAAAACAGGTTATACTATATCAGTTACGAATGGACGTCCGGAGGTGCTTCGAGCAGTTATGGAATTATCAATACGGATACTTTAGCTCAGATCAGCTCTGATTTTATCACAGACGGAACACAAAATAATATTGTCATTCCTTACGGTATCGCTGTAAATCCGGCAAACAGTGATATTTTCATCACTGATGCGAAAGATTATGTATCCTCCGGTGAGCTGTTCTGCTACAATAAATTCGGCAAATTAAAATGGAAAGCCAAAACCGGCGACATCCCCGGACATCTTACTTTTTTATATAAATAATCAAACAAAATAATTCAAAAAAAATGAAACATTTTTACTTTAAGTTTTTAAAACTAAGTTTTGCCCTTGCAGGTGTTACCCTTGTATCTGCGCAGTATTCTAATGGTTACATCGTAGCGAATGAAGGAAATTTCGGTTCTCCGACAGGGGAAATTTCTTACATTGACGCCAACAATAATATTACCAATAATGTTTACAGTCTGGCAAATAATGGTGAAGCGCTGGGAGATGTCCTGCAGTCTGTTTATTTTAACGGAGATAAATCTTATTTAGTTTTAAATAACTCAAACAAAGTTGTCGTAGCCAGCAGAGCAAGTTTTGTAAAATCTGCCGTAATTACAAGCAACATTGTGTTCCCAAGATATTCAACGGTTGCCAACGGAAAAATTTTCACCAGCAACTGGGGTGATTACGGTAACACAACACAATTTGTTACGGTACACGATGCAACGACATTTGCGTATATTACCAGTATTCCATTAAGCGAGAATCCTGAAGAAATCGTTACCGTGAACGGAAAAGTATATGTGAATAAATCTTCTTACCGGGCAGGAAACAGTATTGATGTCATTAATCCCACGACCAATACAGTGATCAGCACCATTACTTTAAGCAACGGATTGCAGTCTATCACGGTAGTTGGAAACGATATTTTTGCATTGTGTACAGGAACTGCAGGATCTACCGTTTATAAAATCAGTACGGCTACAGATACGGTGACAGCAAGTATAGCAAATACTTCTATTGTACCGCCATCACAGTATGATGCACTGAAATTCAGTTCAGACGGCACAAAACTTTTCATTGCAGGAGGCACTGCTGTTTATTCTCTAAATACAGATTTGGCCACCTTCAGCAGCACTCCTGCTTTTACCACGACTGCGAGCACAACCAATGGTGATTTCTATGGTTTTGCGACGATTGACGGAAAAGTTTATCAGGGAAATGCCAATAATTTCGGCCCGGCTTCGACGCTCAAAGTTTACAGTCAGACAGGAACTCTGCTGAATACATTTACCACAACAGTAGGCATCAACAATGTTTACAAAAATGTATATACTGCTTCAAGTCTTTCAACGACAGAAACTCAGCGTAACAATTCCATTTCAATTTATCCTAATCCGGTATCAGATATTCTATATATCAAAAATGCAGATGCATCTCAATATAAAATCATTGACCTTACGGGTAGAATTGTGAAATCAGGTGTTTATCAAAATGGAATCGTAATATCAGAATTGAATAAAGGAGCCTATATTATTCAAATTTCTAATAAGAATATTCAGAAAACAGAAAAATTCATCATTAAGTAGTTTGATGCAGAATTCAATTTAAATCAATTAAAATGAAAAATATACTTATCGCTGCTGCATTTCTTTCTGCAAACTTTCTGATGGCTCAGAGTTATGCACCGCAGGCAGGAACTGCAGGTTCTACAGCGATACCTGCTAACAGTACTCTTTTTAAATCATGGGCTACAGGTGTAACTATAGTACGGGGACCACAGCAAATTAACGGAACTTCCGGAGCACTTGCCAATGTCGGTACTGATGCTTTTGCAACCGGAGCTTCCAACGGATCTGTTGTAAGTCTGGGCGACGGTGGTACAGCTACGCTTACCTTTGCAAAAGCAATTACCAACGGAAGTGGTTATGACTTTGCCATATTTGAAAACGGATTCATGTCAAGTCAGTCCGGTAAAGCATTTCTGGAATTGGCTTTTGTAGAAGTGAGTTCAGATGGTGTTAATTTCTTCCGCTTTCCTGCTCATAATGAATATCCTTCTGATTATATCCAGAACACCACTGATGTCGGAGGTTCAGGTTTTGCAACGATGGATGCCAGGTATCTGAATAATTTTGCAGGAAAATACACTGCAGGTTTCGGAACTCCTTTTGACCTCAGTGACCTTCCGGATAACCCGCTTTTAGACAAAACAAAAATTACCCATGTAAAAATAATCGATGTTGTGGGAACAAACCTTCAGGCGTACAGAACCTATGACAGTTTCGGTAATATTGCCATTGATCCGTTCCCAACCCCAGCCGGTTCTTCAGGATTCGATCTGGATGCAGTCGGTGTAATTAATGAATTTAATGTCTTATCCACTGCAGAAAATCACAGGACCGAAAACCAAATCAGTCTATACCCGAATCCTGCATCAGATTTTATTAAAATCAATACGGACAAAGATGTTGAAATCAAAATATACAGCATCAGCGGATCACTTGTAAAACAGGGAAGAACAGTTAATAAAACACTGAATGTATCAGATTTACCCAACGGAAATTATATCATCCTGATCGGTAATGATGAAAGCAAACAAAGCCTGAAACTTATTATATCCAAATAATAAATTCAGCCTGAAACAATAAAACCTCTTTCATGTAATTCTGAAAGAGGTTTTTATTTTTATAGAGGTCTTCATCTTTTAAACGGATTTTTCAATTCTAAAAAATTAAGCTATTGGTTATATTGTTAGACCCAGTTTTTCAGCTTCTGCAATTACAAAATTTCTGGCTTCTTCGCTGTCATTGGCGATATCCCCTTCCAAAATTGCTTCTTTTACTTTTTCCTTCAGAATTCCGATTTCTCTGCCCGGCTTTAGATTAAACATGGTCATTATTTCTTCCCCCGAAATGGGTGGCTGAAAATTTCTCACCTGGTCCTTCTCCTCAACTTCTTTGATCTTATTGGCAACGTACTGGAAATTCTTTTTAAATTTTTCCTGTTTTCTTGAGTTTTTGGTGGTAATATCTGCTTTACATAAGGTAAACAGATCTTCCATATCTTCGCCGGCATCAAATAAAAGTCTTCTCAAAGCAGAATCAGAAGCATCATCAGTGATAAGTGCGATCGGACGTGATGAAAGTTTCACCATTTTCTGAACATATTTCATATCAGCATTCAGTGGCAATTTCAGCTTTTGGAAAAGTGTTTTTGTCATTTTTGAGCCTAAAAACTCGTGACCATGAAACGTCCAGCCTGTTCCCTCTACGAATTTCTTGGTCGGTGCTTTTCCTATATCGTGCAGCAGAGCTGCCCAGCGAAGCCAGAGGTTATCTGTATTTTCAGAGATATTGTCAACGACTTCCAAAGTATGATAGAAGTTATCTTTATGGGTTTGCCCTTCGACCTCTTCTACTCCTTTCAGATCAATCAGTTCGGGAACAATCAGTTTCATCAAACCTGTTTCTTCCATTAATTGCAATCCTACAGAAGGTTTTTCAGAGAGCATGATTTTGTTAAACTCGACCATGATCCTTTCCATCGAGACGATCCTGATTCTCTCTGCTTCCTGCCTTATGGCTTGTAAAGAGTTTTCTTCAATCGTAAAATGTAACGTCGAGGCGAAACGTACGGCTCTCATCATTCTCAGAGGATCATCAGAATAAGTCTGTGCAGGTTCCAGTGGTGTTTTCAGGATTCCATTTTCAAGATCACCGATTCCGTTGAACGGATCAATCAATTCACCGAAATTATCTTTATTGAGAGAAATAGCCATTGCATTGACGGTAAAATCTCTCCTTTTCTGATCATCTTCTATGGTTCCGCCCTCGACTTCAGGTTTACGACTGTCTTCTGTGTAACTCTCTTTTCTGGCACCTACAAACTCCAGCTCAAGGTCTTTGTATCTGATCATTGCCGTCCCGTACGTTTTGAAAACGGAAACTTTCATTTTAGGATCGATTTCCTTTCCTACATTTTGCGCAAGCTCAATTCCACTCTGCTCGGTTACAAAATCAATATCGGTAGATGCTTTTCTTTTCATGATAAGATCACGCACAAAACCACCGACAATATACACGGACTGGTTATTTGCAGCAGCAACTTCAGAAATGATTTTGAAAAGTTTTAAATTTTGATTTTGATTGAGATTGATGAACATTTTTTTTTTTAGATGCTGGATGTTGAATGATTGATGCGGGGTGATAAATATGGGTTAGAATCCTGTCCCTTCATTTATCAGTAATTTTGCAAAGATAAATATTTACCGTAAAAGTAATTTCCTTTACCGCAAAAGAGACAAAATAATTTTAACCTATGAGTCATTTTATTTTTGATTAAGGATACATATTTCGTAAACTGTATCATATTCCTGGTCCGGGAATGATATAAGTTTTAAAATAAATGTACCTGTACCGAAGAACACAAAAGTCTGAAAACCTTCGATATATTCGAAGCTTTTTACTCTCTCAAAATTTTAATTCTGTTGTCACTCCAGATTTTGATAACCGATGAACCTGTATATTGCGAGACTTTTTCCCGGTCTTCTTCAACCGCAAAATCAACGAGATCAATTATTTCTTTTGAAATATCCGAAAACTTCAGCGGACTCTTATCTCCACTGAAATTGGCCGATGTAGAAACCAGCGGCTTATTCAGTTTTGTGATCAGTTTTTTACAGAAATCGTTTTTTACAAGACGGATTCCGATGCTTCCGTCTTCAGCTAACAGTTCTGCGGGTAAACCTTTGGGATTCTGATAAACTAACGTAACCGGCTTTTCGCTTAAATCCATAATTTCCCAAGCCATCTCCGGTACGTCTACCAAATCCTGCAATCTCTTTTCGGTTTCTACCAAAATGATCATTGATTTGTTTTTCTCACGTTTCTTGATATCGAAAATTTTGTTAATAGCTTCGACGTTGGTAGCATCACACCCGATGCCCCAGATGGTATCTGTCGGATAAAGGATGGTACCACCGCTTTTTAATATGTTGATGATGTTTTCCATTGTACTATTTTTTGCTCAGGCTGACGGATGATTTTATTTTAGAGAAACTGAATGAAGCCTATTTCTGTTAATGATAAAACTTCTAAATTTACATCAGTAGAGGCAGCTTTAACCAGCTTTCAAAATTAAGCATTCTTCTGACTTCAGCCAAAACCTACTTAACGTTATCAATGATAATAAAACGTTCTGCTCAGAATATGTTTTTCAGCTAAAGCCGACTGAACATTTAATATAGAAACGGGCTGAGGTCTGCTTATCCTGATAATCGTTGAGAATAAAAGTCAAAATCTTTTGATTGTTAAAATTTGTTGAAGTTTGAAATCCATTACAATTCCGGCAAATATCTTTCTTCTATCACATTCAGATGATGAATATTATGCCCAACAATCAATTTACAGATCGTTTCAACTGCAATTTGGTTTCCATTGGCTGTTCCGATATTATTTAAAACCGCCGGATTGATTGTTTCTGCTAAGATATGAGAAGATTTTCTTATGAGTTGGTATTCTTCCAGTAAAGAATCTAAGCTCCTTTCATTGGCATAAGAACTTGCGGCGTAACCTTCTTCATCAAAGCCCGGCAATTCAGATTTTTCACCTCTTGCAAAAGCTAAAATACGATACTGGAAAACTCTTTCGGTGTCCGATAGATGGAGAAGTACCTCTTTCAGTGTCCATTTGCCTTCTGCGTAGGCGAATTCAGACTGTTCTTCGGTCAGATAAGAGTATAGGGAAACGGTTTTCTCACCGACTTTTTTTAATTCCTCAAGCCAATTTTCAGATGGAATCAAATCTAAATATCGCTGGATGTATTTCTGAAAATCTGTCATGTTAATATAATTAATGGGTAATGAGTAATGGGTAATGAATTATTTTAAAAATTTTATAATTGACGGTTTACAATGCACTATAATTTATTCGTCCATTCGTAAAAATTCACCTCATCGTACAATTCAAACCCGCAGCCTGGATATAATTTATTTCCGACATCGTTTGATTTTCCTGTTTCGAGGAGAATTCCTGCTGAGTTTGTTGATACAGCCAATTTTTTTGTTTCTTCAATCAACTCTTTCGAAAAACCTTTCCCACGATAATTTTCACTGACAAATAAATCATTCAGCAACCAGTAACGCTTCATTCTTGTGGACGAGAATAAAGGATATAACTGGACAAATCCAACTAAATCACCTTCACTTTCAGCAACGAAAATTTCAGAATCTTTATTCTCAATCCTCTGTTTTAAAAAAGTTTCCGCTGAATGAATATCAGAATCTTTATGATAAAAAACTCTGTACTGATCAAATAAATCAGCTAATTGAGGTAAATCCTGAAGGGTGGCTTTTCTTATATTTTTCATTTTAAAATTTAATTTAAAATATCTTTTATCTGTAAGTCGATAATTTTAAGACAGGGTTCACTAAGTTTTATTTTCTGCTTTTTTTAGGCTCACAAAGGCGTTCCGCCTAACAAAGAAAACCAAGGCTAACTGTCAGTTTAAAATTATTGTACAATTAAAAACAAACATCCGCTGTAAAACGGATGTTGATGGTTTATTATTTTAAGAAAATGCTTTTTCCAGATCAGCGATCAGGTCTTCCGCATCTTCGATTCCTACACTTAACCGAACCAGGTCATCTGTAATTCCAAGCTCTTCGCGTTTTTCAGCGGGAATGGAAGCGTGAGTCATCAACGCCGGATGATTGGCAAGAGATTCTACTCCACCTAAAGATTCAGCCAAAGTGAACACTCTTACTTTTTCTAAAAATTTAATGGCATCTTCCTTTTTTCCTGATTTAAAGGTGAAGGAAACCATTCCTCCGAAATCTTTCATCTGAGATTTTGCCAGCTCGTACTGGGGATGAGATTCCAGTCCCGGATAGATGACCTGCGCAACTGCAGGATGGGATTCAAGATATTTTGCCACAGCCATTCCGTTTTCTGAATGTCTCTGAACTCTCAATGCCAATGTTTTGATCCCTCTCAATACCAGATAAGAATCATGAGGACCTAATATTCCTCCGCTTGCGAACTGGATGAAGTGTAGTTTTTCACCTAATTCGGCATCTTTAGCGATCAAAGCTCCTGCGATGACATCAGAGTGTCCTCCTAAGTATTTCGTTGCTGAATGCATAACGATATCAGCCCCCAAATCGATTGGTCTCTGAAGGTATGGTGTTGCAAACGTATTGTCTACTGCAACTAAAATATCTTTTCCTTTTGCAATCTCTACCACCGCTTTAATATCAACCAGTTTCATCAGTGGATTGGTTGGAGTTTCAATCCAGATCAGTTTAGTCTTGTCTGTAATTACCTCCTCAATTTTAGAAGCATCATCAAAATTCACAAACGTAAATTTCAGTTGATATTTTTCAAAAAGCTTGGTAAACATTCTGTAAGTTCCCCCATAAAGATCATCTACAGCAATAACCTCATCACCTGGGTTTAATAATTTTAAAACACAGTCAATTGCTGCCAGACCAGAACCGAAGGCTAAACCTCTCGCTCCATTTTCTATGCTTGCCAAAGAATCTTCCAAAGCCTGTCTTGTAGGGTTTGCCGCTCTTGAATATTCATAGCCGGAATGCACTCCCGGACTTTTCTGTGCAAATG
Source organism: Chryseobacterium sp. HNCC26DJ238 (assembly GCF_057180465.1). Taxonomy (NCBI): domain Bacteria; kingdom Pseudomonadati; phylum Bacteroidota; class Flavobacteriia; order Flavobacteriales; family Weeksellaceae; genus Chryseobacterium; species Chryseobacterium sp. HNCC26DJ238. The sequence goes on from NZ_JBXUGI010000012.1 coordinate 18,516, forward strand.
TGGATGTTAAAAAAACCGGCACGTTTACAGAACCTGTTGCAGATTCGTGATGCTGCCCGCCGTGTATAACTTTTGTATTGAAATTCATAATATTTTGCTTTTAGCTTATTGCTTTTGGCATTTAGTTTTACAACTCAATGCCACAATCTATTTATACTTTACCTTGATCTTTCAGCAAAAAGCCAGCCGCCACTTGCCAAAAGCCAAAGGCTTTTTACATTTTTATAGCTGATTTTACTGCAAATTCTTCTGCTATCTGCTCGATCCATGCAGCGACATCATCTTCACCTGTAGCTCTCTGATAAGTACTTCCCAATGACACCAAAATCTGGTGAATAAACATTTTCATCTGATCTACAGGCATTTCTTTGGTCCAGAGATCAATTCTTAATGCTTCCATTGTTTTATCATCCCAAACCGAAATCATTGTTGCTTTGGTTTCCTCTTTTTCTACTCCACCATCTTCAGCATTCCAGGTGATCAGTTCGGGAATATGGTTTTCATCCAGTTCCACATCTATCGTTATCTGTGTCTTTCTCATTTTTCTATTTTTCTAGTCTTTTTATTATTTTAAAGCATTTCATTTAGATTCTGCCTTTTGAGGCTTCATCATCGAATAATCAGCTTACTAATCTTCTAATTTCGGTTTGTAACCTGCCTGATTGAAAATTTCTGTGGCATCCATTTTCAGGAAATCTGTGAGTTTGGTTTCAGGTTTCTTTTTAAAATACTCCCTGCAAATCTGCCAACCTGTATAAATTCCAACCATGGGAGACGAGTTGTTGTCAATTTCCGTGTAAAATTTGGAAAACGGCCCCGGAGCAATAAAACGTTCTGCCAATCTGTGATCATCTCCAAAAATTAAATTATTTTCAACAAAATAATTATAGATATTGGCTTCATTGGCTGCGGCCCAATCGTACTGTTGTTTTGTATAATCCATTTTAAGGTAATCCGGAGTTTCAGGTAAAAAGGCATCCTGTAAAGTCATAATTTTCCCGTTATACACCATCAGATCAATAAATTTCTGACTGTTTCCTGTATAAGGAACAATATTTTCAGCAAACATTCTGGATACTTTCGGAACGATATTGCCCGGATTCATTGATTTTTGAAAATACAGCTCCAATCCTTTATAATTCGGATTTTTATCTCCCATAAATCCGGTAATATCAATAAAAAGAAAATTTGTTTTATCATCATATAAAAGAGGATCCTGAACCATCTGTAAAGCTGATGAAAAAAGAAAAACTTTCGGACTTTTAAACTGTGGAAAATAAAATTTAATATGAGAAAAAAGATCCTGAAGTTCATTCTGAAGTTTCTTCTGATCGATTTTACTGATGGCTTCCCTGTAAATTTTTATTTCCTGCGCATCAGCTCTTCTTTTGCTGAAATCTTCATCAGCAACGGTTCCCTGAAACCATGGAAACTTTGCCTTAAATTGCTCTAACGGAACATTCTGATTATAAAATTCTTTTGATATATCGGTCACCTCTACCTTTTCGGCAGGATTTTTTATTTCAACTTTCCATTCAGTTTCCTGTTCTTTTTTACAGGATTCCAAACTTAAAACTAAAAGGCATGACAGTGCTGCAATTCTAAAAATCTTCATTATTTTTACATGAAATTTAAGTTTACAAAAATAAGGATATAAATACAAACTATTGCCGAAAAAGGAATTTTTGTAGCTATCAGACTTATAATAAAATCTTTATAATAGTACCGGACACATGGATATCTACCTTGAAACAGAAAGGCTCATACTTCGAAAATTTGTCAAAGATGATGATGAACGTCTTTTTTTGCTCGATTCTGATCCTTTGGTGATGAAATACATAGGAACACCTCCACTTACAAAACTTGAAGATTCACAAGAAGTCATCAGGATGATTATACAGCAATATGAAGATCATGGTTTGGGAAGGCTTGCCGTTATAGAAAAAGAGAGCAGACTTCTCATCGGCTGGAGCGGGCTGAAGATGCATAAAGCAGAAATCAACGGCCACAGCAATTTTTTTGATCTCGGTTACAGATTTCTTCCCGAAGTCTGGGGAAAAGGCTATGCTTCAGAATCAGCAGAGGCTTCACTGGAATTTGGATTTAATCAATTTAACGCTAAAGTAATTTACGCAAATGCTCATTCAGAGAATATCGCTTCAAATCGTATTTTAACGAAATTAGGGTTTGAAAATAAAGGTAAATTTACAGAACCGGACGGAATTTGTTTTTGGTATGAACTTAAAAAGCAGAATTTTAAATAATAAATTTTCATATAATGCAGACACAAAAAGTAATTGATCATATTGTACAATGGCTGAAAGATTATGCCGTAAAATCAGGAGTTAACGGTTATGTCATCGGAGTTTCCGGAGGTGTTGATTCAGGAGTGGTATCTACCCTTGCCGCAATGACCGGTCTGAAAACGCTTTTGATTGAAATGCCGATCCGCCAGAAAGAAGATCAGGTCAACCGTGCCTGGGAACACATGGATGATCTGAAATCGAAGTTTCCCAATGTTGAAGCCATGTCCGTCAATCTGACACCGGCTTTTGAGGAATTATACAAAACTTTTGATGTGCATGATGACAAGTTTCCCAATGAAAAACTGGCATTTGCCAATACAAGATCACGTTTGAGAATGCTTACTCTTTATTATTATGGACAAATTAATGGTCTCCTGGTTTGCGGAACCGGCAATAAGGTAGAGGATTTCGGAATAGGTTTTTACACAAAATACGGTGACGGAGGTGTTGACATCTCTCCTATTGCAGACCTTTATAAGACGGAAGTCTACGAATTGGCAAAAGCCCTGAATCTTGTTAAAAATATTCAGGAAGCCATTCCAACAGATGGACTTTGGGATGCTGAAAGAACTGACGAGATGCAGATTGGTGCAACATATCCGGAACTTGAAAAGATCCAGAAAGAATGGGGAACAAAAACTGTTGAAGATTACGAAGGCCGTGACCGGGAAGTATTCCTTATTTTTGAAAGAATGCACAAAGCAGCACAGCATAAGATGAATCCTATTCCGGTGTGTGATATTGATGAGGAGTGGAGAGAGTGAATGAGGTAGATAGTGCAATAATATGATTAATGTAACAATGTGAGGAATGTAACAATGTGATTAATGTAACAATTTACCAATTTTATTAATGTAGCAATATGGTGAATGTAACAGTTTACTAATATTATTAATGTAACAATGTGAGGAATGTAACAGTTTATCAACTTTATAAATGTAGCAGTTTCATGAACCAATCTTATCATTCAGTAGTGTAATAATTAATTTACAACTCGGTATTATTGTATTGTTTTATTTATTTTTCTATTGTTTCATATTTACATTAGATCATTTTAAAATTGTCATATTCCTACATTAGTACACCTAACATTGTTACATTTAGCAAACTTTTAAACTGGTACATTATCCTCATTATTAAATTGATAGATTACCCCATTATTAAATTGATACATTACACTCATTATTAAATTGCTACATTCCCCACATTGTTAAACTGTTACATTAAAATCATTGTTATATTTACACTCCCCAAATTTCAGCTATGAATTCTAAAATCCGTTCGCTTCTTTTCGCCTGCATGGGACTTCTTTTCGGAATGTCTGTCATGTATATTTACAATAATTTTATTGCGGAGAAAAAAATCGGTACAAAAACAGAAAAGGTAGGGCAAGGTTCTGAAAAAAAACCGGAAAACAACCATTCAATTGATGAATTATCCAAAGCGACAACCGTTATCGATTATGTAAAACAAAATCATCACCTCCCTGATTATTACATCACAAAAAACGAAGCTAAAAAAGAAGGCTGGAACCCCTCAAAGGGAAATCTCTGTGAAGTTCTGCCCGGAAAAGTAATCGGTGGAGATCACTTCAGCAACCGGGAAAAACAACTTCCGCCCAACAAAAAGTATTTTGAAGCAGACGTCAATTACCACTGTGGAAACCGAAATGCAGACCGAATCGTTTTCACCAAAGAGGGTGAGGTCTATCTGAGCAGAAACCATTACAGAAGTTTTGAAAAACTGTGATAATGTAATTCTAAAATGGAACAATTTTATTAATGGAACAATGTAATAGTGAGGCCAATGGAACAATGTAACAATTTGGACAGTGGAACAATGTTAATAATGTAATAATATAGCAATGTCAATAATGTAAAAATTTAATGATTAATGATTTAAAATGAACAATGTCGGCAGTGGAACAATTTAACGATTTCAAAATGTAATAAAATAACAATTTCGATAATGTAGAAATGTAATAATGCTGAGAGTGGAACAATTATATTAAATTAAATAATATACCAATTCGATACCTGATTGATATAAATTACATGACCAGATAACTGATAAACTGCTACATTTGCACATTAATAAATAAAAAAACGATGAACACAGTATACATTGACTTTGCAGATCTTGGAGATTATGAAGATTTTTATGCACAGTTAAAAGATAAGGTACAGCTTCCTGAACATTTCGGAGATAATCTTGATGCGCTTTCAGATGTTATTTCAGGCGAAATAAAACTGCCTCTGCATTTAGAGTTTGTAAATATGAGCGTTGATCAGCTTGAAATCTTTGAAGACCTTTTAACTACACTGGAAGATGTCGAAGATGAAGTAGAAGATTTTTCTTTCGCCTACTATCTGGAGCAGTATGATGATGAGGAAGAGGAAACTGAAGAGCAGTAAAATACGTTTTGAAGAGATATAATTCTGATGAAATTATATGTTTCAGATTTTATCTTGAATCACTCTTTTCAATTCAGTTATAAAAAAACAAACCCCGCAAGATATTTTTGTGGGGCTTTTAATGATATAATAAATCATATTTATCTTCCTAACACTTCAGTCAGAGGCTGACCAACGTTTCCGCTTGGATTTTCAATTCTTAAAAACTGAGCAATGGTGGGTGCAATATCGGTCATAAAATGTTGTGCATTACTTTCCCCGTGTGGAACTTTCCAGCCCATAAAAAGTAAAGGAATATGAGCGTCATAAGAATTCCAGACACTGTGGGTTGTCCCTTTTTTAGCATAATTCGGAAGCATCCCGTCATGTGATACGATCTGTATATCTCCACTTCGCTGCCAGTTGTATCCATTGATGACTCTGGTTTTTATAGGTTCAGGAATCGCGGAGCTTCCTACCTCTTTTAAATCAACTGCATACAAAACGCGTGGATCTTTATTCAGATTCTCAATGATGCTTTTTTTAATAGCAGTTTCGTCCAGCTTTTTCTCCTGAATCAATTGATGGTTAAGATAAATCTGGTAATTGTCAATTCCTAAAATCAGTTTGCTTGATGCATATTTTGTTTCCAGTTCAGCACCAAGATTTTTTTCCATTCCATCATCAAAAAATCCGGTCATCATTTTATTCTCTTTCATATATCCTTCAGCGTGGGCGCCTCCGTGATCAGCAGAAAGAAAAACCAGATAATTTCCATCACCTACTTTTTTATCCAGTATTTTGAAAAAATTTGCCAGCTCAATATCCAACCTCAGATACGTATCTTCAACTTCGATAGCATTGGGTCCATAGGCATGTCCTACATAATCGGTAGATGCTACATTGATGGCAAGAAAATCCGTAACCTGATCCTGTCCTAGCTGATATCCGTCAATAGCTGCTTCGGCAAATTTTAAAGTATAGGAATTTCCGAAAGGAGTAGTTCTTAGAACTCCTTTATTGACAGCATAATCGGCCGCCAGGTTGCTGTAAGGGAAAGTCGGACTTTTAGCAGTACCCAAAGGTTTTTCCCATGGGACGTCGTCTCTGGTACTTTCTGTATACTGATTAATCGGTAACAAAGTATTCCATCCGTTGGCAACAAGTTTCTCAGCGTATTTCTGCTCATTAAACTGATTCACCCAACCCGGAAGACTTTGCATATAATACGTACTGGTTACAAAATTTCCTGTATTTTCATCAAACCAGAATGCTCCTGTAGGATTATGACCTGCAGGCAGAATGGATGCTCTGTCTTTAAGTGAAACACCCACTACTTTTGACTGAAAATTGCTCGCTATTCTCAACTGATCCGTGATCGTGGTACTCCATAGATTTTTTGGAGAGTGCCCTCCTACTTTATCGTTGGTTCCCACTCCTTTTACTTCTGAATCTGCTGTGCAGTAAACGTTTTTTCCGGTTGCCTTGTCAGTCCAGTCATTTCCTGCAATACCATGGATGGAAGGAACAGAACCTGTATAAATTGTAGTGTGCCCAATCGCAGTAACTGTAGGAACATAAGGTATCATCACATTGTTAAAGGAGAAACCTTTGCTAAGCATTCTTTTGAATCCATCATCACCATACTTTTCATAAAAACGGTAGAGATAATCCCACCTCATCTGATCGATCACTAAACCTACCACCAATTTTGGTCTTTCTAACTGTGTTTTTTTATTTTTCTGAGCATGGACAGTCATTAAAGAGACAAAAGTGACTGCAGCGATCGTAATTTTCCTTAGCATTGAATAACTTTTTTGTGTCCACAAATTTACAGGTTTTGAAAGTTTCGGCGTGTGAAATTTTAATTAATTATTGAGTCCGTCAATTGATCGTAAATGTAAAAGGTAATGAATATGTACATCAATATTGAAATTAAAAGATAATCGTACAGACAATGTTTATCTCGCATACGTGGAAAATGAGAGAAAATCTGTTTGAAATGGCTCGTCATCCCTCATCATTTAACATAATTTTAATCTCCATTTATTATTTTTAGCACTAATTTTGATGCCATAAAAAAGCATAACTACACCTCTCACGTTATTAAATATGAAGAAAATCCTTTTAAGTAGTGCTTTAGCAGCGCTTACGCTATGGTCGTGCAGTAAGAAGGCAGAATCTGACATATCTCTGCAGGATTCAGATACTGTTTCCAAAACCGAACAAAATTCGGAAGAAGTAATTTCAGATACAGGTTACAACATCACTAAAATTCCCATCACTGATAAATTTAACGGAACTTTCCCCTATTTTAAACTTCCTGAAGGATATACTTATACAGATCCAAGTTCCTATCACGGTGAAGGGCAAACCAAGGATTTTGATAAAGAATATTTTTATGACCATGGAAGCTACACAGCAATGGAAGGAAAAACATATAAAGCTGAAATCAGAATTTCCGAAGAGAATAAAGATAAAAAATTCTCACCCCTTGAAATTCAGAGAAGTTTTGATGAACTGATCAAAAATGTTGGCGGGGTTAAAATCAATACAGGAGAACCATTGAGAGAGGGCGAAGAGGAGCGTCTTAAAAAAGAGGATCCCGAGGCTTATAATTTAGGATATATGCATTCCTGTAATAACTGGAAAAATGTCAATACCTACATTATCCGGACTGCTGAGAAAAACGTTTTTGTACAGTTTAATCTCGGAAAAGAACAGACTAGCATCACGATTTTAGAATCTAAACCCTTTGAAAATAAAATGTCTATCATGGAAGGAAAGTCTGAATCAGACTCCATAAATTCAAAAAAGAAGTAACCTGATCAATAAGAAGTACTAAGCCTCTGTATATCATTGCAGAGGTTTTTCTATTCATTATCCATACAAAAATACAATAATGATCAGTAATCAAACGCCTGGCATAAATTGCCTGCGCCAAGTTATTAATGCGACTTTATTGCAATAATGAAAAATTATGTTAACTTTGGAAATTGATCCGAGAAAATTTAATCCGTTTCCCTGTGACTCAGATGAAGATTACGAATCTGAAAATCTTATAATTATGAATGAAAATAAACTGTTTGATGCGATTATCATAGGCGGAAGCTATGCCGGACTTTCTGCCGCAATGTCTTTAGGAAGATCCCTAAGAAAGACTCTGGTCATCGACTCAGGAAAACCCTGCAATATTCAGACACCCCATTCTCATAATTTTCTAACACAGGATGGAAGCCCGCCTGCTGAAATTTCAGCTATTGCTAAAAACCAGGTTGCAGAATATGACACTGTAGAATTTTATAACGGACAAGCGGTTTCAACTCAGAAAACAGACTCCGGATTTGAAATTACGGTAGAAAATGGTCAGAAATTCAATTCCAGGAAACTGATCGTTGCTTCCGGAATTGTTGATGAAATTCCGGACATCACAGGCTTCAGAGAATCCTGGGGCATATCGCTGATCCACTGTCCTTACTGTCATGGCTATGAATACCGCCATAAAAAGACGGCTGTCATTGCCAATGGAGACAGAGCCGTTCATATTTCATCCCTTGTTAAAAATTTAACTGAAGATGTAACGATTCTGACCAGGGGAAAAGCAAATTTCAGTGCAGAGCAGTTGGAAAAACTAGAAAACAATAAGATCGGGATCATTGAAACTGAGATCTCGGAATTAAAACATGAAAGTGGTTATGTCAAAAGCTTACTGTTTTCTGATGGTAAAGAGATCAGTTTCGAAGCAGTTTATGCAGCTCTGCCTTTTCATCAGCATTCTGATATCCCTAAAGAATTAGGATGTGAATTTACAGAATCCGGTCACCTGAAAACAGATCAGTTTCAGAAAACCAATATCCCGGGACTTTTTGTCTGCGGCGACAGTGCTTCAATGATGCGATCGGTTTCAAATGCCGTAATGACGGGAAATGTAGCCGGAGTTATGGTCAATATGGAATTGGTGACCGACTGTTTTTAGAATCACAGGCATTCAGGGGCCACAAGAAGTTTTAACTGAATTTTAAAAAATTCAGATTGTTCCGGAATTAAAATACTTATCTTTAAGTTCAAGATTCAAAAATCATAATGAATAAAGATCTCTGGAAAAAAATCGAACAGTTTGACTTTGATCATCCTCCCAGTGAATATGATTTTACACTCAGGCTGGCCTGCGAAAATTACTGGACTCAAAATTTTACGAGGCAGGCAATTTTAGAATATAAAAAATTCATGTACCTGGCTGCAGTTTCAGAGATCATGGTGTCTCCATCGGAAACTGTTGACAAGGTCTGGCATCAGCACCTGATTTTTACAAAATCCTATCATGAACTGTGCAGGATCTTAGGGAAACAGATTCAGCATATTCCTTCTACCCATGATAAAAATGATTTTACAAAATTTAAACTCGCTAAGACCCATACGGCAGAATTGTATGAACTTCATTTTGGAAAACAGCCGGTAAGCATCTGGAAATATGCCGGACCGTTTGAAAGTCTTCATCTCAGAAAGTCAAAATTTAAACTTCGGACTGCTGTAATGATCGGAATATCAGCTTTCATGATTCTTTCCGTCCCACTCTACTTTTTAATGAAACCATTGTATCTCAGCATCAAAAATCCTGATTTTATTATTATATATATCGTGGTCATTATACTTACTCTGTGTGGACTTGAATGGTATAACCGACGAAAAGCCAGCATGACTCTGCATCGGTTTGATCACGATTCTTTTATTTTCGACCTTCAGCCTTATGAACTGATCTATCTGAAAAGCAGCAATATTTCAACCGTGATCATGGGAACGGTCAACGAACTGATTGATAATTATTCTATAATAATCAATAAAGATCAGACTATAAGTTCCAATAATCCTGCTTCGGTCCAGTCAAGGGAACACAGGCAGGTCATTGATCTTTTACATGACCTGGGAAAAACTTCCTATCCCAATTTTCTTTCTCAGCTTATCACAAAACCTGTATTTTCAAATACGGTCAGATCAATGGATGCTCTTAAAAAGTACATTAACGGATCGAGAGTTTTCGGGAATTTATTTATCTTCAATTACATTATTCTTTTATCTGTTATCATGTTTGGATTTCTTCGGATCATCACCGGAGTTTTGCGGGACAAACCTGTTGTACAGATTAGTTTTGTGGTGATCATTCTCCTTTTTTTTATGATCGGTTATTTATTCCGTATTACCAACCTGTTCAGTTCGAAAATTCTGCCTGATGTTTATCGAAAAGTCATTCTACCACAAAGAAATACAGACAGCAATTGGCAGTGGAGTTATTTTCTGCTGGGAACAGCAGTTTTGACAACTTCATTTGCTCCTCTCACCAGCCGGTCAGGCCCTGCATCTGACAGTCCGGGCGGAGACTGCAGCACTTCGTCTTCCTCAGATTCATCCTGTGGCGGAAGTTCATGCGGAGGGTGCGGTGGAGATTAACTAAATTTAAAAATATATGAAAAAGATAATTCCTCTCTATCTGAGTCTTCTGCTATCAGTGACTTTCTGCAAGGATGAAAATAAAAAAAGCGAAGAAAAAGTCAAGAATTCTCAAGAGATTTCTCAATCTGAGAATACAGCGGGAACAACTTCAAAAGAAATTCACGATATTGATCTGTCAGAATACAGCAGGCTCGTACCCATAGAACTCAAAGACTCTAAAAATAAAGATGTCTTTAAAAAATACGGAATAGAATTCAGTGGAAACTGTTACGCATGCGATCTTGCTGTTCTCAAAATCAGCACAAAGAATTTTGACCTTGTGAATATTTGTGATAAAAATGATTTTGAACGTTTCAAAGATTTTAAGTATAAGAAAACGGGAAACATTTTGAAAATAGAGACTTCTGAAATTGTTTTTATCCTGACAAAAGTTGAAAACGAACCTATCTATCAACTTTCAACAGAAGGCAGAGAGCCAGAAGTTCAGAATAAGAGAATTTCAGAATTCTATACTACAGAGAAACTGATCAACATATTTAAAGAGCATGACTGCGGAGATTTTGAAGGATGAAAATATGAATCATATTCTTAAAACGCATATTCAGAAAACGGTAGCCCTTTCCGATGATGAGGTTAAAAAAACATGTTCTTTTTTTGAAGAAGAACATTTTAAAAAAAGAGAGATAATCATCCATGAAAACGATCAGGTAGAATATGTTTATTTTATCGTTTCAGGTCTTTTAAAATTATTTTACAGTGACAGGGAGGCAAAAGAACATATTATTTCTTTTTCTATGGAAGACTGGTGGGAAACAGATTATATGGCATTTTATTCACAGACCAAAGCGACTCAGTCCCTGCAATGTCTGGAAGATACTGTAGTTCTAAAGCTCTCATTTGAGAACTACCAGACACTTCTGACCGAAGTTCCCCTCATGACCGGTTTCTTTCTTAAAAAATCAATCGGCGGACATATCACCAGTCAAAGAAGGATTCTCTCATTGATGACCATGAACGCCAGAGAGCGCTATGAGCAGTTTCTGAAATACTACCCAACTCTTGTCATGCGAATTCCTAAAACTGTTCTGGCTGCCTATTTAGGACTCTCCAGGGAGACATTAAGCAGGCTGTATGTAGAATCCGGTCTGAAGAAATGATAAATAGTGATACAGGTCACCCAAATAATTTTTCTGTTCTGCCGAACTTTGTTCCCTTGTTTAATTTAAAAATATATTCAGACATGGAAAAAAGAATCATCAATCCCTGGACCTGGCAGGACGATAGAAATTATGCACAGGCTGTAGAAGTAAAAAATGTTCAGAGTACCCTGTATGTTTCCGGACAGACAGCAATAGACGATAACGGAATCACCAGCAATTCTGATATGAGGACGCAAATCATTAAAACCCTGGAAAATCTTGAGAAAGTTATTGTACAAGCAGATTTTGAACTTAAAAATATTGTCCGCCTCAATGTCTATACCACAGATCATCCCGCATTTTTCGAAAATTTTGACCTGTGGCAAAGCTGGATAACGCAACACGGTATTCAGCAGGCAAGCACCGTGATCGAAGTTAAAACATTATTTGAAACGCTGAAGGTGGAGATGGAAGCTACTGTTGTGAAATAATTCTGTTTAAAAACGGCATTATTTTGATCTTTTATCTGTGGTCAGTCTAAAACCGGACTCTGTTCAAATTTAAACAACGCATTTCTTTTTATTGCATTTTTTTAAAAAGAATAAGATAGTTAGAGGAATACTCTATCAGGGAATTAAACTGAAAAAACCGCGCGCCCTTTGGGCGCGCGGTTCATTTATGCGGAATGTTTAAAATTAAAATTTCAAATCACCGTTTACTTCTCTTACTGCTTTAGCAGCTTCAGCGAATTTAGCTTTTTCCTCTTCTGTTAAAGAAATCGTTACAATGCTTTCAACACCATTTTTACCGATAATTGCAGGAACACCTAAACAGATATCGCTTTCACCGTATTCTCCGTCAAGCATTAATGAACAAGGGATCATTTTCTTCTGATCGCAAGCGATAGCCTGAACCATTACAGAAACTGCAGCACCCGGTGCGTACCATGCTGAAGTACCTAACAGTTTAGTTAATGTAGCTCCGCCAACTTTTGTTTCTTCAATGACATATTTCTGTTTTTCGTCATCAAGAAATTCAGTTACAGGAACTCCGTTTCTTGTCGCTTTGCTTAATAAAGGAAGCATTCCCGTATCACTGTGTGCAGCGATCACCATACCGTCCACATCAGAGATTGGAGCTTCTAAAGCCTCAGCCAGTCTGTATTTGAATCTTGCAGAATCCAAAGCACCTCCCATACCGATGATTTTGTGCTTAGGAAGACCTGAAGTTTTGTGTACCAGGTAAGCCATCGTATCCATTGGGTTAGAAACCACGATGATGATTACTTCAGGAGAGTTTTTCACTAAGTTTTCAGTAACTTCTTTTACGATCCCTGCATTGATACCGATCAATTCTTCTCTGGTCATTCCCGGTTTTCTTGGGATTCCTGATGTGATCACTGCTACATGAGAACCTGCTGTTTTACTGTAATCTCCCGTTGTACCGGTAATTTTGGTATCAAATCCGTTCAGAGATGCAGTCTGCATCAAATCCATTGCTTTTCCTTCAGCAAAACCTTCTTTGATATCTACTAAAACCACTTCTGAACAGAAGTCTTTCATTGCGATGTATTCTGCACAACTTGCTCCTACAGCGCCTGCACCTACTACAGTTACTTTCATAATATATTGATTTATTGTTTTAAATGATATTATGAAACTTTACAGTTTCATAATGATACTATTTGATTATTATTTGTCAGTCTTAATTTTTGCTTCCCAAATGTACAAATTCCCGAAAAATTGGGCAATCTTTCGGGAATTTTAATTATTATTTGAGTATATTAATTAACGTTGAGTAAAAACGTATATAGTTTCTTAGCACCTGTCAATACTTCATTGTAGTTTTCTTCAGTAACTTCGGTGTCCAAAACCTCTTTAAAGTTTTTCCACATCGGTCCTGTATTTTCCTGATAACATCCGAAGAAGTTGAACGTCACTTTTTCAAAACCCTCAGTTCTGGAAAGCTGCTTCGCAATTACATTTCCGCCTAAAGTAGACCCTTCGATCACATACATGGCTCCCAATGCTTCATGTTCATTGGCAAATTCCAGATTGTGGCTTGGCGCCTGGTTCTCTAAAGAAAGGCTTGACAAATCCTTTTCAATCAATGGAAGTTTTACTCTCTGATCCAGTTTAAGCTTTTCAGAAAAGTTTTCAGAGAGACTGCTGAATATTTTATCTTCACTGTGAAGAAGCATCAGATAATTGGTGCTGATGATTTTTTTGTAATCATCAAGAGTAAACGTTTTACTGAAAATTTTATCAGAACTAAATAGTTTTTCGGCTGCATCATGAAATTCAGCAGTGTTTTGTTTAAGATATTCAGATACCATTGTTGTTTTACATTTAAAGTTTCACAAATTTAGGGTTTTGAAACGTTAGAATAAAACAAGTTCCGTTATTATTACTTTCATAGTCAACATTTCCGCCAATCCTGCTCATAATTCTGTGAACTATGGAAAGACCGATTCCATTTCCTTTGAATTTTCTGGCATTATCCATCCTGTTAAAAATCTTAAACATTCTGTGTTTTTCAGATTCAGGAATTCCGATCCCATTATCTGTTATCCTGTAGATCACCTGCTCACCTGCTTCTGATCCTTCAATCACTACTTCAGGATGTTCCTGTTTTGAGGAATATTTAATGGCATTGTTGATAATATTAAGAAATATTTGATGCAGAAGGGTTTTATCTGCTAAAACATTTGGACATTCTTTAATCACTACTATACTCTCCGGGCTGTCAAAAGTCAGCTTGGCATTTTCGGTAATCTTTTCTATAACTTGCTGAGTTTCGATATTATCAAGCTCAATTTCGCTGTGCTTGGCTCTGCTTAACTGCAGTACATCATTCATCATCTCAGCCATGCTGTCGATTTCATCAATGATCGACGTGATCTTGTGTTTGTTTTTATCTGAAGTATCTGAAAGGCTTTTCAGCAACATTTGTGCATTCAGTTTCATGACTGTTAAAGGAGTTCCAAGATCATGCGAAATCGTGTAAGAAAAGCTGTCGAGTTCTTCATTCACTTTTTTAAGCTGTTCATTCAGCCTTTTAATGGTGATATACTGTTTATGTGAAGTTTCTAAAATGACATCCCGTACTGACTGTACAGCAATTTCGTTCCGGCTGTTCCATCTTTTAGAGCATCCCTTGATATCTTCTTTGAAAGTTTCAAAAGAGGTTCTTGGAGACACGATATTTCTTTCTTCTCCATTTTGGGAAAAGACACCTATTTTCTTTTCCGGATTTCCTGCCCAGTTGATATGATCATCAAATTCTTTTCTGAACCAGATCAGCAGCTCTTTTTTACTTCTTTCAACAAAGTAAATTACGACTCCGCCGGCAGTATCATCAAGATCAAGCGCATCTCCGAAATCTCTTAGAAAACTGCGGCTGATAAAAACTGTTTCTTCTGTATTCTGATAAGCCCAGTCAACAATTTTCTGTACCGTATCACGTTGCGGTGTTATCCCGTCGGTAACGACGAAATTTTCTGAAATTACTGCGAGACCGTCAGCTTCAGGAAGGTTTCTTATCTCTGACTTATTTTCAACCAGCGATTCAAATAAGGTATTGTATTTTAGAAATTCAGCTTTGAGATGCGAAGCTTTTAAGCTCAAATCCAAACGGTAATCCAATTCTTTTTTTGATCTGAACGATGAATAGGCATTTGATGCTAAAACTGTGAAAATCCCTGCCTGAACACGATCTTCCAGATCAATATGCTTAGGCTCAGAATTCTGACAGGTTACCAGTCCCCAAAGCTTGTCTTCAATAATAATCGATATACTGAAACTTGAGGAAGCACCGGAATTTTTAATATACTGTCCATGAATGGGAGACATTGCGCGGGATCCTGAAAATGTAAGATCAATGCTGTCAAGCGTTTTACTGATCACCTTTACAGGCTCTGAATAGACATTGCTGAAGATTCTTTTTCTTTTCTTTTTATAGAGTTCGCGTGCCTGTCTGGGAATATCCGATTCAGGATAATGCAAGCCGAGATAACTTTCTAAATTATCATTGGTTTTTTCTGCAATCACCTTTCCTGAACCGTCCTCCATGAATTTATAAACCATGATACGGTCATAGTTGATAATATTAAAAAGTGTACTTAGAAGCTGATTCCAGATTTCCTGATCATTATCAATAATGTAAAAATTATCATATTTATTGGTAATCCTTTTCCCTGGGTTTTTTAACTGAGCTTCGAACTCCAGAAAAATCTGGTTCTGACTTCTAAAAACGGAAAAGTGAAACTCTTTTTCTCTGATAAAAATTTTATCGAAGTACGTTTCATTCTCTCTTTTGGTAAGATTCTCCAGAGACTGGAAAACATCGGAAGTCAAAATTGCATGGAATAACTCCGGGAAATCTGTAATTTTCTTCCCGAAAAAATCTTCAGAATTTTCAAAAGCGAAAATATCGGTAATATTTTCACTGAAAAAAGTAATGGTATGGGATATTGCATCGATGCCAATCAGATACCCAAAACTTTGTATGTAGCCCGGAATGTGGATGGGCTCTTCATGACATTCAACAAAATTCATAAATAACACTTAAAGATATCAAAGTTAACTATTTTTTATAATTGAAAATAACTTTGTGGTATATGATATAATATTTATAATAATAATTAATAAAGATTATAATTTATTAATTATATTTTAACGCATTCAAACATGCTTTTTCAATATGAAATATTAAATTTACAACAAATATTTTGATTTCAGAACTGTGTAAATCGGTTTGTTCCCGCATAACAGGTCTAAACTTCTTTGTCAAAATACAGCATATAAAATTTACCTTTTTCATCCTGACCCTGTTCCAGCATTTTCCGGTCTCCATGAATGTAAATATGGAAGTTTTTATCCAGTTTAATGATACTTTTAAAATGTCTCTGCGTTTTTTTCACTGCCGCTTCGCTGATAGGAAATTCTTCTGCAATATTGATTTGCATTTCCTGTTCATAATCTGTTTTATAATTATTGAAACTTTCTATTACATGCTCATCTTTTAAAACTTCAGCTGCAAAATCATCAAGTTTAAATTCTTCTTTTTCTTTGAAAAAATTAATGGACTGATTCAGAAAATCTGCCTGATCTGCCTTTGATACCTCAAATTCCTGAGGAAGTTGCTTGGTGATATAATCTTTGTAAACCATCAATGCTTCCTGGGTATGAAAATATTCATCATCACGCTGTTTTACTTTCAGGAAATCTTCAAACCAGTAATACATATCACCGTTTTTATTGTTATCAACTACAGAGAGTACGTAACCGCTCTCTTTACTACTGTTGTAAATCAATGCAGCTTTATCAATTTTAGAAAGGCTGATGCCCTGATCTCTGTCAATTTCAAATGACTCGTTCTGAGGGAAAATTTTAAGGAATGATTCTCTTTTTTCAGTTTTAAAAATTCCTATTTTATCCACCTTCTCATCACCTTCCCGATCATCTTCAAAGTAAACTACAAATAATTCCCCACCCTGAACTCTTGGATTTTCAGCGGCTTCAAAAAGATGTTTTGCAAGATTTTCAGATTCCCAGAGGAACTTGCTTTTATCTTCAAAAATTTCAGATACCGAACTGAATACCGGATTATTGACCAAATAAGAATCACTGTAGAACTGATAAGTCTCTTCTGTTTTGAATGAACCCAAAAAATAATTTTCCAGCATTTCAACAGTCCCCTCATCAAGCTGAAGCTCTTCCTGAGACAGAATCAGGGATTCTCCGTTAATTTTATTTCCTACTCTGTGTACTGCAATTTTTGTAAACATCTTTGATTTTTTGTGGACTGCAAAGATATTCAATCTGAGGATTAAAATGACAAAAAATATCCTGATAAATTTCGCTTCAATTAGTGACAATATTACGGGATAAATTATTACTAAAACTCATATGCATGTCCCTGATGAACTTATCAACATGTTCATTACATATTTTGACGGTTTTGTTACATAATTACGAAATCTGTCCCAAAAAATCAGCTTTAATAATCAGGCAGTTACCTCAGAGATCAGATTCATAAGACCACTTAAAATACTCAAAATCAAGCATTTAAAAAAAATACAATTCTTTTTTATTCCGGATTTAAAAAGAATCGGTCATTATTAAATCTGATGACAATTTGGTACACTTTTAGATACTATTCAAATGTTTAAAAATATTTTAACAATGAAGAATTTTGAAGCGGATACGATCAATGAAACTCAGGCAATTGAGCATTTAAAAATATTTTATCCATCCATTCAGAACGAGATAGCCCAGCTTTCTGCAGAGAATAATTTTCCGGCCATCATACAGTCTACTGTTGATTATTTAAAAGTCCTTCTACAGGAATCAAAGATCAATATTGTAAACAGAAACATCAGAATGATGGAATGGCTTTACAAAAACGGGACATTCAATGTAAAACATATCATTGAAAATCTATTTATCCGATCATTCGGAAGTCTGAAAAAACATACAGACATCCATCAATGGAATATTCTCTATGAGTATATGCCGATTGAGTTTCAGCAGATTTATCATAACCAGACCCGACTGGACGAAATCATGTTTAAGAAAAGTTAAATTCTATATAGACCGCGCTCAGGCTTTCAGCCTGGGCGCGATTTTTTAACCGATATCACTATCTATTCCCAAAATCAATACACTGCTTTTATCCGTATAAATCATTACTTTGAAGATCCACAGTATTAAACGATCCTTATAACAGCACTGTTACTTTTCCAGTTGTAGTCACATAAAATTCATTTCTGTAAACAATTCACCTTTAGCAATTTAATTAATTTTAACAATAATTTATTATTTTTATTATATAATTAATAATAAATAATATGTTTTCGGAATAGTTATTGAATACCTGTTTAAACCATTAAAAAATAATATTATGAAAAAGTTAGTTTTGTTAACCTTAGGAATAGGATTCATGGCAGCAAGCTGTGGAACAAAAGAAAAACAGATGTCTGCAACTGACACAGATTCAACGGCAATGGACGTAGCACCGGCTGCATCAACCAATATGGCTGATACAACAGCTACAGCTACGGTTCCAATGGACTCAGCAAGAGTAGATTCAGTATCAACTCCGGCTACAAGATAAATGTCTATTGAAAGAATGAAAATCCACAGAAGTTTCTGTGGATTTTTTTATATTTGATTATCAAAACATTAAAAGAAATACTATGAAAAAATTATGGATAGCAGCTGTTGCAGGCTTACTGTTTTTAGGAAGCTGTGCTCAGAAAAAAGAAAACCGTGAAGAGTTTAAAGCAGAGCATGATAAAGACGCAATGAGAAATGACATGGGAGATTCTGCAGTAGCAAATTCAGAACAGAATCCTGGAACCGGAAGTGAGGCCAATATCCCAAAAGATTCTACAGAGACCCCTACAAACTATCAAAAAAACCCACCCAATAAAACCGGCGGGGGATCAAGATAATTCATCATCCACAGAAATTTCTGTGGATTTTTTCTTTAATAAATCCATTTTTCTTAAAATTTTCGATACTTTCATTCAATTACCTTTCAGAATTTCAATTTTTAATAATTTTAAGCACTCGCATTGACTTAATTATTACATTTGTATTCAATAAAAAAATTCATGAAAAAAACAGCAATACTATCATTTATATTCCTTGCCGTGACTGTGTTCGGACAAGGGATCAAATTCGAAGAAGGCAGCTTTAAAAGCCTTCTGGCCAAAGCAAAGAAAGAAAACAAATTGATTTTCGTTGATGCTTACGCAGTCTGGTGCGGACCTTGCAAACTGATGGTGAAAAACATCTTTCCCCTGAAGGATGTCGGTGATCATTATAATGCACATTTCATCAATGCTAAAATTGACATGGAAAAAGGCGAAGGAATCGACCTGGCGAAAAAATACAATGTCAAAGCCTTTCCCACTTATTTATTTATCAATGGGGACGGGGAAGAAGTTCACAGAACTTTAGGATATGTTGAAGAGAAGGATTTCATCCAGTTTGCAAAAGATGCTGAAGATCCTAATAAAAGGCTGACCGCCCTGAAACAGAAATTTGAAAAAGGGGAAAAAGATCCTGAGTTTTTAAAAAACCTTGCAGGACTAACCATCTATAATGATGCAGATTTTGCAGGAAGAGTTCTGGACCGTTACCTGAGCGCAAAAACTTCTTTGGACCAGGATGATGTTCAGATGATTCTTGCGGGAACTCAGAGTACAGAAAGTCCTTTATATAAGATTTTCCAAAATAAGAAAGAAGAAATCATCAAAGTTATGCCGGCTGAACGTTATGAAATGGTAGATAAGAATATTAAGCTGAATACCATTATGAAAAAAACCTACAGTGCCGACACAAAAAAATGGAACGATGCTTATTTTCTAACTGAAACTCAAAAATTCCTGTCTAAAGAAGAATCTGAGAAACTTTTGAAAAGAGCAAAATCAAGCAGAGCTTTAAAGGACAAGGATTTTGCTACTTACGAGAAAATGACCCTGGAGGTTTATAAAGATTATTCTGCAGCAAGTTCAGAAGAATTAAATTCGGTTGCCTGGAACTTCTTCGAGAACGTCAATACAAAATCTTCTTTGGAAACTGCTGTAAAATGGGCTCAGGAATCTGTAAAGAAAAATGAAAATTATGCCAACACAGATACATTGGCTAATCTTTACAACAAAGTCGGTGATAAGAAAAATGCAAAACTATGGGCTGAAAAATCTATTGCATTAGGAAAAGCCGCAGGTGAAGATACTGCAGACACAGAAAAGATACTGAAGAGTTTATAAACTGATTTCATCTTAAATATAAAAATTCCGCTGAAATATATTTCAGCGGAATTTTTATTTATTGATCTAGGAAGAAAAGACCTAAAAAAATTTTAATACTCAAACAAAACACTTCCCCAGGTAAATCCACTTCCAAATGCAGACAGAAGAACCAGATCTCCCCGCTTCACTTTTCCAAGTTCGATCGCTTCACTCAATGCAATTGGAATAGAGGCTGCCGTTGTATTTCCGTATTTCTGGATGTTATTATGAATTTTTTCGTCCGGCAGTCCGAATTTCTGCTGCACATACTGCGCAATGCGGAGGTTGGCCTGGTGAGGAATAAACATATCGAGGTCATCAACTTTTTTTCCTGCTTTATCTAAAGCTTCCATCATCGTTTCAGGAAATCTTGTAACGGCATGTTTAAACACGAAATTTCCGTTCATAATAGGATATACTTCCCTATCGGTCACATTTTCAGGTTCTTTTCTCATCCTGTCACTCCAGCCATATTTTGAGCCGGGAAACTGCGTACACAGTTCATCAGCATATTTCCCTTCTGAATGCATGTTCATCGCTAAAATATCTCCTGCCTTTTCATCTTCTGACGCACACAGTACGATGGCACCTGCACCATCTCCGAAAATGACGGAGACTCCCCTTCCTTCATCTGAAAAATCGAGACCGAAAGAATGAACCTCAGCACCTACTACCAAAATATTTTTATAAGTTCCTGATTTAATAAATGCATTGGCAACACTCATCGCGTAAACAAAACCTGAACACTGATTTCTTACATCCAGAGCACCAATCGTATCACAACCCAGCATATCCTGAAGCAGCACTCCACAACCTGGAAAATAATAATCCGGTGAAAGGGTTGCGAAGACAATATAATCAATATCCTTTGCAGTTAATCCTGCCTGCTGAATCGCTTTTTCAGAAGCTTTAAAGCCTAAATATGCTGTCGTTTCCTGAGCATCATTCCTGTTGATCCTGTGTCTTCGCTCTTTGATGCCCGTCCGCTCTGTAATCCATTCGTCATTGGTGGTCATTAATTTCGCTAAATCATCATTGGTGACAACATGATCCGGAACATGAAATCCGATCCCTTTTATTGTACTTTTAATCATATAGTCTGTTTAATTTTGGTAAAGATAAAACTTTATTCTACACATCGTTTTTTTTAAAATTAATAGTATTTTTACTGAATGCCTATCAATACAATTTACAGAGATCCGGGATGCGAATGGATAGACGTAGAAGCTCCTACGGATGAAGATATGAAATATCTGCACGAAAGATATGAGATCAACAATCTTCTTCTGGAAGATACCTTAGATCCCAATCATTTACCAAAATACGAAGAGGATGGGAATGTAAAATTTTTCCTTCTGCGCGAAAGTACAGAACTTGAGCGTAAAAACCTCAACACCATCAGTGACATCAGTACGAAAATCGGAATTTTCCTTTTAGAGAAAACCATCATCACCGTGCATCGGATGAAGGCAAAAAGTATTGCAGAAACCAAAAAAGAACTTACAGCCAGTTCACAAGATACCCACCCACATAAGATAGCACTCATGATTTCCCTGGTCATTATGAAAAGTTTTGATGACGAGGCCATCAGCCTGTTTGAAACAATGGACAATATTGAGAATGAGATTTTCCTGAAGAATACCAACCATACCAACCAGATCCGGAGGCTCTATAAACTGAAAAGAAAATCAGGGCTCAACTCAAGGGTTTTAACCATTTCCAATGACGCAATCGATAAATTTAAACTGTTAAATCTGGAAGATTCTGAAATAGTCGACCTGAAGGATAAACAGAAGGATGTTGTTGCTGATTTTGATCATTTAAATATACAGTTAACCAATTTAATTTCCATGTTTCTTGCCTTATCTGACCAAAAGGCAAACCAGGTCATGAAAGTTCTGGCCATCTATTCGGTCTATTTTTTACCCATCACATTTATCGCCGGGCTCTATGGAATGAACTTCGATAATATGCCTGAGCTGCATACCAAACATGGTTATTTTTACACCTTGGGACTTATGGCTGTGATTGTGATCTGTACTTTCATCTATGCGAGAAGAAAACAGTGGTAGTTCATTTGCGAGGGAAAAAACAGAAATTACTTTGTTAAACGTAAAGACGCTATGAGAATTTTATATTTAAAACGATAAGGCACAAGAATTTTAAAGTTATAAATTGTTTGAAAACATTTTTAAAATTTAATAGATAGTTAAGATTCATTAAAATTAATTTCCCCAACCCTAAAGGGTGTAATTTTGATAAATTTAAGAAATCCCCCTCCCTTTAGGTTCGGGGAAAAGAAAATTTCTTTTTAAAAGCTTTAGCGCAATTAACTAAAAACAAAACACCAAACCAAAATAATGAAACCCGAAATCCTTCAAAAAATCCTTGAGGAAGACGTACTTTCAGGAGATGCCAGAGAAAAGCTTACTGCTTTACATGAAAATATTTCAACCAAAGAATTTTCCGACCTTCTTGATGCTGAAGGCAATCAGTATATCGAATTTGTACAGGAAGGCGGCGGTGTCTGGGGAAGCGCGCTGGTGGGTTACCTCTATGCACTGGAAATCTTCGGCATCCGTTTTCTTAAAGTAGCAGGAACAAGCGCAGGAGCAATTAATACGATGCTCATTGCTGCCTGCAAAACGAAAGAAGAAGCCAAGGGAGATGTCATTAAAGAGATTCTCTTTAATTGGGACTTTTCTGATTTTATAGATGGCAAAAATTACGTCAGAACCACAATTCATGCGTTGCTGAGTAATAAAAATTTCATTAAAATCAATGGGATCATCATTGCGGTCATCATGGTGATTCTCATTGCACTGCCTCTCATCATTTCATCAGAAACCATTCTTAACGCAAAGCTTCTTTTTTTGATCCCCCTGATTCCTGTGATTATCGGATTGATAGGTTTCAAAAAATTCTATAACGATTTCAGGAAAAGCAACAGCGGACTGAATCCCGGAAATGTTTTCCTCAGCCAGATGACCGAAGTCATGAAGGGATTCGGTATTAAAACAGTGGCCGAACTCAATAAGAAATTTGTTCAGAAAGAATATAAAATGAATCTCAGTTACCGTTATGGTAATGGCATGGAATACTACACCAATGCCCTCAACGGAATTGAGGAGATCAAAATGAATCATCTTGAACATATCGATGAAACCCGCTACCGTATTTTTTTTGAAAGCACAGAGAACAACGATTATTATAAAAACAATCCTTTCTACGGACTGCAGACTGAATACATCGTGATTACAACGGATATCAATGCGAAGATAAAAGTCGAGCTGCCTACAATGGCCAATCTTTACTGGTCGGAAGAAGAACTGAAACACATAAGCCCTGCTGAATTTGTGCGTGCGTCGATGTCCGTCCCTTTCTTCTTTGAGCCCATGCAGAAACTGATCAACAAAGATGATGACTCGGTGAAGTATGCCTGGAAATTCTGGATGAACACCCAAAAAGAAGATATTTATCCTGTCGGAATTTTCATTGACGGCGGCACCCTGTCCAATTTTCCGATTGATCTTTTTCACATGAATGATATCTTTTATCCCAGACTTCCCTTATTTGGTGTACAGCTGACCAGCGATTCTGAAGTATCAGGGCAAAAAGGGAAAACCAGTCAGGAGATTCTGAAAACGCCATTCTCCTATGCCGGAAATATCATCGGAACATTAAAAGGTTTTAATGACAAAACCTTTCTGAACAAATACTCCTTCTACAATATTTACAGCATCAAAACCGTAAACTGCGGCACAAGCAGCTGGCTTAATTTCTTTATGAAAAGAGAGGAAAAAGAACAGCTTTTCAATGCAGGGTTTATGGCCGCCCTTGATTTTATGAATCAATTTGACTGGGCACAGTATAAATATGAAAGAATGATGGTCGCCATGAAAGAAAAAAAGATTCTGAAAGAGGAGGATACTCCGACAGTGGGATGATTTGGACCGTAAAATTCTATTTATGAATAGGTAGTAAAACCTGTCCTTTTTGATTTTGATTTGTTTATTTTCATTATTTTTAAAACATGAAATATATCTGTGAATGCTGTGGAGAAGAAAAAGAAGACTGGCCCGCAATTGCCTATAACGCTCCTTCTCTGTATGAGAATCTTTCTGATGAAGAATTGACAAATTCTGAGTTAACATCTGATTTATGTACGATCAGATATAGTGACGAGACGTGCTACTTTGTCAGAGCTGTGCTTGTACAGGAAGTTAAAGAAAGCTGTCAGGATTTAGAGTATGGTGTTTGGGTATCATTGAGCGAAAAGAGCTTTAATGAATATGTTGAAAACTATCATAATCCGGATTTTGAAAATGTTTATTTTGGCTGGCTTTCAAACTATCTGCCTGATTACAATTTTGAAACGTTCATTCCGGCAAATGTTCAGGTTGACAATAAAACAGGAAGACCTATTATTTATCCACATGAAAGCCATAACCACCCTTTTATCGATGACTTTTATAACGGAATTTCACAGGATGAAGCGGAAAGAAGGATTGATTTTGTTTTTAACAGCTAATGTTATTATGACTTTTTCCGATAGCTCGGATTTGCAATTGTGCTTACCTCTTACAAAAACAACAATATTGTATCTTCACGAAACAATAAATCAGTGATGGACTACAAATCCACAACATCATTTTTATCAAAATTAATTAACAGTTCATGACCACAAAAATAAACCTCAGAGAATCTCTAAACCTACCTAATTCAGAAACAACCACTCCTGCAGAAATATTTCAAAATCAAACCCTGCGACCCGTTTTAAAATTACAGAACGATCTTTACCTTTCCCTGTTTACAAACTATGCACTACGCCAGAAAGCTGACTTCCCCACATTGTCATCATTTAAAAAGCAGATATTTATTGAACAGAGCCTGCAAAAAGATGCTGTGCTTAAAAATACTTTCATTGGAATGACCATCGGGATGTTTACTTTGGATGAATTGGAGATCTATCAATCTGACAGTAAAGTTTTCAATAAAAGAATGATCACAATGTTGATTGAGAGATTGAAAAGTCAGATATAAAAACTGATAAGTAATAAGTATGAAAACAAAATTATTAAACAGGTACTCTTTCTTAACAGGAGTGTCGTTGACAATACTATCTGTTTTGATGTCTATTTTTTCAATAAGCATGTTTTCAGCAACAGGTAACTTCCCTCGTTTTTTGATCAAACTGAGTGATTTATGTTTTGTCCTTTGGTTTCCGTTCTTTATATCAGGAATTATTCTTTTGGTTGCAGGAATTATTTTACCGTCTGCAAAGCTAATAAATAAATGAGTCCTGTCGATTACCAATGGCTTATGCACTAACCTTCAGCCTTGACAGATGGGGCTTTTCAGACTTTAAGTTAGATTCTGAAACCTGAAATTCCGGTTACAAAATCAAACGATTAGGTTCTCAGTAACAATTTATATAAAGACTACTTATTTAACCTCAGTTCGGGATAAGGCTCTATAAAACGCAAAGCTAAACAAAAATAGTAATTACGTGATTTTCTAAGATTTAGGATAGACAAAGGCGTGAAACTTATCAAGGTAATACAAAATTCTTGTATTGCTTTGATAAACGAAGTGGCATTGTTTAACTTAAAAGCGTTTCAAAAAGTAGAATTTCTTTGTTTTTCTTTGCGATAAAATAGCATTGTTTTGAAAATCAATTATTTAAAAAATTATTTATCCCGAACTCAGGTTATTTACTTACTGATCTCTCCTCCACATCGGATCACATTTTAAAATCTTTTCATTCACTGCACAACCTTCCGCATGGGCACCTTTCAGGAAACCGATGCTCATTAAAAACTCGTTGACAATTTCTCCGCCTGTAAATTTGAATGTTTTTTTGAATATTTTCATCCATTCCTGTAAATTTTTAGGATGATGATGCTCCAGCCATTGTTCGAACGAACCGAATTCCTGCTGCAATTCGATGATCGCTTTAGCATTTTCTATCGCAGCATTGACTTTCAGTTTGTTCCTGATAATTCCGGGATCATTTAATAATCTTTCCCTGTCTTCTTCACGGTAGGCAGCTACTTTTTTAATATCAAAATTGTCGTATGCGTTCCTGAAGCCCTCTTCCTTTTTTAAAATCGTCTCCCAACTCAGACCTGCCTGATTGATCTCCATAACGAGTCTTCCAAACAATTCGTTGTCATCATGGATCGGGAAGCCGTAATGATTGTCGTGGTATTTTTTGTGCAGTTCTTTCCTGCTTTCGGGGTGCATTGTTTCAATGACTGAACAGTAACTCATTATAAAAGGTTTTTCAGTTCCGGTTAAAAATCTGTTTAAAGCTGAAAGCAATTCCGAAGTTTATTCACTTCGGATCTGCTTATTTTTTCGGTTTGTAATATTTTTTCTGATGGTTAAAAGACTCTGATCATCTTACTGATCTTAACCTCCAGAATACAAAGATAAGATGAGTTGGTGACAAATGACTGTCAGTAGTCCATATTTTTTCCAATCAAAACTTTTCAGAAGTTTCCCATTAAAAATGATCCGTAAAATCAAGATACATCGGAACACTTTTCTCAACCCATTCCTGAGAAGGATCCTGTTCCAACCCATAGTAAATAAAAGGTTCGCTGTAATCTGCCCTGATATATTCAAAGGTAAGTTCAAAAGGTCTCAACAATTCCTTCATTGTATACTTATACTTTCCTGAGGCTCTTAAATCCTCATCATCTACTCCGGCAGAAATCGCTAAAGCAATCTTTTTACCTCCGACTTTATAACCGCTTTTACTTCCGTAAGCCCATCCATACAAAAGTACTTCATCAAGCCATTTTTTCAGCAATGGTGGGCTGCTGAACCAGTAAAAAGGAAACTGAAAAATAATTTTATCATAAGACTCAATCAGTTTCTGTTCTTTTTCAACATCAAAATCTCCGTCAGGATAAGCTTTGTATAATTCATGAACGGTATATTTTTCAGGGAATTTTTTAAACTCTTCGATCCATCTTTTATTGATGACGGAAGTTTCCATTTTGGGATGAATAACGATGATTAATGTTTTCATATTTTCAAATTTCTTTTACAAAAATAATAGTTGTAACTTACATTTCAGATCGTAGCAACCCATTGTATGGTACTATAAAAAATGTACGTAATGACCCAAATAAAAAAAACATCCACCAATTTTGCCAACAAACAGGCATTGACGGAAGAATGCCCGGAACTGTATGCATCCAAAATGATTGGCGGCCAATGGTCACTGGCCATCTGCAGTTATCTGATTAACGGAAAAATGAGATTCGGACAGTTGAGAAAAAGTCTGGGAAATATTACAGAACGTATGTTGACCCTCCAATTGAGACGGCTGGAAGAAGATAAAATTGTAATAAGGACCGTTTATGCAGAAGTACCTCCAAGAGTGGAATACGAACTGACAGAAATCGGCTATCAACTGAAACCGGTGATCGCCGAACTGGATAAATGGGGCACGATGCATAAATCAATTATTGAAAAGTCCTGAGTTGCAAAAACATAAAAAAACCTCTGAAGTTATTCAGAGGCTTATAGTTTAGTGCATTGCTTCACTCAGATCAATCTTTTCTTTGCTTTTCCGTTCTTTAATAAATAAGATAAACGGAATGCAGACTAAGAAAACAACTCCGAGATAAAGAAATACATCCATATAAGAAAGTACGGTTGCCTGCTTGGTGACCGTAAGATCCAAGACTTTATAGGCAGCATTCATTGCGGCATCAGGTGTCATTCCTTTGGCGATGAAATTGGCTTTTAAACCTGCTAAACGCTGTTGTACATCAAAGCTGTTACTGTCGAGGTGGGATATTAAATTCACCCTGTATTTCTGGCTTGCATTGGCGATAAAAGTTGTGATTGCAGCAATTCCGAATGAACCGCCCAGCTGGCGCATCATTCCGGTAAACGCAGCTCCCTGACCGATTTCCTGTCCTTTTAAAGTACTTAATGATAAAGATGTAATTGGGATAAACAGGAGTCCTAATCCCATTCCTCTTACAATAAGCATCCAGAAAAAGGCTTCTTTACTGGTATCCGGTGTGAGAATTTTATAACCCCAGAAACTGTAGATGAAGAAAATAAATAATCCCAGGGAAACAAGTATCTGCTGCTTTGCGCCTTTTGAAAGTAATCTTCCGATAATCGGCATCATGAAAGCAGTGGTCAGTGCTGCCGGAATCATCAACGCACCTGACTGGAGTGCCGTCCATCCCAAAATACTCTGTGTGTATAAAGGAACGATAAAAGTTGACCCATACAGACCGAATCCTAAAACAAATGACATCACGGTTCCGATTCTCAGGTTTCCGTTTTTCAACACCCGGAGTTCCACAATCGGATATTTGAAGGTCAGTTCACGCCAAAGGAAAAGAATAAATCCTAACACGGCTGTTGTCGTAAAAGTAACGATCATCCCGCTTTCAAACCAGTCTTCTTCGTGCCCTCTTTCCAGAATAAACTGTAAAGATCCTACAGTCAGTGCCAACAGCATAATTCCCAACCAGTCAACGTCCGAAGCTTTACGTTTTTCAGAAAATTTAGGACTCTTCACAAATTGCAGCGTCATCAATGTTGCTGCAATACCGATAGGAATATTGATATAGAAAATATACGGCCAGCTGAAATTATCAACAATATACCCTCCCAGCGGCGGACCTAAAGTAGGACCGATAATTACTCCCAAACCGTAAATTGCCTGGGCCATACTTCTTTTCTCAACCGGATAAGATTCGGTAATAATTGTCTGTGAGGTTACCAGCAGTGCTCCGCCTCCTATTCCCTGACAAAGCCTGAAAAATACAAGTTCCCAGATATTATCGGCATTTCCGCACAGAAAAGAGAAGATGGTGAATATCACAATGGATGCAGCGAAATAATTTCGCCGTCCAAACTGCTGGGAAAGCCAACTGGTCATCGGCACTACGATTACGTTACCAATTGCATACGCTGTAATGACCCACCCCACTTCAGAAAGAGTAGCTCCAAGGTTTCCCTTCATCTCATTGAGGGCAACGTTCACAATCGTGGAATCCACAATTTCAAGCAAAGCACAAAGAATCGCTGTGATCGTGATGATCACTCTCCGTGCTCCATATTCTACTAATGAATCTTGCATTTGATATTTAATTTAAAGATTAAAAAATTAAAGGATTAAAAGATTACTGATCCGCATCATGATTATTGTAGCGGTTCTGTAATCTTTTAATGTCTGAATCTTTAATGATTAATCTATTGTAAAGAAACCTCTGCTTTTACATTCATTCCTGTTCTCAGTCTTTTTGCAATATTGGGGTTCAATTTTACAAAATCAATTTTGATCGGAAGTCTCTGCACTACTTTTACGAAGTTTCCACTTGCATTATCAGGAGGCAGGATAGAGAATGTAGAACCTGTCGCCGGAGAAAATGAACTTACCACCCCTTCAAAATCAGTATCAGGGAAAGCATCAATTTTAATATGAACTTTCTGACCTTCCACCATTTTAGCTACCTGGGTTTCCTTAAAGTTGGCAATCACCCATTTCTGGTCATTTTTAACAAGGCTGAACAGCTGAGAACCTGCCTGTAAAAACTGACCTGCCTGAATAGGGACTTTTCCTACAAAACCATCTTCCGGAGCAACAATTACCGTGTAAGAAAGATTTAATCTTGCACTTTCCACATCCACTTCTCTCTGTTTCGCTACTGAACCGGCAACTGAGATCTGTTGTGAACTGGCTTCTGTCTGTGATGATGCTATACCGGTCTGCTGTGCGATCTGATTTCTTGTATCTACCAAAACCTGTAATTGCTTGTCTGCAGACTGTTTTGCTGCCAAGGCTTGCTCATATTGCTGCTCTGTAATAGAATGGTCCTTCACAAGAATTGAATACCTCTTCAAATCCTGAGAAGTTTTCCATACGTTTACTTTTGCTGCTTCGATCTGAGCATTTGCAGTGGCAACGGCAGCCTGCGAACTGCTGATATTTTTTGAAGTTGCATTGGTTGAGGACTGAGCCGATGAAATATTGCTTTTTGCTGTTGATAAGGCGGCCTGAGCCTGTTCCAAAGCCATTTTCTGATCTTTGTTATCTAAAATAACCAAGGTGTCTCCTTTTTTTACAAACTGATTGTCTTTTACTTTTACTTCAGCTACATATCCTGATATTTTAGAAATTACAGGATTCATGTTTGAGGCAATCTGTGCATCATCAGTTTCTTCGTGAACCTGACCATAGGAGTAGGTTCTGTAACCGTAAATACCGCCTACGATAATGATTACTGCTAAAATGATTGGAAAAACCAAACTTTTTTTCTTTTTAGGTTCAGTTACCTGAGTATTGTTATTTTCCATTTTGGATCTCGTTCTGTTTTTATTTGATTGTTAAAGTTCCTGTTGTCTGTAATAGTTTTCTGTATGCTAATGCCGCATCTGCTTTAGCATTGATCACTCCAACGTTGGCTGCAATCTGTGCAGCATCAGCATCTAAAAGTTCTGTCATGGTTGCCAAGCCGTTGTCATATTTATTTTTTGTGATTCTGTAGTTTTCGTTGGCCTGAACAGCTGCTTTTTCAAAAACGGCAATTCTTTTTTTAGAGTAATCGGAGTTCTGATACTCCCTGTTTATCTCTAATTTGATATTGTCATTCAATAATTCATTGGTGGCAGACAACTGCATTTCTCTGGCTTTTGACTGCTTGAGTGAAGAATTTTCTTTCCAGAGATTTGATAAATTATAAGAAACTCCTACCCCAACATTAACGGCATTGTAAATTGTTAAAAATTTCGGGATATCCGCCGCTACGTAACCACCTGTAAATGCAATAGAAGGAAGATTCTCTGCTTTTGCAGATTTCGTTCCCAATTCTGCAGCTTTTCTCTGTTGATCCAAAGCCTGCAGATCCTTACGGTTTTCTTTAGCTTCGTTCAGATAGAAACCGACAGGTTTTACATCATCAGATTCATTAATGTAATTTTGATCTACTTCGATTTCTGTACTTTCATCCAGTCCCAGTAACAGATCCATATTGATATTGGCGATATTGTAGTTATTTTTTGCTTCCAGTAACTGCAATTCAATATTTGAAGTCTGAAGGTTTGCCTTTAAACGGTCGTTTCTTGCAATGACTCCGTTATTTTCAAGTTTAAGAAAAGTTTCATCTCTTTTTTGTGAAGCAGATAGGTTTTCTTCTAAAACTTTAATAGACTGATTGGCTTTGAATAAATTATTATATGCCTGGGCAACATTATAAGCGATACCCACCTTATCATTTTCACTGCTTAATTTTGATGCTTCCACCAAATATTTTGCAGACTGAATTCCATATTTTATTCTGCCGCCACTGTAAATAGGAACGGTCAGATTTGCTGATCCGTACGCTACCTGATGAACTTCAGGGCCACCGGCACCTGAAACACCGGGAAGCCTGATGTCAACATTGGGTTTCAGTGGCAGATAGAGATAACTTGCAGAAACTTTCAACTCGGGAAGCTGTCTGTTTTTTGCTTCCAGAAGATCCGCAGTTGCTTCTTCTATTTTGGCAGCATCTATCTTTAAACTTTTACTGTTCCGGATTCCCAACTGTACGGCTTCATCGAGGCTGAGCTGTTTTTTCTCCTGAGCTTGGGTGTACATGATTCCTGCGAAAAGGGACAGTACAATAACTGAGTTATTTATTCTCTTCATAACCTAAAAGGTCTTTTAAAATATGTTTTATATGTTGTGTAAGTTCATTGAAATATCTCTCTTCAAAAACTTTTTCGTCTTCATCGTTCTTCAGAAAATCTTTATACATCTGTTTGGCATTAGAAGCATAAAATAACGTTCCGCTCACGGTAGAATGCAGTAAATAAATCGGGGGATTTTTAGTGAAAATCCCTTTTTTCAGACCACTTTCCAAAATCTTCGAATACATGGTGATAAAGCTTAATTTCGTTTGCTTAAGAAACTCAACAATCTGAGGATTGTCACTGTACAGCTGTTCTCTCTGCATGATTCTGAAGAACATTTTGTGATTACGTACTCTTCCTGCAAACTGATCAACGATTCTCTCTACTTTTTCCCACTCATTAATATCGCTGCGTTCCAGAATTTCATTGGAAAAATACTGCCCTTCACTCATTCTGTACTCAACCAATTTCTCGTATAGTTTTTCTTTTGATCCGAAATAATAAGAAATCATTGAAATATTTACATTGGCTGCTTTGGATATTTCTCTTGTAGAAGTTCCCGTAAAACCCTTTTCTGCAAAGAGTTTCTCTGCTGCAAACAATATATTTTCTTCTTTTGAAATCATAAATATGATGTTTTTTCGGGTGCAAATGTACATCAAATTCTGACAAAATCAAACGTTTGATTGAACTTTAAATTAGATTTTGAATATAATCTCAATAGATGGCGATAATAATGGTTGCAGGTTCTGCTGAGTAAAAAAAATTCAGATATAAACCTGAATTTCTATGTATTTTTATGAATATATCTTGACAGTTTGATTCCCAGGTCAGTCCAGACAATTTTAGGATTTCCATTGCGGGTTAAGTGAAGATCCGCCGTACTGATTTCATCTAGAATACTGATGATATTCGCACCGCTTATAAATTTAGAGAATCCCTCCCAGTTGAAACCGTTGGCATCGATTTTTTTATAGACCAGTTCCTCGGTCTGATAGTTCTGAAGCAGAGCCAATCTGAAAATTTCTGAAGCATAATTGAGAAAGTTCTTTTGTTTCTCTCTGTTCCATCCAGCAATTTCCCGTGCCCAAATGATAATATTTTTCAGGAATTCAGGCTTCTTTTTTACCATAAATGCGTCTCGTACCCACTGCACAAATAGCTTTTCAAACTCCGGATTTTTGATTTCTGAATTCAAGAGCTTTATGCCTTCATTCAGATTTCCCTGCGCTTCATGTGTTACTGATTTCGCCTGATCTTCTGAAGCTGCCAACTGATTTTTCAGGTGGTTTTTCAGATCTTCGTCTGCGATTCTCGGGACTTCAATGATCTGGGTTCTTGATAATATCGTCGGAAGTATATCATCTGCACTTTCTGCAGTTAAAAGGATGATTGTTTTGGCAGGTGGCTCTTCCAGGAACTTAAGAAACTTGTTTGATGCTGCAATGTTCATCTTATCTGCTCTCCAGACAATAAGAATTTTGGTGCCGCCTTCAAAACTTTTCAGGGCAAATTTCTGATTTTGATCATCAATTTCATCTGCCGAGATA
This sequence comes from Chryseobacterium sp. HNCC26DJ238, assembly GCF_057180465.1. Taxonomy (NCBI): domain Bacteria; kingdom Pseudomonadati; phylum Bacteroidota; class Flavobacteriia; order Flavobacteriales; family Weeksellaceae; genus Chryseobacterium; species Chryseobacterium sp. HNCC26DJ238. Next base: position 51,807 of record NZ_JBXUGI010000012.1, read on the forward strand.
AATAACTGTTTATTTTCTGAATCTAAAAATGCAGTCCAGTCATCATAGCTTGCGTAAGGCGATGCCAGCATCATTTCACGAAACTGTTCAAATTTATTTTTACTCAGTGAGTTTTTGTTATCTGTGAATACCGGAAAGCAGAAATGGAGATCAAGATGATTCAGATGCTCAACCTTTGAAGCAGCATGCTCATTTTCTCTGTTTAAAATTTCTTTTGCATACGCTAAAACCAACGGCATCGTACCGTAGCCTTCTTTTCCGATGAAAAGCTGGGCATGGCTCACCCTGTTTTCTGCGATGCTGTCCTGAAGAAGTTTTTTAAGATTTTCCTGTCCGGCAATGTTCTCCCAATTCATGTTTCAAAGATAAAAAATCTTCTCTCAATTTATGAGATAATGCTTTAATTAAATTTAATATTCAAAATCTTTGGCATCAATTTTTCATCTGCAGAACATACTTTACAGAAATTACTGAACAAAGCTGTAGATAAACTCATAATTAAATTGTGCGCAATTTAATTGCAATCAATATATTTGCAGAAATTTATTATTAAAAAGAATCCATGTATATGAAATCAGAAGAAAGAATAAGAGAAATATTTGAAAAGCAGAAAGCATTTTTCAAAACGAATCAGACAAAGGATATTGAATTCAGAAAGACCCAGTTGAAAAAATTCCGTGAGGTATTTATCGGGCATACCGATGCTCTCTGTGAAGCACTGGATATCGATTTAGGCAAGAGCAGAAAAGAAGCAGAGTATGTGGAAATTCAGATTGTAGTCAGTGAGCTTGATTATCTTTTAGAAAATATTGACAAATGGGCAAAGCCAGTTTTTACAGAATCCAAACCACAGGCATCAGGGGACGATGTAGTGAGTAAAATAATTTATGAGCCGTTTGGTGTCAATTATATCATAGGACCTTTCAACTATCCTGTGCAGTTGACATTAAGCCCTATGATCGGTGCCCTGATCGCAGGAAATACGGCTGTTATAAAGCCTTCAGAAAACACGCCGCATGTTGCAGAAGTGCTGGAAAATATAGTAAAAGAATCATTTGATGAATCCTATGTTGCCGTTGTTCAGGGTGCAATTGAAGAAAACACGTTGCTTTTAAGCCTGCCATTTGATTATATCTTTTTTACAGGAAGCCCGAATGTGGGTAAAATCGTGATGAAAGCTGCTGCGGAACAACTGATCCCGTTAACACTTGAATTGGGAGGCAAATCTCCAACGATTGTACATAAAGACGCCGATCTTGATAAAGCTGTTGCTAAAATATCCTATGGGAAATGGATCAATTGCGGTCAGACCTGTGTTGCTCCGGATTACATTTATATCCATGAGTCCGTAAAAGATTCTTTCATTGAAAAAATGAAAGCTTATCTGAAAATGACATACAATGATGATTCTTTAGGAAAAATCGGGAAGATCGTAAGTTCAAAACAGATTAAAAATCTGGCAGGATATCTTGAAGCTGCGCCGGAAAAAGTAATCTATGGAGGAAATTATGATACGGAAACCCGCCATTTTGAGGCGACCTTAATGGATCATGTCAACTGGGATGACAAGGTGATGCAGCAGGAAATCTTCGGTCCTGTACTTCCGATCATGACCTACTCTGACATTGATGAAGCCCTTGAACAGATCAATGACCGCCCAAAACCTCTCGCTCTGTACATTTTCACAGAAAGTCAGGATTTTGCAGAGGATGTTTTAAGCCGCACCACAAGTGGTGATGCTGAAATAAACAGCACGCTCATCCATGTGGGTTCTCATTTTATTCCTTTCGGCGGTGTAGGCACTTCCGGAATGGGAAAATACCACGGAAAATTCAGTTTTGAAAACTTCAGTCATACCCGATCTGTATTACAGGTAAAATAAATTTTAATTATTAGAAAGATGACAGGCTACTCACTAAGGGTAGCCTGTTTTATTGATAAAATTAATCCCATTATCTTGAAGAAAATACATTTTATGCCGATGAAAAAGCCCTTAACAAACTTTAACCTCAGTAAATTTTTACAATTCATTAATATTTAAGATATTTGCGCATTATTTTAAAAATCTAGAATGAAAAAAATTTTTGTACTATCATTCATTTCAGTTGGGTATTTCCTTGACGCGCAAAGTTTGAGCAATTCACCTTATGCAACTTATGGAATTGGTGATGTAAAATATGATAATACGATTGAAACTACCTCTATGGGAGGAATTTCGACTGCTTTTATAAGTGACTTCAGCAGTAACTTCAACTTCGGAAACCCTGCGAACAACAGCAATTTCGAATTAACAAGCATCAAGCTTGAAGCTACGAACGAAAATAATTACTTCAAAACTGATTATAATAATACAAAGTCTACAAAACATTCTACGTATTTATCCAATATTTCATTGGCTTTTCCTATTTCTTCGAAAATAAAAATGGGACTTTTATATCAGCCATATAGCTCTAAAAGTTACGACATCATTAACAGGGAAACAATGGAGGACGGAACAGTGTACGCAAACCGTTTCACAGGTAGCGGAACACTGAATACGGCACAGTTAGCGCTCTCTTATAAAATAAATTCAGAATTTGCGGTGGGTGCCCGTGCCAACCTTTATTTTGGAAGCCTGTACGATACCAATGAGTTTACTACATCTAACGCTGAACTGATCAACGGATATGAAACTAAAAATAAGATCAAGAATCTGAATTTCACTTTAGGAACAAGCTATCAGAAACTCAACACCAGTACAGACCGTAAATTTACCCTGGGAGCAACCGCTACTTTCGGTAATACCAGTAATATGGCAACTGAATATACCAACAGTACCTACTATTATACAGAAGGTAATGTGAAAGTAATTCCTGACAGCGGAGCACCGATCGAAACAAGAAAGACAAATTCTAAAAATCTTCTTCCTCTCCAAGCCTCTTTAGGTGCAGGTTACGGAAGCGAAAACCAATGGTTTTTATCTGCACAGCTGGATTATAAAAAAGGGGAAACAGTCAGTTATTTTGGAAATACATTTGATTTCAACGACTCTTACAGAATTTCTGCCGGTGGATGGTATCTTCCCAACTACAATAACTTCAGAAATTATTTTTCAAGAGTGGTTTACCGTTACGGGGCTTTCTATGAAAAAGGAAATCTTAAAATTGCAGGAACTGACATCAACAAATTTGGTATCTCCGGAGGGGTAATGCTTCCGTTCAAAACAAGCAGTATTACGAGAATGAGTGGCCTTGAAATAGGCGTTGAACTCGGAAAAAGAGGTACTCTTAAAAACAACCTGATCAATCAGAATTTCATTAATTTAAGAGTAGGATTTAATTTTGCAGACAGATGGTTTAGAAAATCACTTTATAATTAATCATGATGTTGACTTTCAACATATCATATAAAAATATAGCATACCTTTTCAGTTGTGCTATATTTTTTGTATTTACCTCCTGTGAAGAAGATCTGACCAAACAGAACGAAAAACAGAGTAAAAACTTTCCTTCCCAGATCATTAATAATGCTAAAATCGTTCAGAGAGATTCCGGTTTTGTCACGTTGAAAGCCACTGCTCCGATCATCGAAAAATATGAATTGATTGACAGCCCGTATACGATTGCAAGAAGAGGAATGAAAATAGAATTTTTTGATAAGAAAAATCCTAAAAAGCCGGGAAATATTACAGCTAAATATGCAAAAATATACGAATATAAGCAGTTTTACGAAGCCCGCGGCGATGTTCGGATCTTAACCAGTGACGGACAGAGATTTGCCACACAGAGTGTGTTCTGGGATCAGAGAAAAAACAGAATTTATACGAAGGACACCGTATATACAACAACAGCGGACGGATCTGTATTGGTCGGTGCGAACGGCATGACTGCAAAAGATGACTTTTCTGAATATACTTTCTACAACAATTCAGGTGATCTTGATATCAGCAAGAGTAAAATTGCCGAATCTAAAAAATAAACTTTAAAATCATGGTTTTTCAGGCAATCGGATTAATGTCGGGAACAAGTTTGGACGGTCTTGATATCTGCCTGGTAAAGTTTGAAAAAAAAGACTCAACCTGGAAGTTTCAGATCGTAAAAGCTGAAACCATTCCTTATTGCGATCATTGGGAAAAACAGCTCAGAAATTCTATCCTTTTATCCGCTGAGCAAATTCTGGAACTTCATTCTGAATATGGGTTTTATTTAGGGAAAGCAGTGAAAAATTTCATTGAAAAACACCATCTTAAAAATATTGATCTGATCGCATCACATGGTCATACGGTTTTTCATCAGCCTCAGAAAAAATTTACCCTGCAGATTGGTGACGGACGGGCAGTCAGAATTGAAACGGGCCTTCCTGTAGTGTACGATTTCCGAACACTTGATGTCCTGATGGGCGGAAACGGAGCTCCTCTGGTTCCGATTGGTGATGAACTGTTATTTTCGGAATTCAGCGCATGTCTTAACCTTGGTGGGTTCTCTAATATTTCATTAAGATATAATGATAAAAGAATCGCTTTTGATATTGTTCCTGTCAATATTGTATTAAATAAATTAGCCCGACATCTTAATCAGGATTTTGACCAGAATGGTAATTTAGCCCGACAGGGCAGGATTAATCATGAATTACTTACACAGCTTAATTCTATTGGCTTCTACAGCCAGTCTCATCCGAAATCGCTGGGTATTGAATGGTGCAATGAGGATATATTCCCTTTGCTACAGGGATCAGACTTTAAAGATCTTTTAAACACTTTTACGGAACATGCTGCAGAACAAATTTCGATAGTATGTAATCAGTATAAACTGGAAAAAGTATTATGTACCGGTGGAGGAAGCTATAATGATTATCTTATTGAGAGAATCAGAAAAAAAACAGATTCACAAATCATTATTCCTGATAAAGAAATTATTGATTTTAAAGAAGCTCTGATCTTTGCTTTTATGGGGGTTTTAAGAATCAACGGTGAAACAAATGTTCTTTCGTCCGCTACAGGAAGCAGCTCAGATCACAGTTCAGGAGTTATGGCATAAAAAAAACCTTCATTTCTGAAGGTTTCTTATAATTATTTATAAGCCTCAATCTTATCCGTTAAAGTATTGATAAAATTCTGAAGAGGTTTCTCAACCATCATTTTAATAAATGGATTAAATTTCCCTTCAAAAAGCATCTGAACCTCTGTCTGATTTTCACTGAGAGGTTTTAAAGTTGCTGTCAGCGTGAAGTCTAAGCTGGAACTTGCAGATTTTAAAACAGCCTTTTCTTCGGTTACTTCGTCGATTTTTAAAGCAATTTCGGGCATGCCCTGAAGTCCGAATTTGAACCCATCTTCTCTGCTTTCAAACTTCTGAAGACCGTCTGGCATAAAATCTTTATAATTTTCTGGTGTTTTCAACAGCTCAGATAATTCTTTAGATGATTTATTGACAACAATTTTTCGTCCTTCTAAATTCATTTTTTTATTTTTGTATTTAAATTCTTACAAATGTATAAAGTTTTTGTGAACGAAAAAAAATTATTACTCTCTAAGCAGTCTGAAGACCTGGAAAAAACGTTGAAATATGAAAGTTTCACAACTTTAGAGATTGCGCTTGATCTGATTCAGAATACATCCGTGAAAGAGCTGAATGTTTATGGAGAACAGATCGGGGAAATTTGGGAAGAATTTAAAAAACTTTTCAGAATTATTGAAGCCGCAGGAGGTATCGTCAAGAGATCCAATGGTGATATTCTTTTTATCAAAAGATTGGGAAAATGGGATCTTCCTAAAGGAAAAATGGAAAAGGGCGAATCCCGTGAAGAGTCTGCAGTCCGTGAAATTGAAGAAGAGACCAATTTACATAATGTTGAGCTTCTCGATTTCATCAATACTACGTACCATATTTATATTGAACGCAATGGTGACAGGGTATTAAAATACACGCACTGGTTTGAAATGAACTTCGATGGTGAAGACACTTCAAAACCACAGCAGGAAGAAGGGATTACTGAAGTTGCATGGAAAAATACGTTACAGATCGAAAATGAAGTTTTTCCCGGCACATTTCAAAATATCAAATTGATCATTAAAGAATTCTGGGAAACCAAAACTAAATAAAGTCAATAACCTTTTCTAAAGAGATTCCCCGCGAAGCTTTTAACAAAACATTTTCTGACTGAATTTTGTTTACACTGATATATGCAATCAATTCTGCTGTATTCTCAAAAGATTCTGAAGAATCATTCACTGCCTTAAAATTTTTCCCCACGGTAATAATCTGGTTAAAACCTAAATCGTGGGCAGTTTTAAGAATATCAATATGTTCCGGTATACTTTCATCACCCAATTCAAGCATATCACCAATAACAACGGTTTTGGTACCTTCAAAACTGAAAAAATTATGAAGGGAAGCTTTCATCGAACTCGGATTTGCATTGTAAGTATCTAATACCAACGTTTTATCATGCCTTTTTACCACCTGAGAACGCATATTGGTAGGTGCATAATTTTGTATAGCCTCCTTAATATGATCTGTTTCAACATTGAAATGGATTCCTAGACTGGCTGCTGCACAGAGATTGGTAAAATTATAATCTCCTGTAAGCTGGGATAAAATTTTTGTGTTTCTATAATCAAGCCCCACAAAATGTTCATCTGAAAATATTTCGAAGAAATAATCTGAAGTGCGCTTACCAAAAGTTATTTTTGAATCATAATCATTTGTTTTTTCTACCTGAACATGATCATTCTCATTTACTAAAATGGTTTTCCTGTTATCTTTAAGATAATCGTACAGCTCTGACTTTCCTTTGATTACTCCTTCAAAACCACCAAATCCTTCGAGATGTGCTTTTCCAAAATTGGTAATGTATCCAAAATCAGGTCGTGCGATCGTGCAGAGAAGTTCAATTTCCTTCTGATGATTGGCTCCCATTTCGATCACTGCCATTTCATGCTCTTTCCGTATTGAAAGAAGAGTCAAAGGAACACCAATATGATTATTCAGATTACCATGGGTATACTGTACATGATACTTCTTTGAAAGTACAGCATGGATCAGCTCTTTGGTCGTTGTTTTACCGTTACTTCCTGTAAGACCGATCACTGGAATATCTAATTGATTTCTGTGGTAAACAGCTAAGTCCTGTAGAAACTTTAAGGTTGATGGGACAAGGAAAATATTTTTATCGCTGTTTTCATAATCCTTATCTTCAATAATCACTGCCAATGCACCGTCGCTTATTGCTTTTTGAGCTGAAGCAGCTGCATTAAAATTATCTCCGGAAAATGCAAAGAAAATATCATTGACATTAATTTTTCTACTGTCAATTGTTACTTTTTCAGATTGTAAAAACAACGGATAAAACTGTTCTGTAGTCATGGGTAAATATAAATATATTTTTATCAGACAATATCAGTTCAAAATCCGAATGTATATCTCAAGACTTTGAATAATTATATTTGATATATCAAAATTAAAAAAACCTCCCGAACTACGGGAGGTTTTTTATAAGTATTTTGAAATATTATCTTCTTGTTCTAGCTTTGTCATTCACTCTTGCATCCTGAGCTACACGGAAACCAATCCATCCATAGCCTGAATTCTGAGTTTTATATCTTCTTTGTCCCGGATCTAACCAGTACGCTGAATCCTGCCAAGAACCACCTTTCACAACTCTGATATCGTTGGTTATTGCTGAGGTTCTGTCTTTGGTATCCTTCTGAAGAATCACTTTTCCATTTCCGTCTACTACAAATCGGGATGTAGGAGCGTTGTACATGTTAAATGAAGCAGCAGAATCACTTGCATTTCTATATTCCAGTGACGACATTCTGTCACCGTCTCTATAGTTTCTGTAATCAGCAATCGTTTCTCTCTCGAACTGACCCGGAAGGTTTTTGTAAACCAGTCTGCCATCAGCTAAAGTATCATATTTAATTGACCCCTCATCTACCATTTTATAAGTTCCGTCTCCGTTTCTTACGATAGCCTGAGGTACATTTCCTCTGTAATAATTAAAATCGTTTGCATCTTCGTCGATGATCGGTCTGTAAACATCTGCGGTCCATTCTGAAACGTTTCCGAACATACCGTAAACACCGATGTCATTTGAAGGAAACTGTCTAACATCTGAAGTGTTGGCAGCACCGTCATTTTTCCAACCCGGAAGTCCTGAATAATCACCTCTGCCCTGCTTGAAATTAGCAAGAATCATCCCTCTGTCTTTACCCTTAGTTCCTCTAAGCATATCGATTTGGGGTTTCTTTTCTGTATAACTGTTGTATTCTCTGCTTTTTTCCATTCCGAGAGCTGCATATTCCCATTCAACTTCTGTCGGAAGTCTGAATTTCGTAACCATTGCAGAACTAGGAGATCTGTTAGCGGCAAGCAATCTCTGGTTCGTCGTTTTCATCCCTGATTTCTGGGCAAGTCTCTGCTCATTGATATACCCCTGCATTTCAGGATCATTCGATTTGAATTTATCCATATTGAAAGCTGTTCCACCCTGATTGTTTGACTCGTTGATATACAGATCTTTTGCAATAACACCAGCCTGCATTAAGGCTTTTTCGTTTGCTCTGTCTGTCAACCATTCACAGTATCTGTTTGCTTGTGTCCAGGAAACACCTACTACCGGATAATAATCATAGTTCTGATCTCTGAAATAAGTCTCATTAAGATCGTTTCTTGATAATTTATTATCCCACAATAAGGTATCAGGCAAAGCACCATTGTAGATTTCCTTAAAACTTGGATCACTCGGCGGGAATACATACTTCAACCATGTAAGGTATTCGCGGTATTCGTAGTTAGTAATTTCTGTTTCACCAATAAAGAATGAACTTACCTGCATTCTGCGAGGTGTGTTATTCCAATCGTGCATTACATCATCTTTCACTAATCCCATGGTAAAAGTTCCACCTTCAACATATACCATTCCTGGCCAACCCTTCTGCTTTTGTTGCTTTCCTGCAAAAAACCAACCTTGTTTTTCGTTTGGCTTCCAACCTGTCTTGCTGACAAATTTTTTAGTACCCCCTCCTTTGCTGGTACTAGACCCTCCACAGCTGGTTAATGCAAGTGTAGAACTTAATGCTATTAATGAAAACAACTTTAGTTTTTTCATAGTCGATATAAATATTATTCAAAGTACAAAGAAAAAATAAATTATTCAATAAATCAAGTAAAGATTTGATTTTTTTTGAAAACGTTAACAAATTAATTTTATTGTATCACTGTTTAATTCTAAAATTTTCATTTATTTTGTAATTCAGAAATTTCAAAAATCAACATGAGACTAAAAACGACTCTCTTCTTCCTATTCGCTTTTATATCAACGACTTGGGCTCAAAGAATCTCAGTAGAATGGGATGGAGCAAAAATCGAAGATTTTGGTGATGCAAAATTACGCCTCCCAAACTTCAAAAACGGAGGCTTTTCTTTCAGCCAAAATAATATTTTTATCCAAAATAAACAAAAAATCGGGGAAAATCAATTGAGAGTTACCAATCTTATTTGGGAAACGGTTTCATACAGGGATTTATTTGATATCAGTAAAGATCTTCTGCCTGATTATGATATTGCAGACATCAATTATTTTTATCTGGAAGGTGAAAGATACGCAAATGTGAATGTAGGATTATTTAAAAATGTAAAAGGAAGGGTTCAGCGTCTTTCCTCTTTTGAGATTTCCCCCTCTAATCTGCCGGTCAGTTTCAGCGCTCAGAAAGTAGGGACAACCACAAACCCATTATCGGCAGGCGGCTTTTATAAAATACGGGTTGACAAATCAGGAATATTTAAAATTACAGCACAGTTTTTAAGAGATATAGGAATCAATCCTTCCAATGTAAATCCAAAAAATTTCAGAATTTACGGAAATGGCGGAATTATGCTTCCTGAATTTAATCAGGATGTAAAATACAGTGCTCTTCAGGAAAATTCAATTCAGGTTGTGGGAGAAGATGACAATGTCTGGAACGATGCTGATTATGCATTATTTTATGCTCAGGGCCCTAATGGTTATAATCTCTACAATACTTCGAACGGAAATGGATTCAAGAGAGTAGATACCAGAGAAGACCGCAGTGAAAACTTAAAAAATATTTACGAAGATTATTCTTATTATTATATCAACTTTGATAAAGGAGCCGGAAAAAGAGTGCAGAATGTTGATTTAAACTTACCGGCCTCATCCCTTATTACAAGGTACGATAACTATCAGGTTATTGATAATGATCAGAAAAACTTATTAAAAGTAGGAAGGATCTGGGTAGAAGATCAGCCCTTCACCACAGAGAAAACCATTACTTTGACATTAAACTCTCCTGTTCAGGGTTCTGATGTGATACGCTACAGGACACAGGTGATCGGTTTTAAATCCCAGCAAAATTCTGTAGCCTTTACAATCAATAACCAAAATCCTGTTACCAATAGTGTCCCTGCAAATTTGCCGGATTATGCATATGATTTTTTCAATTTGCGATATTCGGGAACAATCTCAAATTTAAGCGGAAATCAAATCAGCTTTAAATACAATCCAAATATTGCAACAAATCCAAACGGAACTTTTTATTTTGATTATGTGGAATTACAATATAAGGAAGACTTGAGATTCAATGGGAACCAAATGAATTTCCGTGATTACTCACTCCTGAGCGGAACCAATACCAATTATGGCTTCAGTATCAGCAATACCGCTACAATGGAACAGGTTTGGGACGTTACAGATATTACCAATGCCAGCAGAAAAGTAAACAAAGCAGTGGGAACAGGGACATTCAATTTTGCCTACACGACATCAAATCCTTCTTTTAACAATGAATTCGTAGCTTTCAGAGCAGATGCTGCTTTTACACCGCAGTTCGTTGAGAGAATCAACAATCAGAATCTTTCTGCTTTACAGAATGTAGATTATCTCATTATCACAACACCGGAAATGATGTCCCAGGCACAAAGACTTGCCAATTATCATCAGACTAAAAACAACTACAGTGTACAGATTGTAGATGCAGCTAAAATTTATCAGGAATTCGGAAGCGGAAGCAGGGATCTTACAGCCATCAGGGATTTTGTCACAAAACTCAATACTCCTCTCGGCAGTTTAAAATATGTATTCATTCTGGGGGACGCTTCATATGATTATAAAAACAGGGTTCCCAACAACTCCAATGTAGTCTCAAGTTATGAGAGTGAAGGTTCAGCTGATTTCATCAGTTCTTTCGTTACCGATGACTATATTGTTATGACTAAGCCACAGACTTCATCTATTTTATATAATAACCTTCCTGACCTTCCTGTAGGAAGACTTCCTGCGGCTAATCCTACAGAGGCGGCAAATATGATAGATAAAACACTTGCCTATTACAATTCATTATCCGGCCAGTCCACTCCTTTCGGTGAATGGAGAATGAAACTGGACTTTGTAGTCGATGATGACAATGATGGAGGTGTTCCTTTCCATACCGTAATGAATAATACTTTAGCTAGTACTTTTGAATTGCCTGGTACGGTTCTTAAAGAATACAATGTTAAGAAGCTTTACCTCGATGCATTCCAAGGTCAGAGTACGGCAGGCGGACAAAGATATCCACAGGTCAATCAGGCAATCTCAAACGATCTGGGAAACAGCTTATACCTTTTCTATTTCGGACACGGAGGAATCAACGGATGGGCACAAGAAAGAGTTTTTACCCTGGATGAAATTCAAAATGCCAATAATTTCTCAAATGTATACAGCAGATTTCCGTTTGTTTCTACCATTACCTGTGAATTTACACTTTGGGACGAGCCGTCCACATCATCTGCAGGTGAGCAGCTGATAAAACTGAAACAGGGAGGTGCTGCGAGCATGATAACTTCAAGCCGTGCAGTGGGTGTAGGCTATGGAATTGATTTTACGAACCTTTATACGAAAGATATTTTCAAATTGGTTAATGATGATTTTATTCCTGTCGGAGATGCTCATCTTAATGCTAAGAAACTGAGACCCGGAGATGGCAATCATTTAAAGGTGAATGTTCTGGGAGATCCTGCGATGAAGTTAAGCAGACCCCAGAGGTTACTAATGATTGATAATATAGAAACGCCTGTTTCCGGACTGATCAGAGGATTGGACTTTGTAAAAATAAAAGGTCATATCAACAATACCAACGGTTCAGTTAATACCACTTTTAATGGAAGAGTTGTCATTAACATCTTTGATAAAAGACTGAATAAAACAACTTTAAATAATGATGGAAATCTAACTCCTGTTTTAAGTTATACAGAGGAAGGAAGTGCTATTGTTAAAGCTTCAGGCACGGCAGTCAATGGTGTTTTCACTGTAGAATTTTATGTCCCGAAAGACATCAACTATGCTGTAGGCGAAGGAAGAATGCTTGGATATGCAGATAACAAGGCGACCGACGTTTTTACAAATCAGACAGTTCAGGTGGGAGATATTAACCCTAACGGCATTAACGATAACGAACCGCCAAGAGTAAAGCTGTATATGAACAATACAAATTTTGCGAATGGAGGGATTACAGACCAGAACCCGATGCTTCTTGCCTGTGTAACGGATGATACAGGGATTAATTCTACAGGATCCGGTATTGGCCATGATATCACAGTCTATCTGGACGGACAGATTATCAACACTGTAGTATTAAATGACTTTTTTGCTTCAGGGGAAGGAAACGGATGTTTAAATCCCGGATTGGCAGACTATCAGAAAGGAAATGTGTCGTATCCTTTCAGAAATTTAGCAATAGGTCAACATCAACTTACATTTAAAGTTTGGGACATCAACAATAATTCAACGACTGAAACGTTAAACTTTGAAGTTAAAGATGAGGCAGACCAGCATTTGGTCATTAACAGACCGCTTAACTGGCCAAATCCTTTTACCAACAAAACTTACATTCATTTCGAGCATAACTGTGATGATATTTTAGATGTGAACGTTCAAATTTACACCATTACAGGAAAATTGGTAAGAACTTTAAGTCAGCCGGTTGTTGCAGAACCTTTCCTACAGGGCTTTAGAACGCCACGTCAGGCAATAGAATGGGACGGAAAAGATGATTTTGGTGATACAGTAGCAAAAGGTACGTATATTTTTAAGATATTTGCAAAAAGTCAAAATCAAGAAAAATGCAAAGGAAGTGCTACAGCTGTAGAAAAAATGGTACTTTTGAAGTAAAATAATAAATAATTGAGAATATCAATAGAAAACTGATAATATATATAAAAGACAACATATGAATTTAACTACTAAACTGCTTTTGGGGATTGGTTTTGGTGCTGGGTTTTTAGGCTATGCACAAGATTTAAGTCAGGTAAGACCTGTATTAACCGGAGCTCCATTTCTGAGAATTGCGCCTGATGCAAGATCCGGAGGTATGGGAGATCAGGGGGTTGTAACTTCACCTGACGCTTTTTCTCAATTTTGGAATGCAGCAAAATATCCTTTTAGCAGAACAAGTTCTTCTGTGGGTATTAACTATACTCCTTACATGGGAAAACTTACAAATGATGTATTTTTACTGTATGGAGCATTCCATAAATTCTTAGGTCAGGAGGAAAGATCTACGATCTCTGCGAGTATTTATTATTTCAATATGGGTGAGGTAGACCTTACTTCATTGGTAGGGAACGATGTTACATCAAACGGTACCTCCAAGCCCAATGAATTCTCAGTTGACGTAGCGTATGGTCTGAAACTTTCTGATTCATATTCAATGGCAGTAACCGGTAGATTTATCCGTTCAGATTTGGCCGGAGGATTCAACACAGATACAACCCTTAAACCGGCAAATACTTTTGCGGTAGATGTTTCAGCGTATTATACTTCTCCTAAATTTTCAAGTTTCGGGGGATTTGACGGGAAACTGAATGCAGGTTTAGCAATTACAAACCTTGGTCCTAAACTGGATTACACAGGAAATGAAGAATCAAGATCTTATCTTCCTACCATGGCGAGATTAGGGATTGGTTACGATATGTATCTTGATGACGTAAACAGAGTGGGTCTGAGTGTTGAAGGTTCAAAAATATTAGTACCGGGATCAGAATTTGTTGGAAATGATCCAAACACAAGACAGCCTATCTACGCGGTGCCTAATGTAGGGGTAATGTCAGGAATCGGAAAATCTTTCAAGAATCCTGAATCTATTATGTACAGTGGTGCTTTAGAATACTCTTATGACAATGCATTTGCTGTAAGAGGAGGTTATTTCCACGAAAGTGAAGTACAGGGAGCAAGACAATTTGCAACTGCCGGTATTGGTTTAAAATACCGTTCTTTCGGATTGGATATCTCTTACCTGATCAATATGTCTAAAATCAATACTGCTCTTGACAATACTTTACGTTTTGGTCTTACATGGAATATTGGTGACGAAACTTCTAATGTAGATTATTAAATAACTTACAATATACCCTATAGAATGGTTGGAAGAGATTCCAGCCATTTTTTTTGGCACCCGTTTTACTCTGTGAGTCTTAATTTTATCTTATCTCAGCAACAGAATATATAAAATTTGTATTTTAACAGAATAAAAAACACATGAAACGTATTACTATCAAAGATCTGGCCAAGGAACTGCTACTTTCCACATCTACCATATCCCGAGCTTTTGTCAATGACAAAAATATCAATAGCGAAACGAAACAGAGAATTCTTGAAGCTGCCGAAAGATTGGGATATAAACCCAATCCCACCGCACTTTATTTCAGAAACGGACAGTCTAAAAATATAGGTTTTGTAGTTCCGGAGATGGTGACACCGTTTTCTGCTACAGTACTAAAAGGAATACAGAATGTATTAAACACTCAGGGCTACCGAACCATCATTCTGACTTCAGATGAAGATCCCGTTAAAGAAAGACATCATCTGCAGCTTTTAGAGCAAATCAACGTAGATGCGGTGATTATTAATTTATGTCATGAATCCTATAACCTGGATCTTTATAAGCAAATGATAAAAAGAGGAATTCCTCTTGTTTTTTTTGACAGGATTCCCCATTCAGAACTTGATGCTTCTAAAGTTTTGGCAGACGACCATATAAAAGCTTCTTTAATGGTGGAACACCTGATAGAAACCGGAAGAAGAAATATCGCACATATTGTCGGTCCTTCTTTCATCCGAAATGCACGGGAAAGAGAAAAAGGGTATAAATGTATTCTCACAAAACATAAAATTTATAATCCTGACCTGATCGTCAGAAGTGAGGGAATGACCTACGAGGATGGGAAAAAATTCACTGAAGAACTTTTATCCAGAAATATATTGTTTGATGCTGTATTTGCATTCACAGACACATTGGCTATAGGAAGCATGCATCACCTTTTGGATGTAGGAGTAAAAGTACCTCAGGAAGTAGCTGTAGCAAGCTTTTCAGGAACGGAATTATCAAAATTTACTTATCCACAGCTGACCACAGTAGAACAGCCCCTTGTCGAAATGGGAGAAAATGTTGCTGAACTGGTTTTAGAAAAAATAAATAATAAAACCTCCGAAAGCAAAACAGTGACCGTTGATTCAAAAATCATTTACAGAGATTCGACTAAACGTTCAATCCTGTAAACAGTCATAAAAATAAAAATCCAAATGTCCTGTCGAAATATTTTCAGTAACCACTGTACTGATAAAGTAAGTTTTAATCTTAAACATTTTTCTTATCTTACTACGTATGAATTTATCAGAATTACAAAATATTGACAGCATCATTTTCGATCTTGACGGAACTTTATGGGACGCATCTTCTACCTGTGCAGAAGCCTGGAACCGAACCTTATCTGAATTTTACGGAAACGGAAACAATTCTGTTGATGCTGCTACAGTACGTTTTTTTTCGGGAATGAAAATGGATGATATCCTGGAAAAGCATTTTGACTTTATCTCCGGAGAAGAGCAGCCCGAAGTATTGAAACGCTACAAGGTTTATGAAAATGAATATATTAAAGAATACGGTGGAAAATTATATCCTGACATAGAACCAATACTTAAGGATTTGGCTAAAAAATACAATTTACTTATTGTAAGCAATTGTCTGTCCGGATATATTGAAAATTTTTTATCCTTTCATCAACTTGAGAATCTGTTTGAAGATTTTGAGTGTTCCGGTAATACCAATCTCTCAAAAGACAGGAATATCCAAATGATCATCGAGCGAAATCAATTGAAAAATGCAGTGTATATAGGAGACACCGTTTGGGATTGTGAAGCTGCAGCTAAAACAGGAATTCCGTTTATCTATGCCGCTTATGGATTTGGAGAGTTACCTGATGACCAACCTTGCATACAAACAGTAAAAGATCTTAAGAAACTATTTCTGACAGAATGATTTTTAACCGCGGGAAAGTTTTATTTCATTCAATTTGTTCACAAGATACTTCTGATTATTTTTACAAATAACTTTGAAGATGAGACGGAAAATGTACATTTCACTACAATATTTAGCAGTTCTTTTTATTTACAATCCAACATATTTCTAAACCCGTCTAACCTTTAGCGGTAAAAAAAACGAAGTAATCTGATCTTAAAGTGAACATCAAAAAATGCTAAGAAAGTCTTATATTTATAAGGCTTTTTGTTTTTCAATAATTATTTTTGCAGAATGAACTATTCTTCGGAGTTAAAAAAGATCGTTACCAGCCAATATGTTTATTCTTCTATAAGAATTACTTTGGCAACGGTTATCCCTTGTCTGATTCTATCCTACTTCGGACTGCTCAAAGAATATTTTCTTTTTCCTTTAGGAACCAGTTTTGTTGCGCTGACAGATCAGCCGGGACCATTTATCCGTAGAAGAAACTCCCTGACTTTTGCCATTTTCTGCTTTGTTTTTGTTTCCACTATTGCAAGTCTGGTCAAAGGAATTATTCCTCTCGTCATCTTGGAGATTGTCGCCTTCGGAATGTTTTTTTCTCTGATCGGTGTTTATGGTCAGAGACTTGCCGCTGTAGGATCTCTCGCACTGGTGGTTCTGGCCATATTTATTGACGGGCATTTAACAGGAGTCAATATTCTTAAAAGTCTTTTGATTTTTGCCGCAGGATGCATTTGGTTCCTGCTGATTTTCTTAATTGTCACCACCATTCAGCCTTATAAACTTGCCAGCCAGATGATTGGTGAAAATTATCTTCAGCTTGCAGAATTTTTAAAAATTAAAGCCAATTTCTATCAGAAAAACCCTGATTTTGACCGGTTGAATTACCAGATTATTGCAAAACAGGTGGAGATTAAAAACCTCCAGGAAGAGACTCGTGAAACGGTTTTTAAAACGAGAACAATCGTTAATGAGTCAACGACAATCAGCCGATTACTGATGCTGACATTTTTGAATTCAATGGATCTTCATGAGAAACTCATGACTTCAGAAAGTGACTATAAAAAACTCCAGCAAAGTTTTGAAGACAGTACCATTCTGGTTAAAATTCATGATTACCTGAATATTCTTTCCGAAGAAATTGCAAACATCGGAATCTCTTTACAAAGCAGCACACGTGCTAAACCTATCTTCAATCTGGAAGCCCGTTCTCAGGATCTTAATGTTGATTATTTTGAATTAAGAAACAGAGCAATGAATCCTGATACGCTTGAAAACTTCATGATTTTGAGACAGATCATGATGCGCATCAACGAGATTACGAAAGAAATTAATGAGATCTATAAAGTCTTTTCCCAAAATGTAAAGCTTGCAAAAAGTCTTTCCACGGGTCTGGACCTGAAAAAATTTGTGACGAATAACGAAAAAATCAATTTTAAAATTTTACAAAGCAACATCTCTTTAACATCATCCCACTTCCGCCATGCGATAAGAGTTACCACCGCACTGCTGCTGGGATATCTGGTTTCTCAACTTCCATTTCTTGTCGTCGGCCATACCTATTGGATATTGATCACCACAGTTGCTATTTTAAAACCTGCCTACTCGATTACCAAGCAGAGAAATCTTCTGCGTTTTTACGGTACCGTTGCAGGAGCGGTAATCGCATATGTCATTTTATATTATGTTCATGTCAATGCTATCCTTTTTGCAGTTCTTCTGCTGAGCATGATTCTGTGTTTCAGTTTTTTGAAAGGACGCTATTTCTGGGCAGTGCTCTTCATGACCATGTATGTTTTTATGACTTTTAATTTTTTAAATCCGGGAAATGTCAATATCATTTTCAGAGACAGGATTGTAGATACCGTTATTGCCGGAATCATAGCATTTTTAGTTTCTTATGTTGTCCTTCCGGTTTGGGAACATACCCAGAATTTAGATCTGATGAAAAAATCAGCGGAATCTAATTTCACCTATTTTCACAGTGTCATGTCGAAATTTCTGAACGAAGATTTTGATCTTGAGGATTATAAGGTAAAACGTAAAAACGCTATTATTTCACTGGCCAATCTTTCTGATAATTTTCAGAGAATGATTTCTGATCCAAAAAACCAGCAGAAAAAACTGGAAGTGGTCCATCAGTTTGTGGCAACCTCGCATTTGATTACTGCATATACCGCTTCTCTGTCACAGTATTCAAAAAACAATAAAAAATATCCTGAAATCGATTCTGAAAGCTGGACTAAAAAAATTGAAGCCGAAATGAATCAGGTATCGGTATTGCTGAATGGTGAAAAAATAACGGAAACTTTAAAAATGGACAGCCGCCTGGAACCTGAAGATTCTTCGATAGAAAATTTACTGATCCAGAGAAAATCAGAATTGCTCGAAAATGAAATATTCGACAGAAGAGATCCCAACAAGATTTCGCATTTGACAGAACTGAAAAATATCCACGATGTGTTGGAACTGATTTATGATGTTGCCAAAGAACAGCGAAAAGTCATTCAGACGTACAGAGCAGAAACGACTACTCTTCCACAATCGTAAAGCAGTAATCGTCAAAGAACTTCACCCTTGCTTTAAATTCATCTGAAATCTTTTCATCATGAACCCTGCATCTGATATCGAATAGATGTTTCAGTTCGAAAGGTTTTACTTCATAATGCTTTTTCAGGGACCAGTGTTTTGAGTGATGAATTTTATACATACTTTCTTTCACGCTCCAGATAATGGTAAAAAAAGTTACTTCATTATCAAAAGGGATAAATCCTCTTTCATTTTCATACGTGAATTTATCGATGACCCGCAAAATTTTAGGATTGAATTTTTCAATATCAATTCCGATTTTATTCTTTGATATTGCAATGGCCGCAAAGGGAAAGGAATGGCTAATAGAGATTTCAGCATCCGCAGGCGAAAGGAAAGGCTCTCTGTCCCTGTACAGGATTTTAGAACCGGGTTTTAAACTTTTCAAAAGTTTACGTACCATCAGTACCTCCAACAGTTTTTTCGGATGATAATCTTTTACTTTTTCAGCATTTTCAGGTTCCAGAAGTTCATCAGGATTTAACTCTTCGCCTTCCTCATATTTCCAGATAAGAATGGTGGCATCATCGTCAGAAAAGTCACGGTAGAGAGGCATTGGTAAATTTATTGTGTAAAAGTAGTAATTTTTTTGGCTGGAAGTGTAACGCTGAAAGATAGCGGTTTTTATTATTTATAATGCATATCTAAAATATCCTTTAAAGATCATCAGAATTTCAGAACACAGTTACCAGGTTTATAAGTCTTATCAATTTTCAAAAATTCAATCTTGGATTCGTACAGAAAGAGCAGCATGAAAGAATTGAGCAATACAACAGTCTTTAAAATTTAAAAACAAAGTCACCTAAATCGTATAATTTAAGTGACTTTATAGTATTTGGAAAGCTAAAATTTAACTTCTCTGTCTGCTTCAGACAAATTTACTTAGCCTGATGATTCTGATCGTTTCTATGCTCCATAATGTTTAGATTTTCATCTACAAAATAAGCACTTCCAAATCCGTTTACATAGGCTCCCTTCACAGGGGTTAAAGAAATCAGAATAAAATCTTTCATTTCAGAGATTACATCTACCACTTTACCGTGAGTTTCTTTCAACTGGCCTACTACCTGATTCCATATATCAGAATCCCTTTCAATCTGTGCAGCTGCTGCTTCAATGGTTAATCTTTCACGAGCATAGATCTGTTTTGAGGCAGACTCATCTTCGATAAACATAATTGAAGCTTTTCTCCCTTCAGCCAGATTTTTTGTATGCCTCGCCATGAAAGAAACTAAAATATAAAAAGAGTTCTCAACCTGTACGAACGGTGCATAGCTGGAGTTTGGATTTCCTTCTGCATCTATGGTTGCCAAAACAATACTTTGAGTTCTTGCAATCAGTTCTTTCACTTTTGGAGCGAGGGGCTTTGCCTGTCTTTGTGCCTCCTCCTGGGTATGGGTATGATTCATAAAAAGATTTATTTCTGCAAAAGTAGTTATTTAGAATTAAAGTAAATAATTTTCCTTCAGGTATTATCTCATACAATTGATTGGATACTCAGTTTTTATATCTTAATTATATGTTGTAATTTTGCACTTTAATTATTTGAATTTAAAATTATTCATACGATATGAGTACGACAACACAATACATTCCTTATAAAGTTAAGGACATCGCCCTGGCAGAATGGGGAAGAAAAGAGATTACTCTTGCAGAAGCAGAAATGCCGGGATTAATGTCAATCCGTGAAGAGTTCGGACCCTCTCAGCCATTGAAAGGAGCGAGAATTGCAGGATGTCTTCACATGACGATCCAGACTGCTGTTCTGATTGAAACTTTGGTTGCCCTGGGAGCTGAGGTTACATGGTCTTCATGTAATATTTTCTCAACTCAGGATCACGCTGCTGCTGCCATAGCTGCTGCAGGAATCCCTGTTTATGCATGGAAAGGCCTTAATGAAGAAGAATTTGACTGGTGTATCGAGCAGACTTTATTCTTTGGGGAAGATAGAAAACCGTTGAACATGATTCTGGATGACGGTGGAGATTTAACAAACATGGTGTTTGACAGATATCCTGAATTTACTAAAGACATCAAAGGACTTTCTGAAGAAACGACAACAGGCGTTCACAGACTGTACGAAAGAATGAAGAACGGAACTTTGGTAATGCCTGCAATCAATGTAAATGATTCAGTAACCAAATCTAAATTCGACAATAAATACGGATGTAAAGAATCTGCAGTGGATGCTGTAAGAAGAGCAACAGATATTATGCTGGCTGGAAAAAGAGTGGTTGTCTGCGGATACGGAGATGTAGGTAAAGGTACTGCTGCTTCTTTCAGAGGGGCAGGATCTATTGTTACCGTTACTGAAATTGATCCGATCTGTGCATTACAAGCTGCAATGGACGGTTTCGAAGTTAAAAGATTGGATACGGTAGTGGATAACGCAGATATCGTTATTACAACAACCGGTAACTTCAATATTGTAAGAAAAGAACATTTCTTAAAATTAAAAGATAAAGCAATCGTTTGTAATATCGGTCACTTTGATAACGAAATCGATATGGCATGGTTAAACGAAAACTACGGTCACACAAAATCAGAAGTAAAACCACAGGTTGACATCTATACTTTGGAAGAAGGTAAAGAAGTGATCATTCTTGCAGAAGGAAGACTGGTTAATTTAGGTTGCGCTACGGGTCATCCAAGTTTTGTAATGTCAAATTCTTTCTCTAACCAGACTCTGGCTCAGATCGAACTCTGGACCAATGCTGAAGCTTACGGAAATGAAGTGTATATGCTTCCTAAGCATTTAGATGAAAAAGTAGCCGCTCTTCACCTTAAGAAATTAAGCGTTGAGTTGGAAATTCTTTCTCCTGAACAGGCTGAATACATCGGAGTAGATGCAAAAGGACCGTTCAAACCGGAATACTACAGATACTAAGATTTTTTAATCTTTTCAATACCATCCCATTATTCAACATAATGGGATTTTTTATTTTATCTGTTTTAATTTTTCCTATTTTTGGAAAAATTAAAACATGAAGAAATCTATTGTTCTGAGCGCTATCGGCACCGTGATCTTAATGAACAGCTGCAGTGATGACAGTGATATTATAAATTCTGCTGACAAAAAAATATTACTGAGTAAAGTCACTACCGTGTATTATGACAATGCTTCCAGCCCTGAAACCAATATCGCAACATTCAATTACAATAATGAGGGTGAACTGATAAAAATAGTTTCTGAGGGAAGAACTTCCACTTTCGAATATGATGCTGCAGGAAAACCGAATAAGACCATTTATTATAATTCTGCCGGTGTGCCGGAATACTATTCGCTCTACACCTATAATGGGGAACAGCTGTCAAATGTAAAGGCTGTTTACAGCAATCCTGATTTTAACAGGACCACCAGTTACACGTACGAGAACGGTAAAGTAAAGACCTCTACGCTGTGTCAGTCAGCAGACTGTTCCAACCCCAGTACATCTTCTTATCAGTACAGCGGAGATAACATTTCTGTAGAAACTTTTGTGATTGGCGGAACATTCACCTACGCTACTCAACAGGTTTTTACGTACGATGATAAGCCTAATCCGTTTACTTACACCAATAAGTATTTCAGAGTATCCTTAGGGGGAGCCTATATCCTGAGCGGAAACAATTATCTGACTGAAAAGAAAAGCTATAAAGACAGTGCAGGGATATGGATTCCGAATCAGAACATCACCTATGACATACAGTACAACAGCTCAAACCTGCCTGCTCAGGTGACCGGTAAAGATTCAAACGGCAATCAGTACGTACAGCATAATTACGAATATATCATTCAGTAAATCATCCTTGCAGTTCTCTTTGAGAATTTGAGTATATGCCCAGATTTCTGCTTTTGTTTTTAAGCGAACTTCAAATCTTTCATTCACTATTTCAAAAAAAAACATCCATCTATTAATTATCTTCAAAGAATGGTGATAAAAATTCAAATATATTACAGTTGATCTCTTAAAAAAGGATATATTTGACTAAACTATACATTAAAAAGATAAATAATGAAAAAACAGGGAGTCTCTAATGCGTTTGTCGCAGCTTCATGGGTCGCTTTAGGCGCTGGAATGATTGGCTATATTGTAGGCCTCGTAAGAGCAGAAATGCAGCTGAATGAAAAAGGATACTACTTTACCATCCTACTCTACGGATTATTCGCCGTAGTTTCTTTACAGAAAGCTGTCCGTGACAGAATGGAAAATATTAAAGTGACAGATATTTATTATGGCATCTGCTGGTTTGCTACCTTATCATCCATTGTTCTTCTGACTGTGGGATTGTTTAATGCCACCATCATGCCGAGTGAGAAAGGTTTTTATGCCTTTGCATTTTTACTGGCTCTCTTTGGTGCTATCGCTGTGCAGAAAAACACGCGTGACAATATGATGGAAGACTAAGTGATCTCCTCAAATCATAAAATAAGGCTGTCCCATTTCAGGGCAGCCTTATTTTATGTGAACTCTTATTATTTACAAATCATAAAGATTAGGATGCTTTGCTTTAATATCATCCACTGTTCCCAGGACTTTATCTTTTAACGTATCCTGATAAATCTGAAGCTTATCCGATACACTTTCATCACCGGTTCCCAGTATTTTTGCAGCTAAAATCCCAGCATTCAGAGCGCCATTCAGGGCAACAGTAGCGACCGGAATCCCTCCCGGCATCTGAAGGATCGATAAGACAGAATCCCAACCGTCGATAGAGTTACTGGATAAGATAGGAACACCTATAACCGGTAATGTCGTACAGCTTGCCACCATACCCGGAAGATGCGCAGCGCCGCCGGCTCCTGCGATAATTACTTTCAAACCTCTTTTTTGCGCATGTTTAGCGTAGTCAAACATCCTTTCAGGAGTTCTGTGTGCTGATACCACAGTCAACTCATAGGGAATGTCTAAACTTTTTAAAAAATCTGCTGCCAGTTCCATGATTGGCAAGTCGCTCTGACTTCCCATGATAATTCCTACCATTTCTTCAATTTTATTAGATCGGTCAAAGATAATGATTTTAAAAAAGGTAAAAATGAATTTCCTTTGCTCATCAATAGTGAATTTTCAACCTTTCTACTGAAAACATAACTCAACTTTCAGAAAAATTTCTAAAATTCCCAAAACATGTATCGCAGACGATTTCGTTTCTCAGTAACATTTTATACTTGCTCAAATATTGGAAAGTTCTCAAAGAAAATTATTCAAATGTTTTCTTAACATCCAATGTTGTTTAAATGTTTGTGCACTCATCAGAAAACGGGTATATATATAAAATACAGGGAATGGAAATCTGCTTTACCAAACACTAAATTTGCGACTGACCGTTCATATACGGAGCAAAACAGGCAGCTTTTCATGATAAAATAAATATCTTTGCCATTCGATTTCCCCTATTCCATTGAAAAATTACAAACTTACTTTTGCCGTTCTCACTGTTGCTGTTGTGTGGGGAACAACTTTTTTATCCATCCGGGTTGCTGTAGAAACCATTCCTGCCTGGTTTGTAGCGGGAATCCGACAGTTTCTCGCAGCCATAATCATGCTGACCATCCTGCTTTACCGAAACGAATTCAAATGGATTGGCTGGAAGAACCTGGGGTATCAGCTTATTTTTTCCACCCTGATGCTGATCATCGCCAATGGGATGACAACGGTTGCTGAAGAAACCGTAACGAGCAGCCTCGCATCTCTGATGAGTGCCTGTTCACCCATCATTGTATTTTTAGGAAGTGTTGCGGTCGGACTGCAGAAATTCAGTTTCCGGGCTTTGACAGGGATCATTCTCTGTTTCAGCGGAATTCTTTTTATATTCTGGGATGGTCTGAACGATTTAGGAAATCCTGATTATCTTATGGGAATCATTTTTCTGTTCGTAGCTATTCTCGGCTGGGCTTCCGGAACAGTTTTCACTAAAAAACTTAATATACAGAGTAAAAATATTACCCTGAATCTGTTCTATCAATTTATATTCGCAGGAATAGTTCAGCTTTGTTTTGCATTTCTGTTCTCAGAAAACTATAATTTTGAAAACTGGAGCTTGGTAAGTATTTCAGCGACCCTTTACCTGGCAGTTTTTGGATCTGTGGCCGCATTTTTTGCCTTCCACTATGCCCTCACCAAAATTTCACCCGTGCAGGTTTCGATCTTAGCTTATATCAATACAATTATTTCTATTTTTTTAAGCTGGTTAATTTTAGATGAAACTATTTCTGCAAAATTTATAGTTGCTGCTATTTTAATAATTGCAGGAGTTTTCGTGATCAACTATACACCAGAATTATTTAAAAGACAAAAGCTTAAACAGTAAAGGGCCATTCTGTTCAGTAAATAAATTTACTGCGATCCATCATTTTCTGAAACTCTTCGTTTTTTTATTTCATTTATTTTTCTTACATTTTTAGAATATTTTAACACTATGATAAAAAAACATCCACTTATTATTCTGGTATTATTTGCAGTACTCTTAAGCTGTGACAGTAAGGAAAACAAAAAAGAACTTGAACTGAGAGAAACAGAACTATTCGAAAAAGAAAAACTTTTTGCCAAAAAAGAAGCTGACTATCAGTCATTACTCAAAATGAGAGACAGTCTTTTCAGCAAAAAAGATTCTGTAGAGATGATCAGGGAATGGCCTGCGGAAGTTTCCGGGGTATGGACAGGTAAAGTAATCTGTACAGAATCCTCATGCAGTGACTATGTTATCGGTGATCAACGAATTGACACCTGGGAATTTGACAGCGATTCCACTCAGATGGGATGCAAGATCATCAACAATAACAAACTAGTCAGGCTGTATTCCGGTAAATACGAAAATAATGAGGTAAAACTTAATTACAAAACCGACTCCACTGCTGAAAAATTTGTAGAAATGAATATTCTTCTCAATGATATTTCTGCGACCAAAATCAAAGGTACGAGAACGGTTACTGTTGATAATAAATGCACAGCCAAATTTTCTGTTGAGCTGACACGTCCTTCAAAATAAAACACTTATGATTTTAAGCTTACATAACCTCAGTCTTCCATTTGAAGATCCGGTACTCAAATTCCTGTTGGTACTCATTATCATTCTGGCAGCCCCGCTTTTACTCAATAAAATAAAGGTTCCGCATCTTCTGGGACTTATTATTGCCGGGGCGGTTATCGGTCCGAACGGATTTAATGTTCTGGCAAGAGACAGCAGCATCGTTGTCACCGGAACTACAGGACTGCTCTATATCATGTTTCTTGCGGGACTTGAAATTGATATGGGTGATTTTAAAAAAAATAAATGGAAAAGTCTTACGTTCGGAATCTATACATTTATTGTTCCCTTTGTACTTGGTTTTGCAGGAGCTTATTACATCTTAGGTTTTTCCGTACTGACTTCTGTACTTTTTGCCAGTTTATTCTCT
The DNA here is from genome assembly GCF_057180465.1 of Chryseobacterium sp. HNCC26DJ238. Taxonomy (NCBI): domain Bacteria; kingdom Pseudomonadati; phylum Bacteroidota; class Flavobacteriia; order Flavobacteriales; family Weeksellaceae; genus Chryseobacterium; species Chryseobacterium sp. HNCC26DJ238. The sequence continues at coordinate 78,053 of NZ_JBXUGI010000012.1, forward strand.
TCCCATACCCTTATTGCTTATCCCCTGGTAAGCAAACTCGGAATTGCAAAAAACTTAGCGGTAAACATTACAGTGGGAGGCACCATGATCACCGATGTTCTCGCCCTTTTGGTTCTTGCCATCATTGTCGGGATGTCGCAGGGTGATGTGGGAACTGAATTCTGGGTTAAGCTTTCCGGCTCATTCATCGTTTTCGGACTGATCGTTTTACTTGTTTTCCCTATAATCGGGCGCTGGTTTTTTAAAAAGGTAGATGATAAAATTTCCCAGTATATTTTTGTACTGGTCATGATCTACCTCGCAGCACTTTTGGCCGAATTGGCAGGTGTGGAGGCAATTATAGGTGCTTTCTTTGCAGGTTTAGCTTTAAACAGACTGATTCCCCACACTTCATCACTCATGAACAGGGTAGAATTTGTAGGAAATGCGATTTTTATTCCTTTCTTCCTGATCAGCGTGGGAATGCTGATCGATTTCAAGGTATTTTTTAAAAGCTGGGAAACGATTGAAGTGGCTGCCGTTATGCTTGTTGCTTCCATTGCGGGAAAATATATTTCAGCGGTTGCTACCCAGAAGACTTTCCGGCTGACAAAAGAAGAAGGAAAACTGATTTTCGGATTAAGTTCTGCCTCTGCTGCGGCAACATTGGCAGCGGTAATGGTGGGTTACAACATTATTCTTTCTGAAAGCGAAACGGGAGAGCCTGTGAGATTATTGAATGAACATGTTCTTAACGGAAGTATTTTACTGATCCTGGTTTCATGTACCGTATCATCATTCATCTCCATGTCCAGTGCACAGAAAATTGCGGAACGTGATAATGAGGATACCGTTTCAGGAAACAACCATGAAGAGGAAAACATTCTTCTGGCCATCAATTATGAGGCAACTGTGGAGAGAATGATCAATCTCGGAATTTTAATTAAAGCCCATTCAAATACCGAAGACTTTTTTGCCCTGAATGTGATTAATGAAGACAAAAACGAATCCTCCGTAAAAAATGCTGATAAACTTCTGCATCAGGCAGCTGACACAGCCGCTTCCGCAGACGTAAAACTGAAAGCTCTGAAAAGGTATGACAATGACGTGATCAATGGAGTCAACAATGTTATTAAAGAACAGAAGATCACCGATCTGATCATTGGCCTGGAAGATGAAAAAGGTTTTTCCACTTCATTTGCCCATAATCTGTATAATGGCTATTTACAAAATGATGATGTCAATGTTTTTGTTTATCATGCAGCACAACCCCTTTCAACCATTAAAAAATATGCGGTGATGATTCCTGAAAATGCTCATCGGGAAGCCGGATTTTTTCACGCACTGGTCAGAGTTTGGAATATTGCAAGAAATTCAGGGGCCACCATCATTTTTTATGCGCCGGAAAACATCCTCAACATCCTACAGAAAATTATTAAAAAAGCCAATATAGAAGCTGAATTTATCATCATGAATACCTGGAAGGACGGTGAACAGACCGCAGCCGGGATCAAAGAGGATGAAGGACTGATTATATTTATGGCAAAAAGAGGAATGCAGTCTTATATTCCGAGGATGAGAATGATTCCCGAGCTTTTGAACGGGCAGCTAAAAGATCATAATTACCTGCTCATCTTCCCTTATTCGGAATACAGACAGGATAACACAGAAAAGCGTTCTGTAGGTAACCATGATGATTTTATGGAAATAGGAAATGTGATTAAGAAGATTTTTAAATAGTTTACGTTAAAAAATTCTGTTCTTGAGATAAACATTTAAAATTTGGAACATTCTGCATACCGATACGTTTAAAATATGAAAAAAGCATTTATCATCTTAATTTCTGCCGTCATACTTCTGATTATTTCTGTAATGATCTATTGGAATCTTCCTATTGAAATTACAAGGAAGTCAGATATTAAATCCGGAGATTTACTGGTGAATAAAATAGAAACGTATCAGAATACGAACCATAAACTTCCCGCAAATGATGACTGGGAAAGTTTAGAAAAAATGGGATTCTCAAGAAATGAATCTTCACAACCAAAATATATTTCAGATGACAACGGTCATTACGAAATTGTCTATTTCGATGATTTTGGCGGACCCTTCCTGTTATGGAATTCTCAGGAAAAAAAATGGACCGTTGATTTCCCTTCCGTCCTAAAAAACTGAAAAAAGACTGCTAATGCAGTCTTTTTTCAGTCTATATTTCTAATTTTTATGCAATTACTTTTACCATTGCTTTTACTTTCACCAGTTTTTCCATCAGCTCCTCTCTGGACTCTGCCAGAACATTGATGTGTCCCATTTTTCTTCCGGGCTTGGTTTCCGTTTTTCCGTAAAGGTGAATGTAGGTTTCCGGAAGTTTTAAGACTTCTTCCATCCCTTCATAAATTACTTTTCCGGTAAAGCCTTCTGCTCCAACCAGATTAAGCATTCCGCTATAGATAACAGCATCGGTATCTGCCAAAGGTAAATTTTTCACGACGCGGTACATTTGTTCAAACTGTGAATTGGCATTCCCTTCCTGACTTTGGTGTCCTGAATTATGCAGTCTCGGAGCCGTTTCGTTAACCCAGACTTTTCCCTGTTTATCCAAAAACAGTTCGATCGCAAATAATCCAGGAGAATTGACAGCATTCAGGAATTTCTCTGTAATCGAATCGATTTGATTTTCAATTTCTTCAGTTAAAAGAACCGGACAGATATTAAAGTCCAGTAAATTTAATTTCGGATCAGCGACCATTTCTGTTACCGGAAAAGTTCTGGTTTCTCCATTTTCATTGATCGCTACAATGACAGAAAGCTCTTTATCAATATCTACAAGGTTTTCCAATACAGAATCTTCCGTCCACAGGTTTTTCAGATCTTCAGAAGAACGGATAATCTGTACTCCTTTTCCGTCATAACCGCCGGTATTGAGCTTCTGTACAAAAGGAAACTGAATTTTTATTTCATCTGAACTTCCATCCATAATTTCAAAATCAGGACTCGGAATACCATTTGCTTCGTAAAACTGCTTCTGAAGGATTTTCTGTTGGATTGTTTTAATTATTGCAGCATTCGGAACTACTTTCACTCCCTGCTTTTCAAGCTCAGCCAAAGCATCAGCATTGACGTGTTCGATTTCAATGGTTACTACCTCTTTATCTCTACCGAACTCCAGGACGGTTTCATAATCATTAAAACTTCCCTGTGTAAAATGCGATATCGTATGACAAGGCGCATCTGCTGCCGGGTCTAAAGTATAAAATTCATCATCATATTTCAGTGCTTCCTGAATCAACATTCTGCCGAGCTGTCCGCCTCCCAAAATTCCTATTTTCATTGGTTTACTTTTATTTTTAATAGATTTTATTTTAAATTTCCGTGATTTAAAATCATTATAAAGAGGCAGTTGGCCACCTCCGGTCAGTTATTTAATTTTATCAAGCATCAGGTACCCCAAAAAGGTATGATTCTGCTGCTGTGCATCCTCTGACTTTCTGATTTTCAGTGAATACTTCTGCTTCATTTCTTCGGGAAGGATCTCCGTAACACTGAAGATATCATCAATATCCACTCCGAATTTTTCATCAATATGACTGCCTGCACCTTTAAAGCCCATCGTCTGGTAAAATTCTGTTGCCTTTGATTTTTTCACGACTTCACCGAGGGTTTTTCCCACCATAAGATGCTGTTCGTGAAACTCTTTGAAATGTTCTTCCTTGTAACCGCCGAGATTGACGAAAAAGAGTTTTTCTTCATTTTCGAAGGTATTTTTAGGTTCAACCGATATTTCGTATCCATCGGCGTACTTAACTTCCTGATAAGCATCGATATGAATCTTTCCTTTGGCTTCGGGCCAAAATTCTTTCATGACAGGAACCAGGTCTTTCAGCGTTTCTGCAATACCGAAAAATACGTCATGCTGTTCAATGTTTCTGCCTTTTGGAGTTGCCCCGAGGATGATATAAAATAACTTCATTCTGAATTTTATTTTTGCAAAAATACATCAAAAAATAATCTTGAGTTAATGTTTGCCTGAAAACCGCAATAGTTTTATATTTGTAGCATGTCGGAGATCATTATTCTTTTTCTTGGAGCTATCTCAGCCGGTCTTTTAGGTTCACTTACAGGTTTGGGAGGAGGAGTTATCATTATCCCTTTGCTGACGCTGGGTTTTGGTGTTCCAATGCATTATGCCATCGGTGCCTCACTGATCTCAGTGATCGGAACTTCTTCGGGAGCTGCAGTAGCTTTTGTGAAAGAAGGTTTTACCAATATGAGAATCGGAATGTTTCTGGAGATCGCGACAACTGCCGGTGCCATTGCCGGTGCCCTCGTTTCGGGAATGTTAAATCCCAATACGATCGGAATTATTTTTGCAAGTATCCTTTTACTCACTGTAATTTTAAACCTTAAAGGAAAACCGGATCACCAGGAATCATTAATTCAGGGGAGCCTGGAAGAAAAACTGAAGCTGTACGGAACTTTTCCTGACAAAGGGATTCTCAAAAGCTATGCAGCAAGAAACACTGTTCCCGGATTCTTTATGATGATGTTTGCAGGTGCAATGTCAGGACTGTTAGGAATCGGTTCAGGCGCTTTGAAAGTACTTGCCATGGATAATATGATGAGACTTCCTTTTAAAGTTTCCACAACTACCAGTAATTTCATGATCGGAGTGACAGCGGTGGCAAGTTCACTGATTTATTTTCAGAGAGGCGAAATTATTCCTGTAATCGTTGCTCCCGTTTTGGTAGGAGTTGTCGTTGGAAGCTTCATCGGATCGAAGACGCTGATGGTTTCGAAAACCAAGAAGCTGAAAACCTTTTTTGCGATTGTCATTACCATTCTTTCAATTTATATGATGTATAACGGAATCAGAAGCAATTTCTCATGAAAAAGAACTTCACTGACGTAGACCTGAACCGTTCCGTTGGAAATCTTTTAAGGCTGGGCGTTATTTTATCGGTAATTATATCGCTGGTCGGTTTTGTCAAACTTTTTACAGAAGGCTTCAAAATGCCCCGAAAATACAAACTTCTTGAGATGGGAACCTCTTCCGAAAAGGTCTGGAGCCAATTTTGGGAAACGCTTTGTAAAGGTGAAGGGATGGCCATCATCCAACTTGGCATTCTGATCCTGATCTTCACACCACTGATGAGAATCATTTTCGCACTTATCGGTTACCTTAAGGAAAAAGATTATCTGTACGTTCTGATCTCATCGATTGTTCTTGCAATTATGGCAGTGAGCTTTTTTACAGGGTATGCGCATTGATTGATGATAATTGATAAGTGATCAATGATAATTGATTTATTCTCTTGCTATTTTATCTGAAGACTCAAGTTTAGTAGTTTACTCTGCGTAAAACTCGAGCGGTAATTTATCGGGATCCTGGGTAAAGAAAAATTCTTTCCCTGTAAATTCGTCAGTCCGGATTTCTTCGCATTCTAAACCTTTCCGAATTAATTCTTCACGCTTTTCATTAACATCTTCCACAGAAAAAGCCAGATGTCTTAAGCCGCATGATTCCGGTCCCGAAAGTCTTTCCGGCGGATCAGGAAAAGAAAACAGTTCTATAACATAATGCTCACCAATCGCCAGATCTAATTTATAAGACTGCCTTTGCTCACGATATACTTCCCGGATGATATTCAATCCTAAAACTTCTGTATAGAATTTTTTTGAAACCCGGTAATCCGAACAGATGACAGCAATGTGATGAATTTTCATTTTAAAATTATTGGATTATACCTGATATTGATGATGCTTCCTAAAGTTAAATGGGTCAATCTACAGTACTTAAATACGCAATATAAAATCCTAAAATTAATCAATTTATGATTCAACTCAGTTTTATTAACAAATTTAAAGTAAACTGGCACGAATTTACCTTAAAATAGTTTAATTTTAGTCGTTTATTTTAAGAAATATGTGGGAAACTTACCTTGTTCTAAGTGCTTTATTGCTGATTTTAACCATCTTACCAAAAATCCCAAGTTCGCATTGGATTTTTCGGTTTCCTGACTTTGGTAAAATTCAGATTACCTATTTCACTATTGCTGCCTTTGTTCTTGGATTTATTATTGAAAAGACAGAATATTTCTGGTATCTGCAGGGCCTGCTGCTCGCCATGATTATCTATCACGGAATTACCCTTATCAAATATACCCCCCTCTATAAAGTAAAAAAGCATCAGCGAAGTGAGAAATCTTCGGAAAAATATCACTTCATTTCTGCCAATGTATACCAGTTTAATACAGATTACAGCAGATTTATCAATTTGATACAAAAAAACAAACCGGAAATATTTCTTACGATGGAAAGCAACGGCGACTGGGAAAAAGCGCTGCAGGTTTTGGAAAAAGACTATCCGTATCAACATAAAGTGACACTGGAAAACACCTACGGAATGCATTTTTATTCCAAAATGAAAATTGAGGATTCAAAAACGCATTATTTTGTAGCGGATGATATTCCAAGCATTGAAGCCCATTTAAAAACGGAAGATGGTTATTCATTCGTATTTTTCGGAGTTCACCCCCCGCCTCCAAGCCCTACTGAAGAAGAAACTTCAAAAGAAAGGGACGGCGACCTGCTGAGTGTCGCAAAGCGTGTGCAGGACATTGAAAAACCGATCATCGTTGTCGGCGATTTTAACAATGTCGCCTGGTCTAAGTCATCGATCCTTTTCAGAAAAACAAGTCATCTGATCGATCCAAGAGTCGGGCATGCCTTTGTCTCGACCTTCCATGCTAAATCCCGCCTTTTACGTTTTCCGATTGACCTGATGTTTCACAGTGAAGATGTTTTCATTGAAGAATTAAAAACACTGGAAAATTTTGGTTCAGACCATCTTCCGGTCTACTGTGAGTTTTTTATCGACCATCATAATGATGAACAGGAAGATCGTGTTGAACAGGCAGATTCTGAAGAAGTAGAGGAAGCTGAGGAAATTATCAAAGAAGGAAAGGAAGAAGATGGTGAAAGAGATGCCGTGGTGACGGAGGATTAATTGATTTTATAAAACCTATTATATCAGACCGTATTTCCTTTTAATAGAACACTGCTTTTTATACTCATTCATATCCACATAATTACCTGTTGACCATTAATGTTTCCGAATTTGGATTTACAGGGAAACAACGGATTTAATTAGTCATTAAAGGATAAGCGGTTAGTTTGTCATTCCGGAGAAATCTACGCAATTATAAAAATCGGATCATCAAAATTGAAACAGATAACTCAAAATATCCAGATTTGGATTACCTGTTGATCATTGAATGTTTCCGAATTTGGATTTACAGAGAAACAACAGATTTAATTAGTCATTAAAGGATAAGCGGTTAGTTTGTCATTCCGGAGGAATCTAAGCAATTTATAAAAATCGGATCATCAAAATTGAAACAGATAATTCAAAAAATTCAGATTTGGATTATCTGTTGACCATTGAATGTTTCTGAAATTGGATTTACAGGATTAGTTATTAAAGGTTAAACGGATAGTTTGTCATTCCGGAGGAATCTAAGCAACTTCTAAAAATCGGATTATAAAAATTGAAACAGATAGCTCTGATCTTACAAAGATAATAACAGTCTGGATTCCTCCGGAATGACAAACGTCACGTAGATTTTAATTACCATTTCATCACATCTTTCACTACCCCATTTTTCTGGGTATGCTGCAGTAACTCTTTTTCTATAAAAGTTTTTATCTGATCTTCCGAACCTTCATTCGGGAATAGTAAATGAACATTTGCTCCGGCATCTAACGTGAAAAATAAAGGCAGGCCTGTTTCTCTTCTGAAGTCCCAGATCTTATTAATTACCTCTAATGTACCGGTTCGCATAAGAATAAAGGCAGGGTCACTCATCATCATCATAGCGTGAAGCGTAAGAGCTTCATGTTCTACCAGTTTTATGAAACCTTGCAGATCCCCATTCCTCAGGATTTCTTTCATGGGAACAAAGTTCTCCGTGGCTTCCTGAAACCTTCTTTCTGCATAAGGATTGGTATTCATCAGACCGTGTCCGACTGTGGAAGAGACACTTTTCTGACCTTCGTGAATCAGTAATACCCAATCATTAAAATCTTTAAAAATATCATGGACATCCTCATCGGGATACTGCACAGCAAATAAATCCGAACTTCCATTCACCTCATCAGAATCACCCCAGACCACCAATCCTTTATACAGGCTTCTGCATGCACTTCCGCTTCCCAGTCTGGCTAAAAAAGAGGCTTTCCTGACAGATTCTTCTTCTGATTTTTTTTCTGAAAAAACATCATCAAATTTCATCAGACATTTTGCAACCGCTCCGAAACCTGACGCTGAACTTGCAATTCCAGAGCTGTGAGGGAATGTATTTTCCGTTCTGATGATGTAGCTGCCTTTTAAAATCCACGGGAGATACTGCTCTATATTTCTGAAATATTTCTCAATCTTCTCTGCAAATTTAACTTCCTCATTTCCTGAAAGAAAAGTCTGTACTGAAAAAGGTTCATTTGCCAGAAATTCTATCGTCGTGTTTGTCTTACAGTGATTTAAAGTATAGCTGATGCTTGGATTGGCCGGCATCTGGTCTTTATATTTTCCCCAATATTTAATCAGGGCAATGTTTGACGGACAGCTTTCTATAACGGTCTGATTATTTACTGTAAAATTTTCTTTTCCTAAAAATTCTTCTTTTTTCATAACTTAAATATAGAATCTTAATGATCACAATACGTGTTTAAAATGATCTTTTACTTTATATTTCACTCTTTCAGGGCTGAATTCAACTGATAACCTCACTACCCTTTGTCTGTCAATACATCTGTTCAATTACGTCAGCATATTTTTTCAGCACCACGGCTCTTTTGACTTTGAGGGTCGGGGTAATTTCCCCACTTCCGATCTCAAATTCTGAAGGCATGAGTGTAAATTTCTTTACTTTTTCGAAATCTGAAAGATCGTGCTGTAATTCTTTCAACTGATCTTTATAAAATTCGAGGATTTCTATTTTATTGACCAATTCTTCACGACCGGTAAATGAAACAGCATTTTTCTTTGCATAGTCCTCCAAAAACTCAAAATTCGGAACAATCAATGCTGAAACAAACTGCCGTCCTTCGGCAATCAGAACAATCTGACTGATCAGGTTATTGTTGGTCAGTATATTTTCGATCTGCTGCGGAGCAATATATTTTCCGTTGGATGTTTTCATCAAATCCTTGATGCGGTCAGTAATGAAGAGGTTTCCGTTTTCATCAAACTTTCCGGCATCCCCGGTTTTAAACCAGCCGTCCTGTGTGAAAACTTTTTCTGTTTCTTCAGGTTTCTGATAATACCCTTTCATGATCCCGTTTCCTTTTGCCTGGATTTCGTCATGCTCCCCGATACGAATTTCAATTCCAGGAAGTGGCTTTCCACAGCTTCCGTGTTCGAATCTGGTAAGAGGAAATGCGGTCAGGGTTGCAGTAGTTTCTGTAAGACCGTAGCCCACGGTCACATGAATGCCCACAGATTCAAAAAAACGGGTCACCTCTGGGGAAACCGAAGCTCCGCCGCAAGGCAGAAACCAAAGCCTCCCCCCCATTTTATTTTTAATTTTACCAAACACCAGCATTTCTGCAAGCGACTGTTTTAGTTTTAATCCAAAGGGAACAGCAACCTCTCTCCTTCTGAGTTCGGCAGTTTCTTTTCCGGTTTCCAGTGCCCAACTGAATATTTTCTTTTTTAATGATGAAGATTCTGCAGCCATTTCGTTGACTCCTGCGTAAATTTTCTGAAAAAACCTGGGTACAGAACACATCATGGTAGGTTTTACCTCTACAAGGGTCTTCGCTATATCTTTCGGATCTTCAAGGAAATAAACACGGGCTCCGCCATAAAGACAGAGAAGGCTCCAGCATCTTTCAAAAACATGGGTAAGCGGCAGGAAGGCTAAAGAAAGTTCCTCTTCGAAATTTTTAAATTTAAAAAATTCAAAATGTGCATCAAAGGATTTTATGAAATTACCGTGCGACAGCATGACTCCTTTGGGGGTTCCTGTCGTTCCGGAGGTATAGATGATTGTCGCAAGGTCATCCTCTTCTTTTTTGACAAACGCTGACGTTGGGGAAGATCTAGCAATAAAGTCTTCAAGATAAAAAGTATGTTCTTTTTTTACCCAGACTGCCTTTTTAGAAACAATAATGGTTTCAAGGCTGTTTTCCTTCTTTGCAATTTCAAGTGCAGCATCATATTGTGCCTGATTTCCGACAAGGATTATTTTAGCGTCAGAATCCTGAATGATATATTCTGCCTGTTCTGCATTATTGGTAGAATAGATCGGAACAGTCACTGCGCCCAGAGACAGTGCTGCCAGGTCAAAAATCAGCCATTCTGCAGAATTATCTGCATAGATCGCAACTTTATCATTTTCTTCAATTCCGTTCTCTTTTAAGGCGTTGGCCGTTTTGCAGATAATTTCACTGAATTTCTTCCAGCTCAATTCTTTCCACGCTTCCTTTTTTTTGAAACCAACCGCTGATTTATAAGGATGTTTTTCTGTATTTTTACTGATAATTGCTTCTGCAAGATTCATTATAATTGGTTCAGCTTTTGATCGTTAATATAATTATTGAGATGGAAATCAACACTTTCCTGTACAGGAATAAAGTCATAACCCAACACCTCCTGTACTTTCCGGTTTGAAATTGTATTGTACGAAGTGACAGATTCGATATTGGTCGTGCTCGCCATTTTTAGTGGCGGGATCAGCCATCCAAAAATGATATTCAGCCATCTTCCGATATTCAGGGTACTTTTAGAAAGAACGGCAGCATCTTTTTTATTTACTTTTCTCCTGACCTGATTTCCGATGTCCGTGTATTTTTTACCTTCTGAGATCAGGATAAAACGTTCTCCGAATTTATTCTTTTCCATAAGATCGAGGGCTGCCTTTGCTACATCCCTCACATCAATGTAGGAGGAACCGCCTGAAAAGGTGAACCTGTTTTTTTCAAAGGTTGAAAACAGTTCGCCGCTGCTGTGCGTCCAGTTTCCTGTTCCGACAATCATTCCGGGATTGATGATAACAGTATTCAGACCCTCGGCTGATGCTCTCCATACCTCCATCTCAGAAAGATGTTTGGAAATGGCATAAGCAGAATGATCTATTTTGGGATTAAAATCAGACGCTTCGTCGAGTTCTCCGTTTTCATTAAAACTGTCCAAAACTGCAATCGAACTTACATGAAGTAATTTCGTTACTCCTGAATCTTCGCAGGCAAATAACAGGTTTTCCGTCCCCCTGATATTCGTGTGGTACATTTCTTTTTCATCTCTAGGATGAAAGCTTACTTTTGCAGCACAGTGATACACTTCTGTAATCCCCTTCAAGGCATTCTGAAGGGAATGGATGTCATCGAAATCGACATTGATCCACTCGATTTTACTGAAAAAAAGATCCGGTTTCCCGGTATAATACTGATAAGAATGTTTTACTTCATCAACATTACTGCCAGGTCTCTTTGCAGCACGAACTGTTTTCCCTCTTTTTAAAAGTTCCAGAACGATGACCCTGCCTAAAATTCCTGTTGCTCCTGTTACAAAAACCATGAATTATATTCCTACTTGATTATTGACTAAGTTATAATAATATTTTTTACGGTTCAGAAGTTCCTCGTGATTTCCGCATTCTACAAATTCCCCGTTATGAAGAACCAAAATCTGATCAGCATTTCTGATGGTGCTCAGACGGTGGGCAATGATAATCACCGTACGTCCTTTGAAAAACTCAAAAAGGTTTCCCATGATTTCTTTTTCATTCTGAGAATCAAGTGCACTGGTCGCTTCATCCAGAAGAAAAACATTAGGATTTCTGTATACAGAACGCGCAATCAAAATCCGCTGCTTCTGTCCTGTACTTAAATTGATTCCGTCGTTTCCGACCATGGTATCCAGACCCTGAGTGTACTTACTGACAAATTTCTGCAAATTTGCAACTTTTACGGCATAATTCAGTAGACTTTCATCAATATTATCGCTTTTGAGAGTGATATTTTTACGGATGCTGTCTGAAAAAATGAAACCTTCCTGCATCACCGTACCGGTGGTATCCCTCCAGTCTGTAAGAGGGATTTTTGAGAGATTCTCAGTTCCGAACCTGATCACTCCCCTGTCCGGCTCATAAAATCTTAACAGGAGTTTAAACAGTGTTGTTTTTCCGCTTCCGCTTTCACCGACAATGGCCGTAATCTTTCCTTTTGGGATTTTTACGTTTAAATTTTTTAAAATCTGAAAATCACCAAATCCGAAGTCTACTTTTTCCAGGATGATATCTTCGTTGGATATTGATTTTTCAGTCTTCTGAATGATATCTTCCGAAGGTTTTGTGTGAACCTCAGCAATTCTTTCGAGACTCAGTTTCGCATCCTGGGTAATCTGGATAAAATAAAGAAGCTGATCAAAGGGTGAATTCATCTGTCCGACAATGAAACTGATTGCCAGCATCATTCCCAGGGTAAGGTCTCCGTCGATCACTGCGTATGCTGAGAAACCTGTAATAAGAATGTTTTTCAACTGTGAGATAAATCCTGAGCCGATCATCTGGTACTGGGAAAGCTTCAGGGCTTTTTTATTCCTGATAAAAAGTTTCTCCTGAATACTTTCCCACTTGGACTGCTGAAAATTTTCTGACTGATTAATTTTGATTTCAGACATTCCCAAAACCATTTCGTTCAGAACATTCTGATTCTGACTGTTGAGGATAAATTCCTTCTGATCCAGTATTTTCCTTTTTTCGAGAAAAATAAAAATCCATACGACTGATAAAAAACTGAGTACAAAAAACAATACCAGAATGATCAGATTGTAAGTCGCCAGAACGACGGAGAAAACCAGCAGGTTGATAAATGAAAAAAGAATGGAAAGCGTATTGGTGGAAAGAAAAGAGCTGATCCGCTGATGATCTAAGATCCGCTGCTGAATATCGCCGATCCTTTTGGATTCAAAATAGGAAACGGGAAGATGAATGAGTTTTTCGATAAAGTCGCTGATCAGTTTTATATTGACTCGGGTATTGACTTTCAGCATAATCCAGCTTCGGAACAGTTCCATAAAACTGTTTCCCAGAAACAATACGATCTGGGCACCGACGATCATCAGTACCAGATTTTTATCTTTGAATCTGATCGCTTTATCGACCAGGTTCTGCGTAAGAAAAGGAAACACGAGCGTAATTACACTGGTAATCAACAAGGTGAACAGCAGTGATAAAAGTGCTTTTTTGTGCGGTTTCAGATATTTAAATAAGAACTTAAATCCACCTGCGGACTGTTCTTCCTCTTTACTGAAAAATTCTTCAGTCGTTTCAAAAAGCAATGCTTTTCCCAGGCCGTTTTCCTGAAGCCAGTATTTTTTAAACTCTTCTGCTGTATACTGCAATTTCCCGTATTCAGGATCTGCAATTGTAATTTTATCCTGAGATTCATGAGGCACCAGTACAACAAAATGATCTTTTTTCCAGTGCAGGATGCAGGGCCGCGGTGCTTCGGCAATCAGCTTCTCAAAATCCACCTCTACGGCTAAAGTTTCCATCTTCAATTCTTCAGATGCTGAGATCAGATCATGGAAACTCACCCCTGTCCTTGACTGGAAAGTAATAAGCCGGAGATATTCGGGAGAAAATTTTTTACCGAAATACTGAGTAATTATCCTAAGACAGGTCGGACCGCAATCCATGGAATCCAACTGTCTGTAATAGGTAATTTTTGCCACGTTAAGAATTTAGATTACAACCGTATTATTTCTTCTTTTTACTTTACCGCACAGCAGATCTGCAATGTTCTTTGAAATCACATTATCCTCTGTAAGATTATCCAGCCAGAAAAATTCTCCCGCTGCATTAATTTCTATAAAATAATACTCATCTTCAGGGGAAACGATGATATCTATAGCACCGTAATCTACATGATAAAAATCCAGAAGCTTTGTGATTTTGGACTCAACATCTGCAGGAAGTGCAGTCTGTACCCATTTATCCAGTAAATTAACGCCGTCTTTTCTCCAGTCAACTTTTGCATCGTCTGACTGTTGAGAATCAATTTCAAAAGTATAAATGGATTCACCGACAACGGTTACCCTCAACTCTTTTTTCTTTTCAATTTTCTTCTGAAACTGCATCGGACAATAGATCAATGCATCCAACTGATCAAATCTGCTTTCATCAATCTCATTGGTAAACACCACATTTTCAACACCGTCTTCATAAATAGCAAAACCGGTCTGCATTTTTGTAATGACCTTCTTATTTTTGAGAATAAACTGTTTTGCTTCTTCAGCGTTGTTGGTAATACAGGTTTCGGGAATCTTAAACCCTATTTTTGAAGCGATTTTCAACTGCTCTTCTTTGCTGTCCAGCCGTCTGTAAACGCTTGGTTTCCCCAGAGAATAGCAGTCTAAAGATTCCAGGAACCCAAAAAGTGTATTCCTGATTTCTCCCATGGCAGCTCCGAAAAACTTCTGGTCCAGTTCTTCTTTCAGTCCGTTTCCTATGTTGTAAGCGCGCCTGTACCAGACGGTATAAATATCATCAAGACGGTATTTTCCTTCTTCATTTTCCAGGAAACTCACCCATGCTCCATCCTGGAAACTTGTGGTCAGCTTATTTTGTAATGGATATAGGTCGACATTGAAACGGATGACTTCAAAGCCATTTTTGTGGATATATTCCGTGACTTTGTCGATTGAAAAGTTGTCTGCTGTATGTGTTATTATTAATATTTTACTGTTCATTGGTCTGTATTCTTTTTAATAGATAATCGGCGATTCTTTCGGCGATCGGAAAGTGCAGTTCTTTCTGAAGCATTCCCCATTCTCCCTGTGGATTCACCTCCAGAAAATAATATTCCCTGTCTTTGCTTTTAATCATATCAATGGCTCCGAAACAGAGCCCCATCTGGCTCATCATCAGAGTCAGCTTTTTTTTAATTTCTTCCGGAAGCTCATAGGAAGACCAGAAATACCCCTCTTTCACCTCACGCCAGTCTGTGTTTTCACTGTTGTTGATTTTACCCGTAAAGAACACTCCGTCAATATACACGATTCTCAGTTCATATTCTTTTTCAATATAAGGCTGAAAAATCATGGGACAGTAAGCGATATCAGATAGATTCTGAATAGTACGGTCATCAATAACCGTGGTTGAAACCATATTTTCGCCGTTCATATTTCTCGACATAACGCCGTGAAGTTTTGCAATTGATTTTCCACTGCATTTTTCTTTTATAAATCTTAGAATTTCTTCCTGATCATTTGAAAATAGGGTTTCAGGAATCTTCAGACCGTTTTTTTCGGCAGACTGCAGCTGATACATTTTATTAAAATCAACCTTCCTTTCACTTTCATAAGGATTGATCCAAGGAAGATGTTCTAAAATGGTATAGATATTTGAGCGGAGGCTGTCATATTCACGATTGAAGATATTTCTATACTGCTCATCAAGATCGTCAGGAACTGTAACCTGCCATGATTTGCGGTGCCATACCGCGGTGATCCGCTCTGATGAAACAAAGTTTCCGGATTCGTCGGTAATGGTAAACGAGTTATGACTGATACTGATTTTCTGCCGGTGATTCAGCAGATCTGAATCCAGCCTGTAAAAGGGAATTTTTTTTGAATTCAGGTATTCAAAAAATAAATCAACCGTGTAATAATCCCGGGAATGGGTAATGCAGAGAATCATTCTGAGGTATTAAAAAAGGAAACTTAGAACTTAAGTTTCCTTCAATATGAATTGTTAATATGATCTAACCTATATTTTAAACGGTTGACTCATCACCATCAGACGGATATTTCATCGTCTGCTGTGTATCAAGCGTTGGTTTTGTAACCGTATCTTTTAACGGAGTCGTAGCTCCGAAACTGCTTGTACCTCCTTTTACTTCTTTAGAATCTTTCATTTGATTTTCTAAAAACGAAGCAAAAAATGGTTTTTTTAACTTTTTGTTGTCCATAACACATTTTTTTTACTGATTTGATAAATCTAAGGTACAAATTATTTATTATGTTATGAAAGAATATTCAATTTTATGATAAATTTAACTTATCAAAAAAAAAAGAAGTCAAGTCAGGAGATCTGCAGAAACTTTTTAACTTCGGCACTGAAATCTACAGGATTATCTGCCTGAACCCAATGCGCTGCATTTTTCACAGTAACAATCTGAGCCTTTGGAAACTGCTGCTTAATTGAAAACGCATCCTGCGGTAAAATATAATTTGATTTTTCTCCGGCAAGGAATAAAGTTTCACCTTCGAAAAAGCCAAATTTTACTGCATTTGAAACAAACTGATTGTATTTTTCGGATAATGTTTTCAAATTAAACCTCCAGTTAAGTCTTTTGGTATCGCCTGATTCTTCCCAATAAAGGTTTTTTGCCAGAAACTGAATCGTTGATTTTTCAGGAATGTAATCACTGAGTACTGCTTCCACCTCGTTTCTTGATTTCACAGTTTCAAAATCTACGGTCTCAAGCGCTTTTATAATTCCCTGATGATGCGGAGGATATGCTTTCGGAGATATATCGACTACAATCAGCTTTTCCACTTTTTCAGGATAGCTGAGTGCGAACTGCATGACAGCTTTCCCACCTAAAGAATGTCCTAAAACGTGTGCTTTTTCAATTCCGTGATGATCCATATAATGGGCAATATCGTCCGCCAGGTCATCATGAGACATTTCTCCGGAATGAAAACTTCTGCCATGGTTTCTCAGATCGATCAAATGAACGGGTATATATTCCCCCAGTTCTTTGCCGAAACTTCCCCAGTTATCAAGCATTCCAAACAGACCGTGAAATACTAACAGGGGTGTGGACGTAAGGTTTTCTCCGAATATTTTTGAATGTAAAATTTCCATATATTTTTATTTAGGGCCGGATGATGAAAGTTTAAAAATACGCCTGCAAACTTCCGGCTTTCAGTTTACCATTTAGCCAGTCTTTTCAGATACGCCTGTACCGTGTTTTCCATTCCCATATACAGTGCTTCAGAAACCAGTGCATGTCCGATAGAAACCTCCAGCAAATTCGGGATATGATCGGCAAAATATTTTATATTCTCCAGGCTCAGATCATGACCTGCATTGATTCCCAAACCAAAATCACCGGCTACAACTGCAGTATCGTAATACGCTTTGATGGCCTGTTCTTTATTTGTCAGGTAATCCTTCGCATACGCTTCGGTATACAGTTCGATTCTGTCAGCACCGGATTCTGCTGCGTATTCTACCAATTCCGGATCCGGGTCAAGGAAAACAGATGTTCTGATTCCTGCATTTTTGAATTCCGCAATAATCTCCTTCAGAAAATCAAGGTGTTTTCTGGTATCCCACCCTGCATTCGAAGTGATCGCATCATCTGCATCAGGAACCAAAGTTACCTGTTCAGGTTTTACCTTTACCACCATATCAATAAAATCCCTGTGCGGATTTCCTTCGATATTAAACTCAGTCGTTACCAGTGGTTTCAGGTCATACACATCTTTTCGGGTGATATGTCTTTCATCCGGTCTGGGATGAATGGTAATCCCATGGGCACCGAATTCCTGAATTTTAACTGCAGCTTCGGTAACACTTGGCGTTTCACCGCCTCTTGCATTTCTTATCGTTGCAATTTTATTAATGTTTACGCTTAGTTTTGTCATTTACTGATAAATTTTTGAAATACCGTTCTGATGGATAACACATTGAGTGGAAATTCTGCCAGCACATGGATCATACTCAGGATAAATAAAACCATCAAACCGGTTTGATAATTATAAAGGTACAAAGCTATTGATAAAATCCAAATTCCTGAAACCATTATCATTTTTTTAGGATGTAAAGTTTTAGCCCATCCTATCACTGAAGTTTTTGAAAACCAGTTCAGATAGTGATAAGTATAGGCAAAGGCAATGAAAATCTGTGCTTTGATGATAATTTCCGTACCTATTCCAGCGGTATTCCCAAACATGAAGACTAGCCATTCACTGATGATTTTAAAACCTGTAGAGTTGTAGATGTTCTGCGAATGAATACCCGATGCGGAAACCTGTTCCAAAGGAAGAAAATAAATCAGCAAAGGAACGGCTATTAACATCAGTATACCTGTGAGGCCTAACGGATGGGGCGATTTCAAATATCCGGCAATCATGAAAAAAAGCGTAAATACATAAACATGGATGATGGTCGGCAGGAACAGTCCTAACATGATAATCAAATCCGGTTTCACAAAATACAGTATTCCCGGGAGCATGACAAACGCCAACAGGAATATTCCTGCCCGTTTGGAGTCTGACAAGACAATATAACTGAAACAGAGCGCAAAGAGTAAGGATAAAATCAGTCCTGCAACCAATGCTGTTATATGAAGGTAAAACAGATAACCATTCAGAAACAAAAGGATTGTAATTCCTGTAAAAAGAATAACAAATGGTAAGATCCTTTTTTTCTGAATAAAAAAATCTTTCTTATTCAGCCACTGTAATTCGGTAAGATAATGTAATGGTCCCAGTACTGCATAAGAAAACAAAAAGGTCTCAAAAAGCAAAAAACAGGCTGCTGCCAGTGAGATCAGTACCATCAGACAATTGATCATTTCAACTTTATTTAAAAAAGTGATTGGGAACAAAAAGTTTAATTTTAGAGATCAGTGACTGCGTTATTTCGGAAGGCCGATCTGCATGATCTGCAGGTCAAATTCTTTCGACGCCACCAAAAGGTGATCAAAAATATCAGCCTGGATCTGTTCAAATTTCTGCCATTTTGAGTCGTTGGCGAAACAGTATACTTCCATGGGGAGACCCTGCGTGGTAATCTCAAGCTGCCGGACCATGATCGGACTTTCCTTATCAATATCGGGGTCATTTTCAAGGTATTTCTGGGCATAGTACCTGAACACTCCGATATTGGTCAGCTGTCTTCCGTTGATGATCTTATCTTTATGTTGAATAGTTTCTTTTTCAAGATTGATCTCCGAAGTTTTTTCGATCAGGTAATCAGCGATGAGATTGATATCTTTCAACCTTTCAATCTCTTCATCATTTAAAAATTTAAAAGAATTGATATTAAAGAATACCGATTTTTTAATTCGACGGGTATTGGACTCTGACATGACCTGAAGATTCCTGATCTCGGTGGTCAGTAAATCATAAGTCGGTATGGAAGATATCGTTTTATCAAAATTGGAAATTTTAGTGGTCAGCAGATTGATCTCCAGAATATTTCCTTCGATACTGTATTTTGGTATTCCGATCCAGTCGCCGACTTTCAGACTTTTAGAAGTTGCCACGTGAAGACCTGTCACAAAACCGAGAATCGTATCCCTGAAAACAAGAACGAGAACTGCCGTAATAGCACCCAGACTGCCTAAAATGGTGCCTCCCTTGATGCCGAATACCGTGCAGATGCCAATCACGGTCAGAATAAATATTCCAAAGATTTTCACGGTTTCCGCAATAGCATTCAGCGCCATTATTTTATAAAAATCCTGTTTGATAATAAAATAGTTCCTGAACGTATTTATTGCTCTGAACAACATTCCGGCGATTACAAAAATAATGGAAATATTCACTATGATTTCCAGTAAAGTAAAGCTTTTGGGATGCCTGTAGAAAACAGATAAAAGAGCTGAACCGGCAAACGACAAAGCCCAGAGATGTACAATCGAATTGGTTATCCTTGACTGATAAATCGATTTGAAAACCGGATATTTTTCCTTATCAAAAAACCTTTTGAATATAAAATTAACAAGAATCTTTAAAACGATATCCAAGGTATAAATAAGACCTGCGAGGAAGATGAACTTAAGAACGATCTGGCACGGAAGCACGAGATCTGACGGAACATGATCTCTCACAAAATAATGAATCTGATCGCTTATATCCTGCAAAAAATCTTTAGTATCTTTTATTTCGTCTTTCATTGAAGCAAATTTATGGAATTTAGGAATGATTTTGGTTTATGATTCTAAAATTATCAGCAATTATCATCCCAAATCTGATATTTAAAAAGCATATTTTTCTTAACCTGTATTGTATTCAAAAAAAATGGACACCACTTTAATCAGCATCATTTCCATCATCCTATTGGTTTTAGGAATTTTAGGAACATTTCTCCCTGTACTGCCGGGACTTGTTTTAAGTTTAGGGGGCTTACTTATTTATAAATACGGTACAGATTCTGACATGCCGATGATTTATATCTGGGCTTTTGTAATTCTGACACTGGCGTCGGCGGTTTTAAATTATGTGATCCCCGCAAAAACCAACCGTAAATACGGGGGGACAAGCTGGGGAAGTATCGGATCGGTAATCGGAACAATTGTAGGGGTTTTCCTGCCTATTCCTTTAGGTTTTCTGGTTGGAATGTTTGCAGGGGTTTTTATCGGAGAATTGCTTCATGACAGTAAAGACATGAAAAAAGCGCTCCGCTCGACAAAAGGCGCCTTCATCGGATTTATTTACGGTACAGGTTTCAGCCTTGTCGTAGGTCTGGCCATGTTATTTGTTGTAATTTTAGATATGATTAATTTTATATAAAAAAATATGTTCTGCAAAATTATAATTTCAAGTTTTGCCCTGTTGTTTTTAACAAACTGCAATGCGCAAAAGGAAACAAAAAATCCTGAAAAAATGGTTACTAAAGATAAAGTAGGTAAGAATTTGGAAGGGAAGATCATCTATTTCAACCAGGGAGAAAACAAATTCCTGAAAGAATACGAAATGAATGTTACATTTAAGAATATTGCTGAAGACAGCCGCTGTCCTGAAGGAGTTACCTGTGTATGGCAGGGTGCTGCGGTTGCCAATATCGAACTGATGGGCATCGCAACCCGACCGATGACGATTCCTCTGGCAACGACGGAAAATGCCGGCAGAAACTACCATACATCCACAGTGTTCAACGGTTATACCATTTCACTCGTAGAAGTAACTCCTGCTCCTGCTTCCGGGGAGGGTGCCAAAACACTGGCAGGAAAATACCGGATCGGAATTATTATCAGCAGAAACGGAGTAAATTCATCTACCACCCGATAGCTTTCTTTCCTTTTGAAACTAAATATTCATTGATTTTTGAGAATGGCCTGCTACCGAAAAACCCTTTATGAACAGAGAAAGGGGATGGATGGGCTGATTTTAATATAAAATGCTTTGCCGGATTGATCAATTCGACTTTTTTCTGTGCAAAAGCGCCCCACAGCACAAAAACCACATTTTCTTTCTTATTTGAAATTTCTTTAATAATAAAATCGGTAAACTTTTCCCAACCCAAATCTTTATGCGAGTTGGGAGCGTGCGCACGGACGGTCAGCGTTGCATTAAGCATTAAGACCCCCTGCTTTCCCCAATCATCCAGTTCTTTTGAAGTTCTTTCGATACCGAGGTCATTTTTAAGTTCGATAAAAATATTTTTAAGCGACGGCGGTGCCGTCACCTGTTCAGAAACAGAAAAACAAAGACCGTTGGCCTGAAAATCATTATGATACGGGTCCTGTCCGATGATCACCACTTCCACCTCATCGAAAGGCGTGATTTCCAGTGCACGGAAAATCTGATTCTTTGGAGGGAAAACTTTTGTTGAGGCGTATTCCTGTTTTACTTTTTCCCAGAGCTGGGTAAAGTAAGGGGTCGTTTTTATCGGGGCTAAAATATCGGTCCAGGTCATAAATTTGATTTAATAATTTTATACAGGCTTAATGAATTGCTTTGAATTCTAAATATCGGTCTTTTCCAAATGTCAGATAAAATAATGCCAAAAAAGGGATTTTTTACATTCAGATTAAACTGCAGAATTTTATTTTGATTTTTAAATCAGCAGGATTGGAACGGCACCAGTCAATTTCAGCTCTTAACCCGTATTGTCTATTGTCCTTCCTCAATTTCAAATTCTTTAGATTTACCTTCATGAAGATCTTCTGTCTTTTTCTCATTCAGATAGATTCCTATTGTTCTCCAACAGTTTGAAAATTCTGAAGAACGGTTAATGATTATTTTTTTCATTTTTTACTGTAATAATTTCAAAAATTGAATATCGAATTTCCCTGACGAACAAAATTAAGATTCTTTCTTCAGACTAAAAATAATATTGTCCGGAAATCCCTGATCACTCCTGCCCTCCTTCACAACAAAATTATTTTTTAAAAGAAGTCCTTTTGAATTTTCATTAGATTTATGGGTAAAAGCGAATATCTCCTTTAAATTTAATTCCTTAAAACCATACGCTGTAACTGCCTTCAAAGCTTCTGACATCAATCCTTCCCGGTGAAATTCAGGCAGCAGTTCATAACCTATTTCTGCTTCTTTTCTGTCATCGGAAAACTTCCAGAGGCAAATGGTTCCGATCAGGCGGGAATGATCTTTAGAGGTAATGCCAAAAAAAACAGTTTCTCTTTTTTCTGTCCTCTTTTTGATGGTCATAATAAAATCCAGCGCATCATAATTGGTTTTGGGAGGAATTCTTTGTACAAACCTGTTGATGACTGCGTTGCTACGGATTTTTAAAATATCATCAATGTGACTCTCATTAATAGGTTTTAAATGCAATCTTTCGGTTTCCAGTTTCATTATCCAAATATAATCATAAAAAAATCTCCCGATAGATAAGACCTTTTCAGTTTTAGGTTTCTTAATTCATAACCGGACTTTGCCATTTAATTTCATTGCTTATCCGGTCTGTTTTATGCTCTGAATAAAAATAACATTTTTTAATTCTCAAATTAATTCATTTCCAAATTAATTATCTTTGCACTGTGTATATAAACAAAGCAGATTTAAACGAATTGGAATTTCCGGCATTGCTTTCGGAAATTGCCCCTTTTGCCTATTCTCCTAAAACGAGGGAGAAAATTCTTGAGCTCCGTCCGATGAAGATCGATGAGGCAGAATTGTCGCTGAAAAAAACTTCAGAATACCTCTCGAGTTTTGAAAGTTCAAATGCAATTCCTTTCGATGAATATGAAGATATCGAAAGCGAACTGAAACTGATGCTGATCGAAAATTACCGCCTTGAAAACAGTGCTTTCATCAAGATAAAAACAATAACCGAGCAGATCGGAAAACTGCAGAAGTTTTTCCCGACCATGCCGGATACCTTTCCGAACCTGATGCAGGAAGCTTCGGTCCTGGAATTCAAAAAAGAAATCATTGACAAGGTTGATAAAGTGTTCAACCGTTTCGGAGAAGTAAAAAGTGAAGCATCCCCGATTCTGAAAACGTTACGGGCTGAAATCCAGGTGGCTAAAAAAGCCATTCAGGAAAATTTTAACCGCGTACTGTTCAATTACAGCCAAAGTGATTTCCTGGATGATATCCGGGAAAGCATTATCGAAGACCAAAGGGTTCTGGCTGTGAAATCTGCATATAAAAAAAGAGTCCCGGGAAGAGTGTTAGGACTTTCGAAAACCGGCTCTATTACTTTTATCCAGCCCGACAGTGTTGTTAAGCATTATTTCAAACTCCGCGAGGATCAGGAAGAGGAAAAGAAAGAAATTGATAAAATCCTGAGACAGCTGACTGCTGAACTTTCTGTTTTTCAGCCGCAGCTGTGGAGGTACCAGGTGTATATTTTTGACCTCGACCTTACAAGGGCGAAAGCGAAGTTTGGTGAACTTGTCAATGGGATCCTGCCTAAGATCAACCGACATAAGACCCTGAGGCTGAAAGACGCCTACCATCCGCTGCTATGGCTCAGAAACAAAGCTGAAAACAAAACCATCTTCCCACAGTCACTAAGCCTGACAGAGCACAACAGGATCATCTGTATCTCCGGACCGAATGCGGGTGGAAAATCGATTACGTTAAAAACAGTCGGACTGCTTCAGCTGATGATCCAGAGCGGAATTCTGGTTCCGGTTCATCCTAAATCGGAAATGTTTTTCTTTGAAAAGATCATGACGGATATCGGGGATAATCAGTCAATTGAAAATCATCTTTCTACCTATTCTTCACGACTCAAGAAAATGGGCGGAATCATCCGCGAATCGAATCCCGATACGCTTTTACTCATTGACGAGTTCGGAACGGGTTCAGACCCTGAACTGGGAGGTGCACTCGCAGAAAGTTTCCTGGAGTTCTTCTACGATAAAAAAAGTTTTGCGATCATTACAACGCATTACACCAACATCAAACTTGTGATTGAGGGACTGCCAAATGCTGAAAATGCAGCGATGCTTTTTGATGAAGAAACCCTGGAACCGATGTATAAACTGGAAGTCGGACAGGCCGGGAGCTCATTCACCTTTGAAGTAGCGGAAAAGAACAAGATACCGAGGTTTATCATTCACTCCGCAAAGAAAAAAGTAGAGCATGATATTGTGAATTTAGATAAAACCATCGTGAAACTTCAGCAGGAAAAATTTGAGGTTGAAAAACTGAAAACCGATCTTGCAGAAAGAAAAGGTTCTGTGGAGGACAAACGGGATAATCTTCAGAAACTGAATGAGCAGCTGCAGCAAAAGCTTTTCAACTTCCAGAAACTGTATGAAGATGAGCACCGCAAGCTTCAGTTCGGAAATAAGATCGAATCTTTCATCGACAGCTACATCAAAGGAAAATCCAGAAAAGACGTTGTCAAAGATTTCGTAAAAATCCTGGAACAGGAAAAATTCAGAAAAATCGGAGCGAATAAGGATGAAACGAAACGCCTTCAGGTCGTGAAAAGAAAGATCACGCAGCAGCTGAAAAAAGAGGATGTTATCGAAAAAATAAGTGAGACCAACGATAAGATCGAAGAAAAGCGTAAAACGGACCGTGCGGTATGGATGAAAATCGGTCAGCGGGTAAGAATTACCGGAAGCACCAGCGTCGGAACCATAGAAACGATTTCTAAAAACAAGGTGACGGTCAATTACGGAAGTTTCAAGACGGTGATCAGTGCTGAGGAGCTGGAAAGAATTTAGTGAAGATGATAACGGTAAAAACCCACATCACATTGAAGGATTTTGTAAACTTCAATATAAAAAGTTCTTTGCCCCGCATCATTCTTTTTTCCCTGCTCATCATCCTGCTTTTTGTTATGAATTTTTATAATGCGGAAAATGACAGGAGGGAAATTTTGAGATCGGCAGCCCTATGGTTTCCTGTTATCATTATTTTTATAATTATCCGTTCTTACTTTCGGCTGAAAAATTCATTTTATTCGAACGCAAAAATTCAGGAGGAGATTATCTATATTTTTTTTGATGAAAAAGTACAGACCAAAGGGGAAACTTTCGAAGAAGATTTTACGTGGGCCACAGTATACAAAATTAAAGAGACTAAAGACTGGTTTTTGATCTATCAGAGTAAATTCACGATGAATATGGTGATGAAAAAGAATTTTACAAGCAACCAGATTGCAGAGTTTCGACAAATCATCGTAAACAACGGGGTAAAAGCAAATCTCAGGAAAGACTGATCATAAAAATAGATATTTCTGTGAATCACTGCTCGTTTTTCACTTAATCATTTCAATGATTTTGGGTCGTGTTATCTTCATTTTATCCCAATCCGAACAGGGCAATAAAGGCAAAACCAGAGGGGGCGAAAATGTTTTTTTTGAAATTAATGTATTATTAATTTTGACTTATCAAAAAAATCCCTATATTTGCACCCACAAAAAACAAGGTAAAACTTGTAAAAGATGACCTTTTAATCGGGGCGTAGCGTAGTCCGGTCATCGCGCCTGGTTTGGGACCAGGAGGTCGCAGGTTCGAATCCTGCCGCCCCGACTGTTTTCGTAATTTTCTCAAAATTACCAATGGGTGCGTAGCTCAGCTGGATAGAGCATCTGCCTTCTAAGCAGACGGTCAAAGGTTCGAATCCTTTCGCGCTCACATAAAACCACAATTTTAATTGTGGTTTTTTTGTTTTTAGGTGGTTTGAGATTGAGTGGATGTTTTATGGATCAATATCTCAAACGGAAATCAAAGAATCTCGGATTATTTTATAAAAATTCAAATGCTCCTACTCTTTTAAAAAATTCTAACAAACTTTACTTCTACATTATAAGATTCAAAAATTTCTTTAACTGTACGAAGCATTTAAAAATATATTAATTAGTTATTGGATATTTCACTGTTCATCCGCATGGGCGAATGTTTGATACATATTTATCGTATAGAATTAGAATCTTTCAATATTCCCTCTAATTCTGTGTATATCAAAGCCGTCTGTGTTTTTCTTTTCTTCCTTCTGGTAATTCAATATAGAGTCAATTTCCTTCGAAAGTATATTTTGCAGATATCTACTTGCTCTGCAGTTAGATATCTGGTACGAGTCCTGATGATGTCATTAGGATTATTTTTAAATTTTTCATTACTAACATTCTGATCTGACATATCAGTAAGTAATGTTCTAAAAATAGCTCTTTTAGATTTGGTCAAGATAATTAACTTCGTTTCAATCGTACCAAACGAGTACTAAAGGAATATCATTGTAATTCTGCTCATTCAGAAAAAAACAAAAATGATCTCCACAAACGCTTTGAGCCGAAGGTATAAACTGAAACTCGGACTTACTTTGCCGGTAGATCTTTTATTGCATCATAAACAGCTTGCACATCTAGAACTTCAAAGCCCCAACAATGTAATAAAAGCGCTGGATTTGCTTTGATCCGGAAAAAAAATAATGCACAAAACTTATTTAAGTATTCTTAAGTTCATATATTTTTGGTTATTCGTCTTCCTTTTTTGATTTATATTTTATTTTTGTTTAACACTTATAAATTATATTATAACATGAAAAAACTATTATTTATCATTGCCCTAGGTGTAGCTGGTTTAGCAAGTGCTAAAGAAAATTTAGAAAATATAAATTCTAAAGAAAAGAAAATTAATGCTATCAAAAATGTTAGTAAAAGTAAGAAAGTGAAAACACAATGTGGTGTTTTTCACGCATCTTGTACATCTGCATATACATGTCAGGATTGGACTGAATCTCAATGGTTACACTGGATGGAACAGATTCAAGAAAATTACTGTCAACTTTGGTAACGACCTTAAATTTATTAATTATCAATAAAAACCGTCCAAATAAATATTTATTTGGACGATTTTTCAATTTTATAAAATAAACATATGAATTTTGTAAAAACACAAATCTTAACAATTATATTTTCATTCCTTTTCTTTGTTTCATTTTCTCAAACACCTAAAAACGATTCGTTACGAGGTGAGTTTACTTATTTACTTCAGTACAGACCTCACAATTTAGATAAAAATCATGTGTATAAAGAACTTTTTTCATTGCAAATAAGTGATAAAAGTGCTTATTTTATCAGTGAGAATAGATTGAAATTTGATTCTATTTTCGCAGCGCAATTTAACAATAGAAAGAACGATGCTTTTAATATTGATATGAGGGCCTTACCATCATCAAAATTTAAATTTTTAATTATACAAACAAATGATCGTTCACAATTTTATGAGGCAGCGGGAATGACTCTACTATCATATAGTAATCCTGTAATCGATAATTGGAAACTTGTTGATGAAACAAAAATAATTAATTCCATTGTTTGTAAAAAAGCCGAGGTTAATTATAAAGGAAGGGAATGGACTGCCTGGTACTCAACCGAAATTCCTTTTCCTTATGGTCCCTATAAATTTAGCGGGTTGCCTGGCTTAATTGTAAAAATAATTGATAAAACAGGACATTATGATTTTGAATTAGTAAAATCAGTATCAAGCTCTAATTTGAAAGGAAAACTGGTAAAAATGAATAAGGCACGATACCATAATGCTAAATCAGTTACAAAAAAAGAACTGGCTCAAGCAATAGAAAGTGCTAAAGAAAATAGTAAGTATGAATTAGAACGAACAGGGACTGTATTTTCAGATAATCAAAAAACACAAAAGATAATAGAAACAGAAAAAAAAGGATATAATCCTATTGAATTAGAGGATTAACAATTCTATCGTTTTTTTTGAGACTTAGTATTATGTACTAACTTTTCGTTTATTGCAGAAGTCCGGAATTTTTAGAAGTAGAACAGAAAGTTCAGCCTTTCACAAATGCTCAATCTACGCCGTTCAAATTGGAATTTGGATTTTGAAAATGCCTTCAGTTTTTATTTACTAGGAGGTGGAGGTCCAACTTTTGCTGCTGATTTATAGCCAGATAATTGTTCTGGTGTTCCTATAATCTTGACATCATTATCAATATATAGTATATTCATTTTAAGATTTTGATTTTTCGTTATATCAAGTGTCTTTATGTTATTATTGTCAATAGTAATTTGTATCAAGTCGAGATTATTAGATAAGTCAAGATTTTCTAATTTATTATTATCAATAGTCAAATATCTTAATTTTTTAAATTGACTTAAGTCAATTTTTTTTATTTGATTATCCATCATATTTAAAGATACAATATTAGGACAGTTTTTAATTTTAACTGTTGTTAATTGGTTTAAACCACAAGCGAATTCATTTAATAGGGGTAGATTATTAATTTCAAGTGTATTCAACTTATTTCTTGCAATATATAATTTTTCTAATTTAAAAAAATCCTTAATTATAAATTCTTTAATATTGTTGATTGTAAGGGATAAAAAAGTCAAGTTTTTGAAATACCGTACATCATTTGCATTTGTTAAGTTTGTTTCCATTAAGCTTAGTTTTTGCAGACTTTCAGCTTCATTTTGTTCAATATGATTGTTTTTGTTTAAGTCAATTTCTGGATATTTTGCTAAAACTATTTTTTCAAGTTCTGAATTCTCAAATTTCAAATTTTGAGCGGAACATATCGCTGTAGCGAGTAAAAAAACGGTTGATATAATTTTCATAAGTATCAATTCTAGATTGTATTGCTTGAAATTTCAGGTATTATTCAAATTTACGAAATTTTACAAATCATTTTCTCATCGTTTTTTGAGACTTGATAACTTTAAAAGATATAAAACGGCTTAATAAATTACTGAATGTCTGGTGTGATGTATTCATTAGATTTAAATGTCCAAAAAAACAGATTCTACCTTATCGCTGACAGATACTTATTTCCGTATTTTGAATTTTCTCTGTATTGGTATCAGTACATACAAAATCAAAGGCCTCCTGTAGGAAGCCTTCGAACACCAAATCACAAAATATTAATATGAAAAAATTTACTTATAAAGCTGTTGCAGTATAAGTTACTGTTTGAGTATAAGTTCCGGCCGGTTTACCTAAAATGTCAGAAGATGATGATTTCGCCGCTGGAATTGTGTAATCCAGATTAAGAGTTAATGCGCTTCCAAGCGGAGCATTTGATACTAAAGTCTGATCAGTAGCAGATAAAACAACAGCGCTTTTTGTTCCTCCCATGGTTCCTGCAGCTGTAGCGGCCTTGATGGTCAGAACATTAACAGGGATTAAGTTGGTTCCGTTCATGAAATTCGCACCGCCTGCCTTTACTTTTACATTAAAGTTCTTCGTTGAAGTCACTTTTAAAGAGTTGGCTTTAGTAATTGTCTGATCAGAGTTGTAATCCGCTGCAGTAGCATAGTTAAAGTCAACCGTATTACCAATGGCAGTACTTCCCGCATCAATAGAGATGACATCGTTCAGGGTAATGTTTACCGTTGTGGTTGCGGTAGTATTCTGAGCATGAACATTGTTAGTTCCCAAGATGAAGGCTCCGATGGTTAAGGCTGCGATTGCTATTTGTTTTGTCATGATCGTATTGTTTAATTTTTATTCCTGTTTAATTGTTCTCTTTTGAACACTACAAATCTACGGCAGCAATAAAAGTTTTTTTGTAGTGAAAAATGGAAGTTCGTGTAGTAAAATAACTACACGTATTAGTTAATAGAAAGGCCCTCAACACTTTTACGTGTTGAGGGCGCATATAAAAAATAGCAATTCAATAAACCAAAGACTTCTGCAATTTTGTAGAAGTCCTTTTTTTAACATGATTTTCTTTTCGGAATATATGTTGGTGACCTTTTTAGTATTATTAGTCGTTTTTTGAGACTTTATTAACTGTAAATGTACTATTTTCCCAAATCTCATCAAACCCTGTTACAAAGAATGAAAGAAGATATGAGATTTTATAAAAATATTGCTGTGTTTATTGATAAAATTTCTCTCAATATAAATTTTATAATAGAGCACGAAACGTAAAACATGTTTTATTTTCGTCTGAAGTAACAGATAGTAAGCCGTGATGTGCGTTTGCTATTTCTGATGAAATATATAACCCCAGTCCAAGACCATTTTGATTCGATTCAGTGCCTTCGCGGTGAAAAGGATTAAAAAGGTTTTTTACGGCTTCTTCCTGTATTTTTTGACCTCTGTTCGTAACTGAAATTTCCCAAAATTCATCATTAGCTTCGGCATCCAGAATGATAGGAGTATCAGATGACCCGTGAGTTATAGCATTAGCGAGAAGATTGGAAACCAGTTGTGAAATGCGCCCCGGATCACATTCTACTGAATGATTAATTTTAAAATGAGATTCTATAATTCTTTCCGGCCAGGAAACTTTTAATTCATTGCTTACTTCATTGAGCAGCTGTTCCAAATCAACGGTAACCGGATTAATTGAAATTCCACCTCCAAGCCTGCCACGAGCCAAATCCATAATATTGTTAATCATTTCATACATTCTTTTTGAGCTGGAATGTACTATGTTCATTAATTTTTTGTCGCGTTCGCTTAATTCAGATCTTGTCAGCAATTGTGCTGCACTCATAATACCTCCAAGCGGATTTCGAAGATCATGACCAAGTACTGCGATAAACTGCTCACGAATAACTGCCTGTTGCTGTTCAATATTTAAGTTTGTTTCGGCTAATTTTTTGGCCATCTGTAGGTTTTCTTCGTACAGACGTCTGTCCGTTGCCTTAAATAAAGTGAAACGTAAAAAAAGGGGTTTATTGTTTTCGTCTCTTCTTTCATACCCATTGATATAAACCGGGACCTTACCTTTTCCCGTATCAGTGAGTTCAACTGATACTTCGTCAAAATGTCCCTGTATGCGAAGTAGTGGCCACAGATGGGTTTCAAAATATATTCTGCCGCCTACTGAAAGTAAATCAGAAATACGTTTTCCAGTAAGCTGATCGGGGCTCTTGTTGAGCCAACGGGCTGCAGACGTATTGATTCTGGTGATTTTCCCGTTTCCATCAGCGATCACAAATCCGCATAATGAAGATTCGAAAAAGTCGTCAAAATCCTCTGAAAAATTATTCGATTGGCTATTAGTCATTTAAAAAAACTCTTATTGCTTCAATGGTTTCTTCGGGTGCACTGAGATTAGGGCAATGTCCTGTTGCATTCATAATGACCAATTGACTTCCGTTCATTTGCTTATGCATATAATGCCCAACTTCTACCGGAGCAATAACATCATTACTGCATTGGAGGATAAGAACAGGAACATCCAACTCACCTAAAATCTCACGTTTATCAGTTAAAAAAGTAGTGCGGGCAAAATGCTTAGCAATATCAGGATCGGTTTTACAGAAGCTGTTAGTTAATTCTTTTCCAAGTTCTTCTCGGTCAGGATTGCCCATAATTACGGGAGCCATCGTTGCTGACCATCCTAAATGGTTGTCGTTTAATGAATCAAGAAGCTCATCAATTTCAGATCTATTGAAACCTCCTACATAATTTTCGTCATTGATGTATGATGGTGAAGGTGCTACTAAAACTAACTTTGTGAAGAGTTCCGGGGCCATTTTTGCGGCAATGAGTCCCATTATTGAACTTACTGAATGTCCTACAAAAACTGCGTTGGAAATTTTTAGTTCTTTTGCTATTTCAACAATATCTTCAGCATAGCCTTCAAGCTGACTATACTTTTTAAAGGAATATGAGGAAAGATCTGAATTTCCGGCACCTACATGATCGAAAAGAACAGTAGTATAAAGATCCTCAAATGCAGGGGAGACATAACGCCACATATTTTGGTCACAGCCGAAACCATGAGCAAAGAAAATGACGTTTTCACCCTTTCCATTTATTGTAACATTATTCCTTTTAAGAATATTCATTAAAATCTAGTTTTTGCAAATTTATCAATTTTTAAAATGGAATGTAATAAATTTTTTGTAAATAAATTAATGACTATTAATTGTATTTGAAATATTTTTAATTTTTAACTAAAATCTCTTGAATCTTAGCAAGTAAATGGTCAATATCGAAAGGTTTTGAGATGAAATCGTCAGGCTGACAGATCTCATTAAATTGTTTCAGTTGGGCATGGGCGCTCATAACGATAACAGGAACATCTTTGTTATTGAAATCCTCTTTAAGTTCACTGCAAAGATCAATTCCAGATCCGTCAGGAAGCATAACATCAAATAAGTAGAGATCAGGATTTACTGTTAGATTTCTTTGCTTAAAGGCACGGGCAGTTGAAAAAGATTGTACCTCATAATTTTCCGACGAGAGTACGATCTCAAGGATTTCTCTAATTGCCTGATCGTCTTCGACCAAAAAAATCTTTCTCATATCCTTTATTAGCAATAATGAAACCAAATAAAACTATAATTTTGTAGTATTGCTTAAAGGCATTCAGTAATTTCATTTTTTCAAAAAATGAACTGATCGTTTTGTGAGACTTGATAACTTTTAAAAAGATATAAAAAGGCTTAATAAATTTACTGAATGTCTGGTGTGATGTATTACTTAGATTTAAAATTTCTAAAAACACAGGTTCTACCCTACCGCTGACAGATACTTTCTCCGTACCGGTATCGATACATACAAAATCAAAGGCCTCCTGTAGGAAGCCTTCGAACACCAAATCACAAAATATTAATATGAAAAAATTTACTTATAAAGCTGTTGCAGTATAAGTTACTGTTTGAGTATAAGTTCCGGCCGGTTTACCTAAAATATCCGAAGACGATGATTTCGCCGCTGGAATTGTGTAATCCAGATTAAGAGTTAATGCGCTTCCAAGCGGAGCATTTGATACTAAAGTCTGATCAGTAGCAGATAGAACAACAGCACTTTTTGTACCTCCCATGGTTCCGGCAGCTGTAGCGGCTTTGATGGTCAGAACATTGACAGGGATCAGGTTCGTTCCGTTCATGAAATTCGCACCGCCTGCTTTTACCTTAACATTAAAGTTCTTCGTTGAAGTCACTTTTAAAGAGTTGGCTTTGGTAATTGTCTGATCAGAGTTATAATCCGCTGCAGTAGCATAGTTAAAGTCAACCGTATTACCA
The DNA here is from genome assembly GCF_057180465.1 of Chryseobacterium sp. HNCC26DJ238. Taxonomy (NCBI): domain Bacteria; kingdom Pseudomonadati; phylum Bacteroidota; class Flavobacteriia; order Flavobacteriales; family Weeksellaceae; genus Chryseobacterium; species Chryseobacterium sp. HNCC26DJ238. The sequence continues at coordinate 111,160 of NZ_JBXUGI010000012.1, forward strand.
ATGGCAGTACTTCCCGCATCAATAGAGATAACATCATTCAGGGTAATGTTTACCGTTGTGGTTGCAGTAGTATTCTGAGCGTGAACATTATTCGTTCCAAAGATGAAGGCTCCGATGGTTAAGGCTGCGATTGCTATTTGTTTTATCATGATCGTATTATTTAATTTTTATTTTTATTTAATTGTTCTCTTTTGAACACTACAAATCTACGGCAGCAATAAAAGTTTCTTTGTAGTGGAAAATGGAAGTTCATGTAGTAAAATAACTACACGTATTAGTTAATAGAAAAGCCCTCAAAACTTAGTAAGTGTTGAGGGCGTAGATAAAAAATAGCAATTCTATAAACCAACATGATTTTCTTTTCCGAATGTATGTTGGTGAACTTTTTGACCTTATTAACATTGTTAACCGTTTTTTGAGAATTGATAATTTTAAAAAGATATAAAAAGGCATAATAAATTTACTGAATGTCTGTTGTGATGTATTGTTTAGATTTAAAATTTCTAAAAACACAGGTTCTACCCTACCGCTCACAGATACTTATTCCCGGATTTTGAATTTCTCTGTATCCGTATTAATATAAATAAAATCAAAGGCCTCCTGTAGGAAGCCTTCGAACACCAAATCACAAAATATTAATATGAAAAAATTTACTTATAAAGCTGTTGCAGTATAAGTTACTGTTTGAGTATAAGTTCCGGCCGGTTTACCTAAAATATCCGAAGATGATGATTTCGCCGCTGGAATTGTGTAATCCAGATTAAGAGTTAATGCGCTTCCAAGCGGAGCATTTGATACTAAAGTCTGATCCGTTGCAGATAAAACAACAGCGCTTTTTGTCCCGCCCATAGTTCCGGCAGCTGTAGCGGCTTTGATGGTCAGAACATTGACAGGGATTAAGTTGGTTCCGTTCATGAAATTTGCACCGCCTGCTTTTACTTTTACATTAAAGTTCTTCGTTGAAGTCACTTTCAAAGAGTTGGCTTTAGTAATTGTCTGATCAGAATTATAATCAGCCGCAGTAGCATAGTTAAAGTCAACCGTATTACCAATGGCAGTACTTCCCGCATCAATAGAGATGACATCGTTCAGGGTAATGTTTACCGTCGTGGTTGCGGTGGTATTCTGAGCGTGAACATTGTTAGTTCCTAAGATGAAGACTCCAATAGTTAAGGCTGCGATTGCTATTTGTTTTGTCATGATCGTATTGTTTAATTTTTATTCCTGTTTAATTGTTCTCTTTTGAACACTACAAATCTACAGCAGCAATAAAAGTTTCTTTGTAGTGGAAAATGGAAGTTCATGTAGTAAAATAACTACACGTATAGTTAATAGAAAAGCCCTCAGCACTTAGTAAGTGTTGAGGGCGTATATGAATTGCTGTTATTTCTATGATAAAGCTCTTTTTTGTAATTTTTCTTCAGGTCTTCACAAAAAATATTTATAGGCTGAAAAATAAGCTTTGGAAATATTGTTGCCAACTATCAAATTTACACATTCGGCAAGCTGAATTATCTAATTTTGTCGAGCAATGTAAGCCACCCATGTAAAACTTATTTTTTTAAATGCTTATAAATCTTTTTCATCTTAAATTTTCTTTGGATTGACAAATCTTTTGTTTTTGATAAAATCCATCCAGATATAATAAACACCATTGATCATTCCAAAGCCATCTTTGGCCACATTCAGCAAATTTTAAATCAAAACTTTTTTTAATGGTTTTTTTCTACTGAGATTTTAAACAACCTTTTAAAGAATTATAATTAATCATTTTTTGAGAATTTTCGCTTGATCTGAGCCTTCAAAGAAAAAATCAGAACTACATTTTGAATTTACTCCTGATACTGATATAGATCAAAAAAATATTTTTCATTAAAGGAGAATTTATTATCAGAAAATGAAAATAGCAAATGCTTGGGAAATTTTGAAAAACTATTTTCCTTTGAAATCTAGAAGAGCTTATGGTATTTAAAGTTAGAACCGATAGATAAATCTTACTTGCAGAAATAATAAAATTTTCACAAAGCTTTACGATGACTTGAAAAGCTGACTGTCGAAAAAGTGCATCTTCATATCAAGATTTTTATCATCCTTACTTGGGCTTTCTAACGAGATATTGTTTCTGATGATCTCTTCTAAAGTCACTGCCAGACATAGGGCGTCTATGATATCATCCTTTGCGACATCCATACGCTTGAATTTTTGAATGGCATTGTTATAAATAATATTGATACTTTGAGAAAATTGAGATAAGAGCAGCAAACGTTCCTGCTGACCCTCCGCAGTCTTTTTGCTAAACTCCATTGAAACCCTATGATTAAGATAATGGAATGCTACTTCTGGATGAGATTCTTTAATTCTCATCTGAAGTTTTTTATCCTGAAGCAACAGATAATCCAATTCTTTGATCTTAGAACAGATAAACCAGGTCTGTTTGGAAATTCCTTTTTGAAGGATCCTGCGATTGATCCGGTTTGCCATTTCATAAGTCTCAGCATAGACAGCCTCCCGGCAAGGGATCGGAAAGATACTTGATTTTCTTTGTGATGATAATTCCTTTCGAGCATCCGTTTCACAAGAACGCCCGATCATCTTATCTGGCAGACCGATAGGCATATCAATGAGAAAACGGGCATCTTCATCATAATGGGCAACCAGATCACTTAGCCTTTCAAAAAGCATAGCACACCGGTCACTTAGCGAAACAGCTATCCAGCCAGATCTGCAGCCGTCGATTCCTACTAATTTCAACATTCAAATTCTATCCCTCTGTTAAGAAAATCAACCAATGGTCTAGACGCTTCGAAAAATGAGATCACAGTTTTTGTGGAATCTTTTGACATCAATTCCTTTTGCGTAATTTTTTCTTTCGTACAAAAACCTTTCATTTTCAAAAATTCACCTGCAGGATGGTTCTCATCAAACTGCTTTGGAACATTTACAAGAGCTCCATCACCCTGTATTCCGGTCGGGAATTTTTTCTTAAATGAATCATCATCAATAATTGATTTAAAATCTTCATAATAATCAGCGACCTCTTGTCTGTAGCGGTCAAGTTCCGGCTTCTGAGGATTCCAAACGCCACCGCCCAAAAAGCAATTTCCGGGTTTGATGTAAAGGTAATATCCAGCCGTTACGCCGTGAAGTTGTTTTTTATTTAAGACCAAGTAGAAATCATCTTTATATGGCGGAGCATTCTTCGCAAATCTCATGTCACGGTTGATCCTCGTCATACATTTTCTTGCATCCAGCCTTGCGATCATAGGATCTATTTTGGAAAATTCATCAATTAAAGTTTGGACGTAGCTTACAAGACCTTCTTTCACTTCCTGATAACGTTCCTTGTTTTCAGTCATCCAGATTTTATTGTTATTGACGCTAAGATCCTTTAAAAATGAAAAAGTTTCTTGATTGATCATTTTGGTAATTTCTTCAAATTAACGAATTTATTTAGTTCTTAAAATTGACAAAAGTCAATTTAACTTTTGTCTTGTTCGACTAAGCGTTTCACTGGAGATGCCAATGTAGGAGGCAATAAATTTGAAAGGGACTCTTTTGATCAATTCGGGCTCTAAGACCAGAAGCTTCTGATATCGTCGGGTCGCTGATTCAGCCTGAAGGGTTTGTATGCGTTTTTCAAGGAAATTGACCTTTTTGACCTTCTCCCAAAAAACTGGAACAATTAAAAGTAGAGATTTTTAGGGAAGATTACATTCTTAGTTATTTGTTATAATTGGAGCGAGTTCCTTCTTTAACGCTTCAAACTCTTCTTTGCTCATCATATCAATTTCTAACAGTTCCTTCGCCTCTTTTAATTTTGCAATTGCTTCCTCTCTGGTCATTTTTCTGTTTTTCAAAAGAATTTCTCCAGACTCAATCCCTAACTCTGTATCCATTACGCTCAAATATTTATTTATTCCAAAAGCCCTTCCATTAATTTCTCCCAATACCATAACTACATATAAGGGTTTATTTTTACTGCCTCTATGATATGTTTTTATTTCATTTACAATGACTTTAGTATTCTTTAAACTGTTATCTGCCATATTCTGTGCATTACCACCCATTGCGGACATAACACTTCCAAAACCAGCTGGTCTTCCCAATTGTATAAATTCATAAGTTTTTTTTGAAGTACTTCTCGATTGTGCAGCACCTCCTCTTACTCCATTACCATAACTGCCTGAATACGTTCTTGTATTCATTTCTTCAGAAGTTGGAGATCCTAATATTAAAGTATCGCCAACCTTCACACTATTTTTAGTAGTTGTGATATATTCCTTGATCAATGCACCATTTTTAACATTGGTGAAAAAGTTGATATCTTGAGTATTTTCATAAGTCAATAAATCAATACTTTCTTGAGCTTTAATAGTGATTACTGATAAAAGAATAGAAAAAAAAGTGATTGTTGTTTTCATAGTGGTTATTTAAATATTTGTTTTTTTTGTAAATTATAATTTATTATGTTTAAAATGTGTATGAATAGGATTAATTGAACATCTTATTATATTCGTATTTCGCTATAAAGCGTTATATTAGAACCATAATCATTCAATAATACTTCTAAAATATCCCTTGGAGTTTACTATTGAATCAGATGGGTTGAATTTTATTTGCAATTCTATTTTCCCAAAAATACTATCTCCTTTTTTGTATTTAGATTTATCTAACGTTAATTTTTGCTTTTTTACAGTGTACCTTTCAGATTTGACAAAATCAAATAAACTTATATCATCAGTGTAAGATTCAGCTGATGTGAAAAAGAAATTTCTATATATATAAATATACTTATATTAACTCCCGAAAATCCATCTCCGCTATTAAAAATCAGAGAATAAATATTTTCAGATCTCGGACTTTTATTGATGCTTAAGTTGAAAGATACCGTATCATCTTTTTTTTCAAAAATTTCAAAATCTGTTCTTACTTTTGCAGGGTCAAATATTATAAAAGCATTGTTAAAAACTTTGGAATTTAGATTATTTATTCCCCTTGATTTTCCAATATTTTCATCAATATTTATCTTATTCCATTTTGAAAAAAAATAGACAATTCCAAAAATTGAAATAGCTAAAATTATCAAGAATGTATATTTTAAATTTTTCTTCAATGTTTATGTGGTTTTATGTATTTAGAAATAACATACAAATTTACGCATTACGAGAGTAAAAAAACATATGAGTGCTCATATATTCTAAACAATTCAGGATTACAGAGTGAAGAAAAATGTTCTGAAAGTTTTAATGAATCAAGTAGAACTTACTCTGTAGTAAAAATATCTGATTCAGCTCAATCGTTTTTTGAGATCTAATCATATTTGTATATCATAAGAAAATTTTAATTTTTTTTAAAAAAACTATTAAACGTGGAAAATCACAATTAATCCACTATTTCAATCCTTTTAAAGAAACTCCTGATAATTCGATTACTGCAATTTAATTGAAATCTAAACAGTAAAATCCAAAATTACAAGAAAACAAAATGTCTTTTCAGACTGATGATGCAGTTTTAAAATCTGTTTATCTTACTTTAAAGAAGCTACAAAAAAGTTCGATGCCTATCCAAAAATTGGTTATTGCTATCAATCAATTTATGCTTATTTTCACCAAAGGCTCAGATTATAAAATCCAAGCCTTAGCTTTTTAACTTACACACTTCGTGGGATAGTGTCTTTTTCAAAAATCAGAATGGTTGAAAAGGGAATTTACGGTTTCAAATATTCTTCATCCGTCACAGGCAATAGCCAGATTACAGGTTTCTTATCACTGTTTCCGATGGCCAGATGAGAAAGATGACTGTCAGCACTTGCGCCGTGCCAGTGCTCTACATTGGGTGGACATTTGATGACATCACCCTTTCGTAGGATTTTCTTTGCCTGCCCTCTTTCCTGATAATAACCCACCCCATCGGTAACCAGTAAAATCTGCCCTGCCGGATGTTTATGCCATCGGTTTCTTGAGCCCGGTTCGAAAGTGACATTGCCGACAGTTATTGGATTTTCAGAGTCATTCGTTACCAACATTTTTAGGTAAGCTGTTCCGGTAAAATTTTCGTTCTTTACTTTTTCGCCTTTTTCAAAAAGAGGTTTAGATTCTGATCCATCCGGGATTTGAGACTGCGATTTGAGCTGATTGAATGTAAGAGTAAGCAGACCAGCACTTAAAATCGCAAGAAATTGTATGTTTTTCATATTGTAACATTATTTTTTATTTATTTTGATTTAGCATTCTTCAAAACCTCTTTCAAAACAGATACAGCTGCTGCTGACTTTTCCTGACTGATTGTCGGAGTAATAATACTGATAAATTCGTTCAACTGTTCAGGCGACCAACCGACATTTAAAGAAATTCCCAAATGCGACTGAAGCATCGGGTCGGCATCGCCAATGGCAGCAATAATGGAAATGGTCACCAATTCTCTTTGTTGAAATGTCAAAACATCTCTTTCAAAAATATCTGCGAATAAATGTTCTTTTAAGAAAGTTTCAATGGCAGGCGCAAATGCAGAATATTCTGAAAGTTTATCGGGTTGCGGTGTGCCCGAAAGTTCACCTAATATCTTTTTCCCTCTTTCATACTTGGTTTCGTCATCGGCAATCGGCGAAGCTTCAGCTCCTGAAATATCTTTAATACCTTTAGTCTTTCGCTCTTCCACAACTCCCATAAAGGTCTGCAAACCTCTGATACTTCTTGGAAAACCGCAGTAAGCATAAGAATGAACAAGTATTTCTTTGATTTCATTGATGGTTAAGCCTGAATCAAGACCTGCATTGAAAGATGTTTTCAGTGCAGTCAGTTTTCCCTGCGCGGTGAAGGAAGAAATTCTGATAATGCTTTTATCTTTTAAATTTAATGATGAATTTGATCTTGACATATGCTGTGCTTTCAGATGATTGAAAAACAGTGAAATTCCCGTCAGTAAGACGATGCCAACTGTACATTTTATTCTCTTGATTTTTTCTTTTACTTTAAATATCATTTCAACTATTTTGTTTTATGCAAACCAATTTTGGTCAGCCATTCTCTGACTTTCTTTTCTGCCTCGATTCTCTTTTTACCTTCCATTACAAATAAAATCCCGTCACGTTCAATCCCGCCCTTCATGGTAAAACCATCCAATATTTTACTTCCCGGACTGAGTTCTTTTACTGTATCAAAGCTGCTTCCGATTCCGTACCCCGCATTGGTATTGAACGGAATGACTGTTTTCCCTTTTAAATCATACTGTTTCAAGAAACTTTTCATCGGCGGCGGCAGTTTCATTCCCCAGGTGGGAAAACCGATAAAGATGACATCATACTTTTCAATGTTTTCGATCTTTGTTTTCAGCGGTGGCAGAAATCCGGATCCGTTTTCTTTTGAAACCTGGTCTACAATAGACTTATAGTTTTCCGGATAAGGATTCTGAAGTTCAAGTTCAACCAAATCGCCACCTGCATTTTTCTGAATGATCTCTCCAATGGTTTTGGTGTTCTTGGTTCGGGATAAATAAACAATCAGCACTTTTTTATCTTTTAATAATCCTTTCTGTTCGGTTTCCTGAGCTTTTGAGCAAGAAAAAAAACATAGAATTGATAATATGAATAAGACGAATTTCTGCATTACAGGTGATTTAAATGATTAATTGCATAATGTGCATCTATATTTTTGTTTTACTTCAGTAAGTGTAGACGACTTTGTTCAGAATAAAATTTTGAGTGTTGATGTCAAATATCTTTGTTCAGCGTTGTATTTAATTTAAACAAAAAGTTCCGCAAACTGCCTTAGATTAAGGTAAAACAAAGGCACTTCGTTTAATCAGGAAATACAAAGTTTTAAATTTTAATTTATTGTATCATTTTTTCTAAATGCACAACAGGTTACTAATCTAATTTTTTATCCTTCAGCCATCGGCTCATCAAATCGGCCACCTGAAGATTATTTAAATCTGAAAAAGGGAAATGCGTATTGCCTTTCAAACCAACATCGGGAAGGTGAACAACGGTTACATCACCTCCATATTTATTAACCGCGTCGCGCCATAATCGCGCCATTTGCAATCGTGCTCTCCAACCGTCAGCTCCTGAATTTTCTGAATATTTTTCAGGAATATTGTCACCGTAATAAATGATAATCGGGATTTTGGTCAGTTTCAGAAAATCTTCTTTTGAAACCGGAGAAGCTTCAAGTGCACCCGCAGAACTTGCAATAGGTTTGGGCAATTCGCCTTCAGGAAACAGAAAACCACTTCCCGGCTCGTAAGAAACGATGCCTTTAATATTTTGATTTTTAATGGCGGTCAACCAGCCCATTCCCCCTGAGTGAGAATGCGTCACCAAAACTCCCGCTCCTATTTTATTGAATAACGCTGATGCTGCATCGGTGGTCACCTTACTGTCAATCGTCCCAATATTGGGCGTCATTGAACGGAAATATTGATTCAGCGTGGCAGAATCTTTGGCAAACTGTACACCATCGTAATATTTCGGCCACAATCCCACACGGAAAACATTGAACCAATTTTGCTCATCCGGAGTAGGTTCAATGGCAGATGCTACGGTACTTCTTCCCGCATTTCCCCTTCTTGGCTGGTCCATTATGTAAACAGGGAAATTCCTGCGCAAAAAGATATTCTGAAAACCCTCACGTCCGTCCGGAGTTGTCTCCCAGGTTTTTGAGAACTGTCCGATTCCGTGCCACATCACCAATGGATATTTCCTTGCTTTCACAGGGATCTGATAAAAAACGTAAGCGTGGTCGCCACGGAAAGTCTGTCCTTCGGCAGTTGGTTTTTGCGGATTGAATATTCCCGGGCTTTTGATAACCGTTCCACCAACGGCAAAACTTCCCTGCTCTGCAATCATCAAAGGTTTCCGCTCTGTGTTTTTCTGAGCCTGGACAGCTGTACCCGAAAATATTATTAAACAAATTAAACTTAAAAATGGTAACGTCTTATTTCTCATATTTATTTCTTTTCCGGTGTCATTGTTTTGGTGAATGAAAGTGAACCTAATTTCCAGCTTCCGTTCTTTTTCACAAACACTTCCGTCACGATAAACGGATTGATTACTTCATTTCCGCCAACAACAGCAGTTAAATCCATATTGGTCAGAATAATAGCGGTGTTCTCAATAATATTGACAGATGTTTCGTGGATGTCTGCTTTTTTGTACCAGATTCTGCCGCTTTTAATCACATCCAGCTCCTGCTGCTTTCCCCATGAACCGCCCATATGCACGAAAACCGAATTTTCATCAAACAGTTTCTCCAGTTTTTTGACATCTCTGGAAGACATCCAGCCCCATTTATCTTTAGAAAGCCGGATGATTTCCTCTTCGGATTTTGCTTCTTTTTTGACCATTGTTTCCACTTTTTTCTCCTGTGCGAATGAACAGGCAGAACTTGTTGACAGGATTATTATGAAGAGTAATACTTTCATTTTTTGACTTTAAATTAAATTTCACCTGGTACTTTCCAATATTATTTCACAGCTTTATTATATTCTTCATCAGTTACAGGTTCAAGCCAAATATTTTTATTGGTTTGAGGATTACAGGTGACACCGATGTGAGAAAACCAGCTGTCAGGAGCTGCTCCATGCCAATGTTCTACATCCGCCGGTATTTCCACGATGTCGCCCGCTTCCAATCTTTGGGCCGGCTGATTTCTTTCCTGATAATATCCCGAACCACCCACGCAGATGAGAATCTGTCCGCCTGTATGTGCGTGCCAGTTGTTGCGGCAACCCGGCTCGAAAGTCACATTGGCCATCGGTACATTCAAATCACTGTTACTTGTAAGCGCAGCCAGATAGGATTTCCCTGAAAAATACTGTTCGAATGCCGTGTTGTTTTCGCCTGTCGGAAAGGCGCTTATTTTTGGAATGTCTGTTTCCATTTTACTTCTTTATTTTGATTAATTTAATAATGTGATTACTTTTTCAACGGTGCTTCTACATCCGAAAACTGCTGCACGGAATGCGGTAGTCTTTCGCCTGCAATTTTTACAGCATCAATTGCCGTATTGAATTCTTTAAATTCTGTATTGGTGAATTTTATTTTATCCGCACCTAAATTATCGAGCATATTCGACATTTGGGTCGTTCCCGGAATCGGTACAATCCAGGATTTCTGATGAAGAAGCCAGGCCAAAGATATTTGAGCAGGCGTCGCCTCTTTGTTCTCGCTCCATTCTTTCAGAACTTTGACTAATTTTAAATTTTGCTGAATATTTTCGGGAGAAAAACGGGTTTCATTTCCACGGATATCGCCTTGAGCAAAACGGGTATTTTCATCAACAGCTCCGGTCAAAAAGCCAACGCCCAACGGACTCCAGGGAACAAAACCAATACCCAGTTCCTCACAAAGCGGAATAATTTTCTGTTCAGGTCCGCGCCACAACAATGAATACTCATTTTGAATCGCTGTTACAGGATGGATTTTATGCGCTCTTCTCACGGTTTCTACGCCCGGTTCTGAAAGTCCGTAATGCAGAATTTTTCCTTCTTTTATTAAATCTTTGATGGCTCCGACCACATCTTCAATCGGAACTTTGGGGTCTACCCGGTGTTGATACAACAAATCAATTCTGTCGGTTTTAAGGCGTTTCAACATTCCTTCGACCACCAATTTAATATGTTCCGGTTTGCTGTTCAATCCCGGCAAACGTTTTCCTGTTTCCTGGTCGATGTTCCAGCCATATTTGGTTTCGATGACAATTTTATTGCGAAAAGAAGAAGTGGCTTCTCCCAAGATTTTCTCGCATTCAAAAGGTCCGTAAGCTTCTGCTGTATCAAAAAGTGTCACACCGTTATCAAATGCTTTCTGAATAATCCGGTGCATTTCTTTTCGGTTCGGAATCGTAGTCTGGTAGGTACGGCTCATATTCTGAACTCCCAATCCGATACTGGAAACTTCTAAAGATTTTCCTAATTTCCTTCGACCGGAAAGCAAATATTTGTCTTCCCCTGGATTATTACTATCTGATGTTGCTGCTTTTGCTACATTTTCAAAAGGTAACAGTGCAGTTCCGGCAGCGGCCAGTCCGATGGTTTTTAAAATTTCTCTCCTATCCATTTTACTTTTTTTAAATGATGGCTCAATTTTACAAATCCAGTTTTCTCTCGCTCAGCCATTTGACCATATCCGGGTCCCTGTGGTCGAAAAATAAACTTGCATTGGTATCTAAACTGGAAATTTGCTGCATTTCATCTGCTGATAATTCGAAATCAAAAATGTCAAAGTTTTCTGCCATTCTTTCTTTTCGAACTGATTTTGGAATCGCCACAACACCTCTTTGCGTCAGCCAACGCAGAATAACCTGAGCCACGGATTTATTGTTTTTAGCAGCTATCGATGTTAAAGTTTCATTTTTGAAAATATCATTTTTACCTTCAGCGAATGGTCCCCAGGATTCAATCTGAATCTTATTTTCCTCAAGAAATTTCTGTGTTTCCATCTGCTGGTGAAATGGATGCGTTTCGATTTGATTGACAGCCGGAGTAAATCCACCGTTCGAAATTAAATCTGCAATTCTGTCGGGATGAAAATTGGAAACTCCAACCGCTCTTATTTTTCCCTGAAAATACAATTCCTGCATCGCTCTCCAGGAACCGAAAACGTCACCATACGGCTGATGAATTAAATATAAATCGAGGTATTCTACCTGTAATTTATTAAGTGATTTTTCAAACGCTTTCAAGGTGTTTTCATAGCCTGCATCCTGAATCCAAAGTTTTGTAGTGATGAATAATTCTTCTCTCGCAACTCCACTTTTTCTGACTGCACTGCCTACCGCTTCTTCGTTTCCATAAGATGCGGCGGTATCAATTAATCTGTATCCTGTTTCTATAGCATCAATCACTGCTTTTTCACATTCTGCCAAGTCAGGAACCTGAAAGACGCCGAAACCTAAAACCGGCATCTCCACACCGTTGTTTAATATTACTTTTTGCATAATTTAGAATTTGTTATTAAAAAGCGATTACCCGGATAATCAACTTACTATGCAAATTTCCGTCCTTGTGACGAACCATCGTGTAGATGAATTACGGAATTACCTACCAATATTACAGATATGCTAAGTGGTAGTGAAAAGGCATTCATTTTATATTTAGATTTGTATAAGAAAATGAAAATGCTATGAGTAATTCTGTCAATTTTGAAACCGTTAATGATTATAATCAATTTAATAATCACGAGACTCTGCATCCTCTGGTAAGCGTGATTGATTTCTCAAAGGCTCACAGGAGAACAGGTTCTAAAATGAATTTCAATCTCTACTGCATTTTTCTGAAAGACGTTAAATGTGGCGATTTAAAATATGGTCGGGCAACTTATGATTATCAGGAAGGAACTTTGGTTTTCGTGTCTCCCGGACAGGTTGTGGATGTTGAAAATAAAGTTGACATTTATCAGCCGATGGGACACGGATTGGTTTTTCATCCGGATTTAATTAAAGGAACTCCGCTTGCCAAAAGTATTTCTGAGTATGGTTTTTTCAGTTATCAGAATAATGAAGCGTTGCATTTATCTTCAAAAGAACAACAGCTGGTTTTGGAATGTTTTGCTAAAATTCAGTCAGAACTTGAGCAGTCTGTGGACAAACACAGCAAGAAACTGATTGCTTCCAACATCGAACTTTTCCTGAATTATTGTGAGCGATTTTATGACCGACAGTTTATCACGAGAGAAAATGTCAACAAAGGGATCCTTGAGAAATTTGAAGAATTGCTGAACAGCTATTTTACTTCAGAAAAACCAAACAGTTTCGGATTGCCATCTGTCGCTTACTGTGCGGATGAGCTTAATCTGTCTCCTAATTATTTTGGTGATTTAATTAAAAAAGAAACCGGGAAAACAGCGCAGGAATACATCCAGAATAAAATTATTGATGTTGCGAAGGAAAGAGTTTTTGATGCTGATAAGTCTATCAGTCAGATTGCGTATGATTTGGGGTTTAAATATCCGCAGCATCTTACGAGATTGTTTAAGCAAAGGGTTGGTTATACTCCGAATGAGTACAGAAATTTGAATTAATCATACAGCATTTCAAAAAAATAATTTGTAATCGGCTCTGCAGGACATAAGACTAATCAGGTCAAAAGAATTTTTAAGTTTCCCAGACCTGATTAATGCAATTTATAATCCGCTGAAGCTGTCAACTGGTCAATTTACTGAAATTTTAAAATCTTTGAGTCCAATTATAGCTTCCAGGACTCCTGAAACAGCAACTATCCTTTTAAGTGCATTTGTTGTTACAAAACATTTTCCAAATTCACCTGTATTATCATCTTAATTGCCCGAGGACTTACCGGTTTTTCTGATCAAAGCCGATAAACTGTTAAGAGTAATAAAATTTCATACCCTAAAGCAGATAGCCAATAAACGCTCCTGCAGCTTTCCAGTCCCTGTTGAGATCGTTAATGACATAGTTTCCGGTGATTTCCAACATTAAACATCCTGAAATAGCATTGGCTGAAATCATTTCCTTCGACTGATAATCAGGAATATTCAATGAATATTCATCATGAATAAGAGGTAATTTTCCCTGACTTGTAGAATTTTCATTAATAATGATGTCTAACACTTCCTGGAAATAATGAGCCATTAATTTCGACCCCTGAAATTCAAGTTCTCTTTTCAGTTCGACAATTTCATCCCGGGTTATAAGATTGGATACTGCATTCACATCTACATTATGAACTGCATATAAGGCTTCTCCCGTATTGGATGTTACGATTGTAATATCTGTTTTCAAGATACATTTTGATTTTTCAAGATTTACGGTAAGAAATTGAGAGTCGTTCTCTGGTTCTGCTATATCACTGAGGCTGCTAAATGGAAGAATTCTTACATTGCAGAATAGACTCTGCTGTTCCTCAAGTTTAATCATAATAACCACAATCCCCATTGATTTTGTTTTAGGTTCAATCACAAATGACTGGTAATCATTGTATCTTTTTCCTCTATTGATACAGATCACCTGTCTTATACAGGGTTGGATATTAACATCTGATGTAGCCAGGGAGACAATAACACGGTCGTAGTTATTTTCTGGCCTTTTCCTACTGAAATAGTCAGTATCACTGTTTCTGATAAGATAAAGGCTGTTTTCCAATTCCTTTAATGAGCGTAGGTTTAAAATTTTCGCTGGTTTTAGTACGCTTGAATAATTCATGTTTTAATTCTTGTTAAATTGTTGTTTTTAATCTTTATGTCCTGATAACTTTGATACTGAATAAATATCCTAACATGAAAATCAATAGCTTTCAGGATTTTTTTATTCTATGATCATACTGCCTTAGCAATTACTGGTTTTTGTTCCTGCTGTCTTCTTATCCAGTAAGGATAATCATTCCAGCGGGTCTCTCTGCGGTAGAGTTCTGTACGTTGCTTTTCGTACATGCTGAAAGCGAGTTGGATCTTCTGATGATAATCGGTCCCGGCTGCCGTAATACCCGACAGTTCATCCTTTGCAGCAAGTCCTGCATCAATGCCACTGCGCAGCGCAAAAGCAATACCATGGGATGACAGTGGATCAAACGCACAGGCAGCATCTCCCGCCGCCAGCCAACCTTCACCAGCATACAATTCCAGGTGATGGCTTCCTGCTGAAGTATATTGGGGAGGCAATACATCGCTGTAACGGTTTATTGGTGCCCGATGCTTTACAAAGCGGGTCTCCATGCTTTTCCTGCTCCAGTATAAGGGATCTATCCAGTCTGCACGGTCATGCAGGTCAGGATCGGTAAAAAAAACACGAATTACCTTTCCCTCGCCGGCATCTGCAACATACCACCAGCCGTGGGAAACTGCTTCGGTAAGGCTTTGCTGATTCTTCAGCGGCTGAGAAGAAGTCAGCAGGCTGACCACCGCTGCCTGATGATCCCTGCGGATGCGTTTTATGCCAAGCTGCCTGCTCAGCCAGCTGTTCCTGCCGCTGGCATCAATTATTTTAGCGGCCGTGAAGTGTGAATCTCCCTCCGTGTATTTCCAGCACATCCCTTCCCTTGCAATTGCGAAAGCACGGTCGGTTTCAACGAACCTGACTCCGCTCGCTACTGCCTTTTGAAACAGCATAGACTGAAAAGACTCCCGATTGACATACCAACCCTCTCCGGACGGAGATTGAATAAAATCATAAAATGACAGCCGGTCATCACCCCAGCAGGAAGAGTTCCCATAACAGGGTGGATGCCCTGCAGCTGAAAAGTCATTCCATAAGCCAAGTTCCATCAGGGAGTACCGGGCAGAAGCAGCAAGGCTTTCCCCGGCCCGGAAAGCCGGTGCACCGGCGGACCGATGCACTACGGTTACCGATGCACCATGCTGCCGCAAAGTGATTGCCGATGCCAACCCGGCAGGGCCGTTACCTATAATCAGCACGTCCGATATCATCCTTTCTTTCTTTTTTCAGCACGCTCTACCATCCATAAGTATCCTGTATCTTCAGCTGGTTGTTCCTGCTCCGGAGTATCCGTCAGCACTGCTTTTGCGGCAACATGTCCTTCTCCTATGGTTCTTCCGTTTTCTACCCACATCTTATCGGGGAAGTTGGCATCACCGTTCCCTTCTTTCTGGATAAGAATACCCACATCAGGCCATTTCGTGATAAAATCATTGATTCCGTTGGTGGAAGGGCTTACCCTTTTCGGAGGATAACCGTACTGATACACGATCCCACGCAGCCACTTTACCCGATTGCTGAAGGCAGCATTCTTCTCTTCCAGGCTGGCACTTTCATTCATCATGATTTCATAATCAGCTTCAGTAAGCACATCATTAGGTACCCGGACCGGCCAGAAAGTTGGTACATACTGCCCCATAATACCTACATAACCACTCAGGCAGCTTGAAGTATCTGTTTGCCAGGGTACCGCCATCCATTTGGTGATATCTCCGGCAGCCGAGCCATCCAAAGGTCCGCCGGCCTTCAGTGCGATCTGTGAATTGAGTACAGGACCGTAAGTCAGTGGATCATCGGAACGGCGCTTGATCCGGAATGGTGACGAATACATGATGGGCTGCCGCATCGGCCAGGTAAATTCGCACCCGGGATGAAAGGGCCCTCCAATGGTCTCATCAAGCGATGTACGGTCCAGATATGCAGCCTGTTCTGCCGGAGTGATATCGTTCCATTTCCTGGTTCCCGGTTTGGTTCCTACCGTGAAATTACCATTCGCCCATTGCTGCAGGTATTCATACTGGAACGGCACAACGGCCATGAAATTACGCGGATCGGTATCCGTACTTTTGAAAGCCTGCAGCCCGTCACCATACACGGGTGGAAAAAGTTCTGCCTGCATGGTTACATAATCAGGATTCCGGAACTGGCGAAAAATTGCCTGGCGCAGCTCAAAATACTGATCGGAAGCATTGGAAAGTTTGGCCACCATTTCAGGCGTCGAAAGATTACCCGGACTTCCCCAGCCATTCTGCTTAAAAATACCGCCATTGACCCAGCCGTTGAGCGGCATACGTTCCAGCATCGGATAGATATGCTCCCAGAATTCCGGAACTTCCGGCATTACAGACTGCCCCATATCCGCAGCGGTCTGTGCCAGGAGGTCATACCCCGTTACAAATGCCTGTATGCCCGGAGAGTAATCAGGTGGTGCGGTAAGTACCCATGATCCGGCAGCTTCCAGTACTTCTCCTGTTTTGAGCTTGATTTTTGCATCAACCGGCCCGTCCGAAACATCGTCATGCCAGGTGTCATTATTGGCAAAGGTAACTGCACGCTCATTGTCATAGGATGCAGACAGACCGTAACCACCCAGGAAAAGCAGGCTGCCGTTGCTGTCCGTACGCAGCTCACCAAGGTAAACAGGGGTATCTTTCCCATCCGGCGAATAAAAAGTACTCTTGTCAAAAGCAAAGTCCCTGTCATTGCCATCGGGATTGGTATTAATTCCCGAGATCGTTACCACCCCTCCATCAATAACGAGCCTTGAACGGTCAGCATCGCTGACGGCCAGATTGCGCAGTTTACTTTCAACCGGTGCATATCCGGAGAAAGCACCTCTGGCCTGAGGGATATCCAGGGCAAGGTCGAAATTGTACCAGGCAGCCTTCTTATTTGCCACGTGCACGGTCCAGGTGATGTCACCATCTTCTGCCGTCAGTTCCCTGATAATATTACCCTCCGCGTCTGCCCCATACAGTCGGAAACGGGCTGCCTGACGTTTAATGCGCCCCTCGCTGTCCCTGAAGTTACCGGGATCGGTGATTGGTTCGTTGATGAGATCCGGCAGAAGGAAATATTCCTCCGGGCTGTTACCTATCCTGGCAACTCCTATCGCCGGGTGGATGATTACTTGTTTGATTTCAGACATAATAAGTATGTTTTTGGTTATTAGTGTAATTTTTTGAGTTTTATTTTACCGAAAGAGTCTCTTATATAAGCATCTCAGAAGCTGTACATCTTGAATATTCTCCACCTACCGGATCCATTTCCTGATTAATGACAGAAGCAAATCTGCTGTATAAAAACCTAAATTTAATGATCTTATTCAATTTTATAAAGAGCTTACATCCACCTTTCAGAAGGTATCTATTCTATCAGATGATCGTTTTTCTGCTGCTGAGCATATTGTGCGGATCTTTACTGTATTTCCTTTTTATTTCTTTAAGCCTCTCATAACTTTCCTGAAAATAGACAGGTGTCGGGATACTGTCGTCTTTAAAGCTGATGAATGCGCCGTAGGTTGCCGGTATCTCATAATTCCTGCAGACCTCCAGCCAGTCTATAGCACGGTTGACGTAGGGCTGTACTTTAGGATTTTCCTTACCGTCATTGTCCCACCAAGCCTGATATTGGATCGTGTAGAAACATTTTTTATACGCAAAAGAGCTTCCCTCCGGAAATTGGTTTGCCTCAAAATCATAATCACGGTAATAGCTTCCCGTCATAGCTCCCAAGGTAAAATAGGTATTCATCCCCTGCTTTTCACCTTCAGTAACCAAAAGGTGTGACTCAAGACTTTCTATCAGCTTTATTCTCCTTTGCGAGGCAAGTTCCTGATCATCTGTAACCCTGGCAAACCTTGAAGTGATTTTATGGGGAGCAGGATTATCTATTTCAGGTGGGATAGCCTGGAAATGATGAGGCAGAGCATCAGTATTATATATGCTCTCCAGCAGAGGATGCTGATTATGAACGGTATCCCATTTCACTATTCTGTCCCAGGCTGAAAATATGCTCCAATCCTGCCTGTTTTCATCAGATAAAGCGGTGAGTTTATCGGCACCGCTGGTAACATTGTTGGATAAAACCGCTTTAATACTGTCTTCACAATTAACGATGTAGTGACCAAACAAGTCCCTTGGAAACCAATGTTCATGAATGATTTTTCTCAGATTTTTTTCAAAATCATGCTGATTCAGGAACTGCTCTTTGCTGCCCATGTAGTATCCGTAGAAATAGCAGTCATGCAGAGATTCCTCTACAGGGGCTGTATCCTTTGCATCTCTGAATTTTGCAACCACTTTCAGATTGGTACCGAGCAGGTCAGGGTTTTCGTTATACTCTATTAGTTCTTCCCAACGTTTAAGAATTTTAACAGCAGGAGGCATATCATGACAATGTTTCTTATCCCAGGCAACGGTGAATTTAGTCGTGTAATCCGGCAGGGTAAACGTTTTATATATGAGTTCAGTGATAATCCCGTAACTCATTCCACCACCTCCGCGTAAAGCCCACAAAAGTCTGCGGTCTTCTTCATTAAGATCTGCCACCGGATGTCCTGCATATTCAGGGATAAGCTTATTATCGAGGATGGTCCGGTACGAGCCGTCACCCAATACAATGGTAACACCGGCAAGGCTCTCGCATCCCATTCCTTTCTGTCTGGTCCACGGTCCCCATCCGCCGCCGAAGGTAAATCCTGCAATACGTACAGAATAGCAGGTGCCATGCGGCAGTCCCACGTTTTTGGCGTTCATCTGTTTGATGAGGTCGATGAACATAATACCGGGCTGAATAGTTGCATAATTAAGCTCTGCCTCGATATCAACCCCTTTCATTTCTGACAGGTCAATGACAAGGGCATCTGTTGCCGAACATTCCCCTACATGGTCATGGCCTCCGGAACGGACTCTAAGGGGGCCAGTGTACTTATATTCCCTGATACATTTAATGACCTCCGAGACCTGTACCGTGTTGGTACAGAATATAATGGCCGTAGGCCTAAACTGGTAATAGGTATTAAAGATCTGCCTTTTATCATTGTATTCCTGATTTGTTAAAGGCGAATCAAACAATATTTCAGGCATATTGTCCTGAGGGAGATATTTCTGTAATATCTCGATCATGTTAAGCAGTGTTACTTTCATGAAACAGTGGTTTTATGGTTATTAGTTTTTGTAGTTGATGACAGACATGCCTATACACGATATACGGTCAATGTATATCGCAGATCGGTTTTCTTTTAAAGTTTTTTCCAGCATAAAAACCCTTCAACGGGACGATGGAAAAAGACAGGAAATGATGGAAGATTGAGCTTTCAGGCATGAAGATCTACGAAAGCACCTATAGCCCTCAATAATTGAGGATCGTTTTTTTCTGAGCATGGTTTTAGTTTTGAAGTTTAAAAATACTATTTTATCGGAAACTAAACAAAATATTTTTTTTAAAAATTATTTACGCACTCAAATTCTGCTTTCTGTAAATTTCCGGTTACTTTATTCCATATTCTTTCATGACAGCATTGATTATTTTTTTGTCCGCCATCGGGATGTGGCTTTGAGTTCCGAAAATCTGTACTTTGGATCTGACTGCATATATCCGGTCAATTAACATTTTCAGATTGGCCTCAGGAAGCTCATCGGATCGGACGGCTTCTTTGATGTAAGGTAAATACCGTTCCATCATATTAATGTCAGAATGCTGAATAACAATCCACATCACACTCCGGTACTTCTCTCCTACGACCGACTTTCCGATATATGCATTATGTTTACTGAAAAGTGAATCAATCAGCATCTGATTTCTGATGTCGAGTGGTTTTTGCTGTACTGCCCAATCCTGCCCGGGCTGTGCTGTTGTTCTGAACTTCTGGTCGCGCTGCAGTATCTCCTTCATCATCCCTGTGATTTGGGATACTTTTGTTTCTGCATGATTCTGTTCCGGCTGACCGGCTGTTTTTTTAGGGTTGTCACAATTCTTCAGATCGGCTGTATAGCGTGATCTTATCCTGTCATAAATACTGTTCTGATCAACTCTTGCTTTAAAAGACTGCAGATATTCACAGCTCCCTTCCAGCGATACAAATTTCTTATATGCGATATTCAGAGCATCATCATCCGCTTCCAGATTGAGGAAGGCACACGTAATGTTGAAATAATCAGCGAGATTAAATTCTGAAGGATTGTTTTTGGTTGCTTTCTTTGTTTCTGCAAGCACCATACATGCGTAATCGAATCTCTGCTGGGTAATATGCTGCTTTTTCTGTGGTCTGAATGCTAATACCTGCGATTCAAAATCCTTATAGGTAAAACCTGAATTTTGGCCGTAAACAGAATGGCTGAAGAGCAGAGTCATCATGAATAAAGTAAAAATTTTCATTGAGTATAGTATTGTAATTTATAACTATAAAAATAGTTATAAAATAGATACGAACCTATTATTTTACTTAATGCTTTGATAAAAAAACAGAACTGACCTTAAGGATATAAGTTTAACATCTATTTTTTAAATGTAATCCTGCATGAATCTGTTCCGTCTATTTAAAATTCGGTTTTGAAAAACCGGCAGCAGAAGCTTCACTCTGAAACAGGATCTTCACTTTTTCCTCTTTTATTTCCGTATTCACCGATTTTGAATAAATTTTATTTAAAACCGAAGACAGCAAAACCTCATCTGCATCACCCAGTGGACGCAATGGTAAACTGCTGAATTCATTTACAGACATCTGCGGTGCAATCCCATTCACGTAATCTCCGCCCCCACTGGCATTGAAAACTTTATAGATCACAGGGTGAATCTGCCATGTGATTTTTTTAGGTTTCCGTTTATCTTCTATCACAAATCCGGCCATGTCTTTTCCTAAAGTAACATCCCCTGCCTGAATGACCTGCAGATAAGGTTTAAGATTGTTGATGACGATTTCAGAAGCAGAAGCCGTACTCCGTGAAGTAAGGATATATACTTTGTTTAATCCCAGGGAATTCACATAAAGCGTATTAAAATCAAGAGCATTGGACTGATAGGCGATCTGCTGGGAAAATGTTCTTTTGACCTCTCCTCCGTTTTTATTGCCTCTGTAGGTGATAAACTGGGAGTCAGCAGAAATTCCGGCAGGTATCAGAGCGCAGAGTGCCGCTGCAGACGAAACCGAACCCCCAAAATTATAACGGAGATCCAGAATTAATTCCTGTACCCCGAAAGATTTAAATTCGCTGAATTTCTGATTCAGTGCAGAAGTCATTCCGTCAGGAAAATCATAAATATATAAATAGCCTGTTTTTTTACCGTTTTTTTCGAAAATCTTTGAGATCAGTGGCTGCTCAAATGAATAACCGTAATATACAGTGATATTTTTTTCGTCAGTGACCGATCCGTTATTCCAATGCCCTACCGTCAATCCAAGAACGGTCTGACCTGCAAGGGACGAAGTCAGCTGTTCGGCATTGGAAGCCGTGAGGGTCTGCCCGTTAATTTTTCTGATAACCATTCCTCTATCGAGTCCTGCATTAGAGGCAGGCGAGTTTTTCAGAACAAGCTTAATCACGGTCACCACTTCACCGCTCTCCAGCTGCAGGACAGTGTAGTCAAAACCATACATATTCCGGACAGAGAGCGGATATGTGGATGAATCTGCCGTATTGACGATAAAAGAAAAGCGATCCTGGGGAACCAGTAAACTTTTAAAAAAATCTTTAACCGGAAGATGATAATCAGGTTTTACAGGCATCTGATCTGCCCAGTGATAATACCGTCTCATACTGTCCTGCACCCAAAGGTTGACAGATTCTGTACTTCCTTCAGGAAAATCCGGAGCATCATCTTCACTACGGTTACATGACAGGGCTGCCATTGAAAAAACAAATAAGATCAGCAACTGAATTTTTAAAGAATTTTTCATAAACCGGTCATGATTTTATAAATAGTCCGCAACATCAATATCGCCTTTTACCACCCATACCCCATTCTCCATTTTCTCCTGCAGTACGATCATATTGGCTCCTATATCCTGCTTTAAAGTTACCTTAATACTGTTTGAACCGGTGAAAGGATCAGTCGTTCCCGGTTTATACAGTTCTAAATAAACCGGTGCTGTGGCACTGAAGAAACTGTATATTTTGACCGCGGTAAAATCTTTTTTCCCGATGTTGTCAAATTCCGCAAGCACTGTTCCATTGTCTCTTTTCAGAATCCCTTTTACTCCTTCCAAAGATGATCCTGAAAACTCTCCGAGATTGGGGAAAATAAATTCAAAACCTACTTTTCCTAAATTCACCTGGGGTTTTACAGCATACGTTTTTAAGAAAATTCCGGGTAAATTAAAAAAAGACAGATTTTTATATTCTTTAAAATTATCATATGTGATCGTATATCGGGCTATCTGGGCTCCTGTCTGATGATTATAGATTCCCAGCTCGTCAGTCTCTCCTTCATCGATCACAAACTGGATCTGCGTTTCCACTTTATCAGTATAGGAAGATTGACCGGCTATCGGTACAGGATTTCCGTTAAGCCTCAACTGAATTACATCCGGTTTTGAATATCCTTTTATATTGACCTCAGCTGCCATCTGTGCTTTGTCGTAAGGTTCTAAAGCACTTTCGGATGTACACGAAAAAAATACGGTGAACAGGAAAAGGGATAAAATAGGTTTCATCTTTTTTTTAATTTAATTGTAAAGTAACTGAACGCATAAAATTGCCCAGGCCCAAAACAGCACAGGGCAATTGCTTAATTATAAAAATCTACATTGAAGAATGCTTTATTGAAGCTTTCATGGGAATCCCTGTTTTGAAGGATTGTGGTTATTTTTTAATAAATTTCAGTCTTTCGGTGGTTGTACCATCGGATATCTCAGCAAAATAAATCCCTTCCGTCAGTACGTTTACATTTATATTTTTTGAATACCTGGTCATTAAAACTTTTTGTCCGGTCATGTTGTAGACAGAAACGGTCGTTGTATTTTCCTTCAGTTTTGGATTCAGCTGTAATTCCAGGGAGTTTGCCACAGGATTTTCTTTTATTTTAGTTATGTTTTTCACATCTTTTGCTTCCTGCGTCTTTAAGACTGAAGCAAAAATCGCCATCTCATCAATGTTAATATTCTGAGAATTAACCGCTGCACCGGATGAAATTCTGTTTGACCATAAGCCGATGTAGATCTTTTTGCCTGCAAAAGCTGAAATATTTACCAGGCACTCCGCAAACTGCGTCAGATCGGTCGGCAAATTGGCACTGGTGGCACTGAACTTATAGGTTGCCCCTCCTGCATTCTGCGCAGCTGTTGCCAGTTCTACAAAATCAGATAATTCCGGTACCGGTTTCTGGGCCGTACTTACATAAATATAAATATCCCTTCCTACATTGGCGTTTGTAGATCTCTGTCTTCCAACATAACCTGCCAATGTAAGTGTTCCGCCGGCATTGGAAAGATCGATCATCGGAGAAATGACCCAGTCATTTTCTGTAGCAAAACCGGTTGCATTCCCTGTAGGAACAAGATTGATGGAATGACGGAGAACTCCGGAGTTTCCATACACTAAATTTGTCCCGTTATGATAAATATTCTGACCCTGGATCCATCCGTTGCCGTTGCCGTTGATATCCTGGAAAGTCCAGCCCTGTAAATCCGCAGGGGTATTAAAAGAGTTGATCCATACGGGATACTGCGCAGCAATAGACTGCGATAAAAATAAAACAGAAAATAAAACTAATTTTTTCATAATACCAATTATTAATTTTTGTTGTCTCAGATAAAAAAGCAGGGAATGGCCATTATCACCATCCCTGCATTTTAAAGCCTGTTATTCTACAATAGAGAAATCATATTTTGTCCAGGTACCCTGGAAGTTCCCACAGTTTCTCGGAGAAACGTTCCAGCCGAAACTGAAGAATGGACTTGACATTCCAAAAGCATCAGCCGTAGGGCTTACCAGTAAGTTAGAAGCAGGAATTCCCGAAGTACCCAACCCTGTAACAGCGGTTGTAAATCCGTGTACTTTGATCGAGCTGTACGCAGATGCAGAAGATAATTCCGAACCTGAACCTTCTACCCTGATCCCTGTAGGATATCCGGTAATAACTGCATCATTCAGAGTTAATTTACCGTTTCTTCTGATATGGATCCCATTTTCATAAACCGGTCCTGAAAACGGAGAAGAAAGAAGTGAATTGGTTCTTGTCCCAACGATGGTAAGATTGTTGATCACAGGATGAGTCGTCAATGGCGTAGTGGTACCACCTGCATTATTGTCAAGCTCTATTCCGTTGGTATCAGAAACCCCACCGCTTGTTGTATGCGAAGAATTAAGGTCTGCCAGAGAAAGGGCACAGGTAATCGTTCCTGTATATCCGTTATCGAAATCAAAGTTATCATCCTCTGCTGCAAAAGAGACCAAATTAGTCGCATTCACTGTTCCTCCGAAGAATTCAAAAGAATCATCCTGACCGTAAGAAACCTGGATGTGATCTAAAACAGTACCGCTTCCAACCCCTGCCAGTGTCAGAGCATTCACTTCATTCCCTGAATTGGCACCTACGAAATCATAACCTGCGAACTCAATACGCACATATTTTACCGTACCAGCATTATGAGTGGAATTGCTTCCCCCAAACTGGTAATCAGCACCGCTTAATCCTTCCACGGTAGTGGTTGTAGGAACGTTTGTAGGAGCATCACCCAATAAAACGATTCCCCCGAAATCTCCTGGCACTGCTGTCGTGTCTTCGTTTCCGTCAAGTAATCTGTAACTTGTAAAGATAATTGGCTGAGACTCCGTACCTGTAGCATTGATGTGACCTGTTTTGGTAATGACAAGGATCCCTGAACCTTCACCGATGGCATTCGGCTTAGCTTTGATAAATGTTCCCGGCTGGATGGTTAATGTAGCGCCATCTTTCACAGCAACAATTCCATCGATCTCTACAACTCCGCTCCAGGTTGTATTGGTCGTAATGTTTCCGCTTACCGTAGTTACTGGCAGTGAAGATGCAGTAATATATTCCGCTGAAGTAGGCTTCATTTCAAAAGCGTTTGAAGAATCTGTCAGAGAATCGTTCTGACATGCTGTAAGTGATAATACTGCTGCTGCGATTAAAGTTAATTTTTTCATTGTTAAAGTTTTAAATGATCAGGGTGATTTTTTAAGCCTGATGTATTTTAATATTTAGAAATACCCGCCTCTGTATTTCTGCGATTTGGTTGGTTTTCCACTCTTCATTACGGGAGGAGCCGCAATGAAAAGTTCCCTGTGCCTGTCACTGATATTCGGGAAGAGATCAGCGTCGGTTTTTCCCTGAATCCCTACTGATGGCGCGCATCATCAGCAGTACTTTGATCCGGTGCCAGGTTGCCGAAACCTGTACGTTGCATTTATGAGCTCTTTTCCTGTTTTTTATAATATTTCTAAAAAGTATAATTCACCGTCAGCCCAAAGATTCTGCCGCTGTATGCCCGGAATAAGATCTTATCAATGTTTTTATCATATTTATCGGTTGCTCCAGGCAGAAGGTCAAGCATTTCCCGTTCTGTCTGTAAGTTTCCTCCTTTTGAGACAGAATAAGAATTATAATTATTGTAAAACTCTTTTACTCTGTTAAACAGGTTTCTAGCATTAAACTTCACTTCTAAATTCCTGTTCTTAAAAAATTTATAGGAAACCTGTGCATCTGCAACTGCATAAGGCCGCTGTATTTCTTCACCGTTATAACCGTATCCCACGGTGATGTACTGATCTCCCTTGGCATTATATAAAAAGCTCACTCCCAATCTTTCCCCGTCATACATCAGACCTATATTGTAAGCGTAAGGGGTCTGCCCGTAGAGGGGTCTGTCTACTTCATACGTATCATCGGTATCCTGTGTCTTTTCCCTGTTTTTAAAAGCAATAACCTTCGTATCGTTGTACGTAAAATTCCCGCTTATGAACAGTTTTTCGAAAAAAGAATTTATTCCTGCGAATCCTAAATTTTTCCGGATTTCAGCTTCAAATCCCTTTAATTTTGCATTTTTAGAGTTACCATTGTAGAGGTATAAATTTCCCTCGTTGGAAATATATCCTTCTCTCTCAATGG
The DNA here is from genome assembly GCF_057180465.1 of Chryseobacterium sp. HNCC26DJ238. Lineage (NCBI taxonomy): Bacteria > Pseudomonadati > Bacteroidota > Flavobacteriia > Flavobacteriales > Weeksellaceae > Chryseobacterium > Chryseobacterium sp. HNCC26DJ238. The sequence goes on from NZ_JBXUGI010000012.1 coordinate 137,397, forward strand.
GTCTTTCAATATTTTTATAATACAGGCCGACCGAAAATATTTCACCTAACCCCGGAAACCATTCAAATTTAAAATCACCGTTATTGACGACGGAAGAAACCATCTCTGTATTGTAGATCAAACCGTTGGCAATGGGATCAAAATAGGGCAGTCCTGTACGTTCGTTAAACTGGGGACGTATCACGGTTTTACTGTAGGCTAATCTTACGTTGATTTTATTCGTCGGGCTGTAGGTAAAATTGGCAGAAGGCATAAACTGCCAGGGCTTGTCTTCAACAGGAACTTTATTTACATTCTGCGGATCACTGGGGTCAAGCTGCTGGGAAATCAGATGATACCTGAAATATTCTGCTCTCAATCCCCAAACCAGTCTGAATTTATTTTTCCAGCGGTTGTCAAACATGACATAACCGGTATGCTGATCTACTTCACCCTCATATTTTTCATCATTATACAGCGGCCTGGTCTGCCACCCTATTCCACCCGGAACGTAGTGAGAACCATCAAACCAGTCAGAAAGCAGTCCCTGCAGCGGTACTGTATTGGGGGCTCCGTTTGATTCATCCGTTCTTAGCAAAAACTTCTGCTGAATATTGGTATTGTTTTTCGATGCTCCGGCATACCCTGCTTTGATATCATTTTTAAAATTTCCGGTGTTCAGATTCCATTTGAAAGAAGCGCCGTAATTGTAATCAGTCTCCCTGTTTTGGATATACCCTCTCGCAAAGTCACTGGATGAGTTATTTGCCTGATGAAATGCGATGATCTCGTTTCCGATAAAATTATATAGGGTGTGATGCAGGGTATAATCTTTGGTATCAGAGGCTACATTTGTTCTTGCTGCAAACCAGTCAATAATAGTATTTCCTATTTTATGATTTCCTTCCAGTTTATTCTGTAACAGAGTCTGATAAATGGGATAGTTCGCATTATCTGTATAAGGCCTGTCGAGCGATTTTATCTGTTCAGGATCGTTATCCGGAATAATTCCGTTGTAAAAATAATGGTAAGCTGATTCTGCATTGGCCGGCAGTCCGCTTCCTCCGGTATATTCATTCCAGCCTGTAATTCTCGTTACTGTATTGTCATAAATGTGAGTGTAGGAGTTCCGGAATGAAAACCTGCTTTTACCCAACTGCAGACCAAAGTTCATCATTCCTGCCACTGTAGAATTATAGTTGTAGGAAGCTCCCTGATTTTTAAAATCATAAAATTTTACAGGTGCCTCTCCGGTGGTCTGCCAGTCATTGATCAGCTGAGTGGTATCAAGCCAGTTTCCTCTTCCGGTATGATCAATCTGCAGTTTGTTCTGCTCATTCCTTACAATCAGAGCACCGGCAAATCCCCATTTGTTATTATCTTTTAATCCGAAAGTCCTTCCTAATGCCAGCTGCATATTCGATCCCAGATCCGCCCTGGTCCTGTAGTTGGTAAAATTGTCATTGACAAACTGTTTTGACTGTTCAAAAAACTGAGGATTCGTCCAGTTCATTGCCTGTAATCCCATCGGAAAATCCCTTGTTCCGTCATCATATCCGAAATAATCATATTTTCCCCTCTGGCGGGTAAGAAAATCTTTAAAAGTAGCCTGATCATTATAGGAAGTCCCTACAGTTACCGTTGTAAAGTTTTCATTAGGAATATCTTTGGTTCTCACCTCAACATATCCACCTGCGAAATTGGCATTCATATCGGGAGTGGCTGTTTTACTTACAATCACGCTTTCTACCATGGATGTAGGAATAATATCAAAGGAAAAGTTCTGGTTATATGCTTCGGTGCTGGGAAGGCTGATCCCGTCCATGGCTGCTGTATTCCAGCGTTCTCCCATTGACCGTACCACAACATATTTATTATTAATTGTTGTAATTCCCGTCACTCTTTTCAACACCCCTCCGACATCATTATCGGGAGTTTTGGAAATCTGTTCTGCGGAGATCCCGTCGCTCATCTGGGCTGCTTTTTTCTGTAAAGCGAGTAATCCTGCCTGGGTATCTGCCTTACGGGTACCTGTGATGACAACTTCTTTTATCTCTGATATTTTATCAGAAATTGATTTTATTGAAAATGAAACCCTGTTGGTCTCATTGGTAACGACTGTCAGTTTTTCTACACGTAGCGTATTATATTTCGGAGACTTTACAGTAAGCATATAGACCCCCGAAGGAAGCTCAATGGTAAAATCCCCGTTATTGTCGGTGACTGTATTCTTTCCGCCTATGCTGATTTCGGCACCTGCTACAGGACTGCCCACTTCGTCAACGATCTTTCCTGAGATTTTCCCGTTTCCTGTGACAGAAATATCCGATCCTTCATATTTGACTGAAATAAGATCTCCACGAAGACGGTAAACCACAGGAAGTCCGTAAGTAATATTTTTCAGACATTCACTGACAGGGATATTTTCACATTTTACAGCTTTTATTTTTATTTCTTTAATATCTGTTTTAGAGTACGCCAACCGCATTCCCGTTCTACCGGCAAATTCTTCCAGTACTTCGACCAAAGGCTTTCCGGCAGGAACAGAAAACGACACTTTCTGTGATAATTCCTGTGCTTCAGCTTTTACAATAAAAAATATTGCTGCGATCGTAAGTCCACATTTCAAACTTTTCATTTTTTTCGCTCTCTTTTTAATTTAAATTATCTTATTACCAGTTTTTCAATGATGATTACAGGCTATTTTCTCAGGATGTAGGTCTGATTTTGTTTGACAACCTCAGCCCCCAGTATAAATGCCAGTGCTTCGATATTTTCATCCGTATTTCCACCTGTGAAATCAGCAGTTATTTTCTTTTCTGCCAATTCTTTTGGATAAATGATATGAATATTGTAGTTTTTCTGTAAAACTCCGGCAACCTCTTTTAAGGCTACATCATTAAAACTCAGAGATAATAATGAAGGCATCGGATCATAATGATACCTGTTTTGTTTTTTAATTGAAATAACCGCTGAAGTCCTTGCAAGTCCGAAATTTGTCCATTTCTGATGAGGTTTGAGAAAAGTTACCGGAGTTCCTGCATAAGACACCGCCACTTTGCCTTCATAAAGATCTACCGCCTTGTCATTGCCGGTCTGGGTAATTTTAAATACAGTTCCCAAAACTCTGGTACTGAAACCGTCAGCATGAACAATGAATGGATGTTTTTTTGATTTTGCGACAGAAAATATGGCATCACCCTTTAAACTTACCTCCCGTGTATCTGCAGGAAATGATTTATTAACCGTAAGCACTGATCCGGGAAATAAAGTTACGGCGGAACCATCAGCCAGGTAAACCTTCCTGTTAACAGAATCCGTATAATAAACATCCGGCTTAAAGAAAGTATGGTAAGTAAAAATCCCTCCTAATGAAAAGAAGAGTATTATAGTGGCTGCGATCTGGTAGACATACTTTCTAAAGCCGTAATGGTGATTGGTCACAGAAGTCTGCGGAAAATAGGATCCTAAAACAAGTGAAACCCGTTCTTTGGATTCCCTGATATGATTTTGATCAAGGTCGTTCTCTGCATCAGTTTTCCACTGATCTAAAAGTTGGGTTTCTTTCCCTGAAATTTTCTCCCCGGAAACTTCTCTCTGCCAAAGTCTGAAAACAAAAGCTTCAATATCTTTATATTGTAGGTTTTTCATAAATGTCCTGCCCTTAAATTGATTGGTACATCAATAAAACAGTGAAAATTAGAAACTTCCCCAGCCTGAATTTAACATCGTGTTCACATTCCGTCATGTAATCAATAACTGAAGAAGGTTTTTTATCATTTCACAACATTCCATTCATATTTCACCTCTTATTTTCAGAATTAATTAATCTTAGATTCCCTAAAGTTCACAAAAAGTTAACTTTCATTTAGGTAATTTTGCATCAGCAATGAATCCAACAGATCACACCTTATTAGAAAAAATAAAGACATGCGACCGGCATGCTTTTATGCTGCTTTACGAAAAGTACTGGAACGACCTGTACCGTTTTGTTTTTATAAGGACAAAGGATAAAGAAGCTGCAGAAGAGCTTTTACAGAATCTGTGGATCAATATACTTGAAAATAAGATCAACGTACAGACGGATGAGAATGAGAGTGCCAAAGGCTATCTTCTCAGACATCTGCATTACAGGATTATCGATTATTTTAACCGTCATAAAAAAGGATCACTGACAGTCAGTATTGAAGAAACTGACAGTCCTGCTGACATCACAGATACTGAATATTTTGAAATTCTTGAAGAGCATGATATTTCAGATTTGTTTGCAATGATCAATGAAGTGGTATCCGGGCTTCCTCTTACGGAACAGAAAATCTATGATATGAGGATCCGCAAAAACATGTCAGTCGATGAAACCGCAGAAGCTTTGGGAATAAGCAACAAAACGGTCAGTAATAAACTGAGCAAAGCCATCGGCGAGATCCGTGAACAGCTGAATCCGGAATACCAGTCTTCAAAAAAATTCATTTCTATTATGGTCCTGATTGATTTTATGTCGCAACAGTAGACTGTTCTTTCGATTATCTTCCACTTTTGATGCAGTAATCCAGTTCCAGTTATTTTTATAACAGGCAGTGTTAATAAATGATACAGTGATCATCTTCATGGAGCGGGCAGCGGGCTCCGATCCAGACTGTTTATACTTTATTCATTAAAGGCTCTGAAAAATAAGTAAGAAAACACATCCTGAATTTTTATATAGGTATTCAGTTATTTCCGGTGCATTTTAATCATTAAAATTACAATATTATATTAAAAAATTAATTTTAAATATACATTATAATAAATATTACATATTATGCATATTTAAATCAAACAAAACGACCTTATTATTATTTTTTTCGTAATTAAATTTTATTATATATTTATCAAATCAAAAACAGATACTGATGAGACCAAATAATCATGACGGCTTACCTGATCTTATATTATTATACTTTTCACTCTGTTTTTCAATTATAAGATCCTGAAGAGTGACTAAAAAATCATACAAAAACATTGGTTATGGGAGTAATCCAACATTCCTTTCAATTTCTGAACATCTATCCATATCTGATATTCGGGTTTTAAATAAGTAAAAAGGATTCTATTGCTGCAGGCGGTTTATTAAAAAAAATTTTAGGAAATGTACAATCTTTCAAACCAGTTAAAAGAAATTGGATTTAATATTGATCTTTTAAAAAATGTAATTGAAAGAAATAATTTTCTGCGGAAATTCAACACCCTGCAATACTTCTGCATTTATCTGGTATTAAGAGATTTTGAAATATGGATAGACGGAAAGAAATTTTTTATCAAAAGCGGGCATACTGTTTTTGTAGGTCCTTATAAAACTGTAGAATTTCCTGATATTGAATGTGATGATGCTCACGTAATCATATTTACATCGTTGTTTTACGAAAAGTCAAAAAAAGACAGCATCTTTTTAAATTCTGAAGTATTTTTCAATAACAGTGAACAGCCTGTGATCTCACCATTTTTCGGAAGTAGAGAGTATATTATATCACTGATAACAGAGAGATTGATCTATTTCAAAGATGCGGATAAAATTTTATATCTATCTGCTGCACACGGCATTATTGAAAGTCTGATTTTAGACGCTTTGATGCACACCAAAGCTGATGATGAAAAAAAATCTGATGACATAAATTTTATATCTATAGGCAATACTTTTAAAACATTACTGCAAAAAGACCACAGAGAACATCGCAGTGTATCTCACTATGCCTCAAAACTATGTATTACTACGAAAAAGCTTACAAGAATCTGCAACCATCTGTACGGAGAAACACCCAAAAACATGATCATACAGAAATTATGCAATGAGTGCATCATAGCGCTCACAAATTCAAATCTCACTATTTCGGAAGTATCTTTTGAATTTGGCTTTAGCTGCGAAAGTAACTTCACTCATTTTATTAGGAAACACACAGGTAAAAAACCCTCTGAAATACAGATATTTAAAGAAACTGATATCAAATAGGTTTTTAAAAAGTATCAAAACACACTCCTCAGTAAACATTTTGCATAATCGCAATGTTTCACCTATATAGGTTAAAAAAATTTTGTAATATTACACAATACTTCATACATTCACACATTTAATAACATTACTATGCTCAAAATAACAATTAATAGTTCCATTTTCACAAATTCCAATTCAATCTCTGAGTTTATATTTGCTCACGAGTCAATTTAACATAATTTAGATTAACTGTATTTTAAGTTAGCAACAAGTTTAAGTAAAATCAAGCGTGTTTTACTTAAACTTGATTTTAAACTAATATCTACTTAGAAATGACCGGGGTCAGATCAAAAGTTTAATGAATGAACTACCCTGAAAAGTATTTTTAAAAGGTCATTAAGATGATATAACCGCATCAGTCATACAGTACAGGTGCTTCAGCCACAACAGCAAATTGAAAACAAACCAATATTTATATTTTATGAAAAAATTTATACTTTCTTTTTTGGTCCTGTCATCATTTTTAAAAGTACACGCCCAGACGACGATCAATGTATTTTCACAGATTGTTTTTTTTGACGGTTACGCAGGCAACGTTTCTGACCCTGTCCCTGCAAACACCATCCGTCTTGCCAATTACCGTTATGCAAAAAAAATGACGGATGCGGAACTTAATTCTTTCCAGAATAAAATTCAGATGAATGTCACCATTGGAGCACTTTGTGACAATTATGACAGAATCGGAGGTGTGCATCTTGCACTGGTGCCGAAAAATCAGGCTTCATATACCTTGAGCGATGCTGCCGTAAAGCGGATCGAAATCGGAAGGTATATCACTCCTTTCATGAATAAAAACATTTCTCCCACTCAGGTTCCTTATACCTTTGAGGTTAATAATCTTTATTCGGTTTTCAGTAATACAACGCTCAGAAACACGTATGATATCTGGATCGAACTTGATGTCTTCGGTGTTCCCTATGCCGCCAATACACAAGTCGTAGGATGTGCTAACAGAAACGATGTCTTTGCAGGAACTTTAGATTTTGTAACTTCAAATGATCCTGCAGTTACAACTGCCTATAATAACCTGCTTCCTTTGCTGGATTCTAATGAGCTGAATAATTACAATAATACTGATCAGCCGGGACAGACTGTGAGACTTGTAAACTTTAACTTAAATCAGAATACGACCGATGCCAAGTTTTTTATTGTTACTACACCGCACGGTGCAGGAACAAATGGTGAAGAATATGTAAGAAGACAGAACCTGGTTTCTTTGGACAATGCTCCGGTATTAACATTCACACCGGGTGGAATATCCTGCGAACCTTACAGAATGTACAATACGCAGGGCAACGGTATTTATGGTACCAGTGTTAAAACCACTGCATGGTGGACTGCCTGGAATAATTGGTGTCCTGGTAATTCTGTTCCGATCAGAAGCTTTACTTCGGCATCACTCACCGCTGGAAATCACGTATTGAAATATGAGGTTCCTACTGCTGTTTTCTATGGTCAGGACGGACGTGTTGTCCTTTCAATGTATATGCAGAGCAATAATCAGCTGCTGGCAGTGAACGAGGTATCATCAATCGATGTATCTATTTTCCCTAATCCTACATCGGATTATGTGAATATAAAATCTGATAAAAAAGTAAAAAATATTGCGGTCTATGCTCTCGACGGAAGAAAACTGAGTGAGGTGAAAGATGCACGTGTTGATCTTTCCTCTTATCCGCCAGGAACATATTTACTTGATATTACAATGGAAGGAGGGACTCAGTTCAAGCATAAAATTATCAGAAAATAAACCCTAATTTCTATCTATTCTCCGATTAATTGAAAGCAATCTCTGTTGCAAAACATGAAATCTCAGATGACTTTTCAAATAACAGTATATCACTGTTATGGATGAGAAATGATACTTGAAGTACTTTTTAGTATTTTAAGTATCATTTTTTGTCCATATTCATCTTAAGAAATAAGAATGACGATTTGGGATCCGGAGACTTTAACCTTATCCCATCCAGAATCTGAAGATCCGGGAGAATAATAAACTTTAAACTTTAATATATGAAAAAATTTCTACTTATGTGCAGTTTCCTTTATGGATTCGGAATTTCTGCTCAAACGTATTGTGCTCCTAACTTCACCACCGGCTGTACTTTTGGTGATAATATTGACAGTTTCACAATTCCGACTGCAAATTTCAGCGATTTAGATACAGGCTGTTCAAGTAATTCTTATGGTGATTATGTTTCTCAGGTGATCTCTCTGAATGCAGGCGTTAACTACCCTTTCACTATTACTCATGGATATACCAATCAATATGTAAAAATATGGATTGATTTTAATAATGATGGTACCTTTAATGATTCAGCACCTGAATTGGTCGCAGAGGGAACCAGTATTTTCGTGAATGATATTAATATGACAAATGCAACAATTTCTATCCCTGCAAATATTGCTCCCGGAAGTTACCGGTTACGGGTTGCTGACAGCTACAGTTCAGCACCGATCCCCTGCACAAATAGTGGCTACGGTGAAGTTCATGACTACACCGCAAGTATTGGTGCTGCACCGAGTTGTGTCTCTCCCTCAAACCTAACAGTAAACAATATAGGAGCGAGTTCAGCTACCCTCTCATGGACCGCATCACCAAGCGCACCTGCTATCGGTTATGAGTACTATATTTCAACATCCGGTACTACTCCTGCAAATTCTGTAACGGCGACGGGCTCCGTATCCGGTTCTGTACTGACTGCTGTGTTGCCAAACTTATCAAGCATTACCACCTATCATGTATGGGTGCGGGCTGTCTGTACATCATCCAATAGCAGCAGCTGGTCTCTTCCGATTACATTTACAACCCCATGCGCAACTGTAACTCCTAATTACACTTTTGATTTCGGTTCCGGAATTGACGCATGCTGGGGAAATGCAAATGGAGGAAACCCATCAACAGCACCAACCGGAACCAGTTCTAACTGGAATCAGGGTGGCTTTCTGAATAATGGATTTGACGGGGCTATGAAGGTAAACATCTATTCAAATTCTTTTAATACAGGATTCAATTCCTGGCTTATCACTCCTGTATTCAATTTATCCGCCGGTAATTACAGAGTAAAATTTGATTATGGTTTGACAGCATTTGCTGGTACTGCAGCAGGTTCCCTGGGTTCTGATGACGTCGTAAAGTTTGTTGTTTCCCAGGATGGCGGTGCAACATGGACCGTTTTAGCAACGTGGAATGCAGCAAATTCACCGTCAAATACATTAAACCAATATACATTCAATCTTACATCGTATACAGGAGCATCCACAAAATTTGCATTTTACGCAACAAACGGTTCTGTGGAAGACACCAATGATGTTGATTTTTTCATAGACAATTTTGTTGTAGAACAGAATGTATTGGCTGTGAATGATTCTGATCATCAAAATGATGTTATAAAAATCTTCCCTAATCCGTTTTCTGAAGTACTGAATATTTCACAGGTCAATAAAGTCAAGTCGGTATCTATTTCTGACATGGCCGGAAGAATAGTAAAAACAATACAAAATCCTTCTTCGTCCATTCACCTGAGCACTTTAACTTCAGGAACATACTTCGTTATTTTAGAAATGACAGACGGCACCAGACAAACCATGAAAGCAATAAAAAAATAAAAGAATTATGTCATCTTTTAAGGCTGCCTGTTTATCAGGCAGCCTTTTTTCGTTACAGTCTTACCAACTTAAAATACGGCCTGCTTTTGCTCAAAATAACAAAAGGAAAAGAGTTTTTAACAATCCTCCGGAGGAATATTGAATCTATATTTGCACCATAATTATTCAGTCTTTTTTATTAATACCATTCGTGTTTATTTTCACCTGGTAATAAGGTTTTACATCTGATTGTATATTTCACCAAATCACAATAAGCTTTAAATAATGCACAAAATCCTGCATTATTTCGACTATTATGATTTTAAAAATAACAATTATATCAATAACCATGAAAAAAAAGCTGTCGCTTTTAATGATCCTTTTCGTCATAACTACTGTTAACGGACAGTCATCAGGAAATGCCGGAATCAATACAATTACTCCGCGGGTTAAGCTTGATGTAGTAGGTAACTACAAAGCTGAAAAAATCATTACTGAAAACATTCCTGCTGTCGGTGCTGCGGAAAAAGACCGTTATATGCTGCTGACCCAGGATATTGCAGGCAATAATGTAAAAAGAATCAACCCGTCAAATGCCAATTCTCCCGGTATTGCAACGATCGTTACCTATCGGCTTATGAATGTTAACCGTGACTGGGTAGAAGGTTTCAATACTAAAATAAACTCTACAGATTATTCACTGATGGTTTTATCTGCTCATTTCGACCGTGATCTGATCGGCTCAGCTATCGCAGTTCCCACCTATGGTGTAAAAAGTGTAAATAATGAATGGATCATTTATGCGGATTATTCTGATCTTAATACAACCACGAATGGTTCATGGGATATTATTTGTGCCATATACCCGAAAACTTATGTAAAAAACTTTCCTGAACGGGGGCCTTTTGATCTAGGAAATACTTCCACAGGATCCGATAGCTCATCAATTCTTCCCTAAAAAAATTATAATGAATAAGTTCTTAATACTCTCAACCCTCTCTCTGGCTACATTTTTCAGTGCACAGATTGGAATAGGCACAATGACACCGACAGAAAAGCTCGAAGTTGTAGGAAGTACTGCTATCAGCCAGTCCGTAACGCTCAATCCAACAAATTATGTAAATAATTCTTCGGGTTTTACGGTTCTTGGAACAGATCCGCAGTCAGCGATTGTCGGTGGTAAAGTTTTATCCATAGAAAACCTCTACACTCCACTCATTGTACAGCCCTACTCAATAACCAACATTTACAGGGATGATCTGAATGATCTGAATCTGAATATTCCTACAGACAAATATTTTATCACGATCGCCAATTTTGAAGCCATCCCCAGCAGTGGAAATAACGGTATTTTTTCACCTGTTGCCAATCCTGTCTCAAGTACCAACCGGGGTCACTTTACGATAAGATTCTATGAATCCGGACAGAACTGGCATGTCAATATCGCCTATCCAAATTTGAACACCCAGAATACGACCGACCGGTACACTTACAATTTTGACATTATTATCTATTCAAAAAGATTCTATAAAGATCTGGGTATACTGACTTTTGACCTTCAGGGCTCCAATACAGGAAGTGCTGCCACAGCACCATCGGGAATTTAAAAAAATTATCATGAAAAATATTTTAATAACAGTCGTATTCATCTTTAATTTCACACTGTACAGTTCACAGATTAATGGTGTAGGGATCGGAACGAACACTCCGACCCATTCCCTCGAGGTTGCCGGAAACCATAAGATCAGTGGTGACATCTATTTTGAAAATCCGGGAGATCACCTCGGAAGTTCTGCAGATTCTTATCTTCTGGTAAGAGATAACAGTGATAAAATCATCAAAAGATACGTCCCTGCCACTTCTGAATACACGGCCATTAACAGCACGGTTTATTTTCTCCGGAACATTAATCCCAGCGGCGTCAGTGATTTTAATACAGGCATATCTGCTGCGCGGTACTACGTAGCCATTGGTGGATTTATTGTAAGAGGAGAAAATGACAATCCCGTAGTCAGTCTTTTACAACCCGGAAATTTAAATCAGTATGTTCCTCAATATTCGGCAAGATCTTACGTTCAGAACGGGTTGTGGCACATTAAATTTACCCCTAACAATAATCGGGTATTCAATCTCAAGCTTGAAATCAGATTGAGTATAAGCGCTTACAGAAGAGATCTGCTGACTACAGTCAATGCACCTATCGTTTTTAATATGAATGCCAATATAACAGGCATTGCAAGTGCGCCGGCACCCGTGCTTCCTTAAATTCAAATAAGAGATAACGGTCATAAAAAATACGTACGGTCTCATCATTCAGTACCTTCCTGTGCTTATCCCGAACTTGTATTAGGATTTTTACCCTTTATTTTTTAACTTTACTTTTCGTACGGTTATCAGAATGGCTGTATCTTTACCACTCAGAAAAATAAAACACATGGTACATCAGGGACGCAACGTCAAAAGATTCAGGGAAATGCTGGGGATCAAGCAGGAAGCATTGGCATTTGACCTGGGTGATGACTGGAACCAGAAGAAAGTCTCCCTGCTTGAGCAGAAAGAAATAATTGCTGATTCCCTGCTCGAGAAAATTTCTGAAGTTCTGAAAATTCCTGTAGAAGCTATTCAGAATTTTAATGACGAACAAGCTATTAATATTATCACCAATACTTTTAACGATGATACGACAGTTGGAGACGATTCTACAATAGGAAACGATTCAAGATCAGATGATTCAATTATGGGAGATAAGAATATTGCTGAGAATCTACATTGTACATTTAACCCGATTGATAAGATAGTTGAGCTGTATGAACGTATGCTCGTCCAACAGAAGGAAATAACCGATAAGTACGAGAAATTGCTGCAAGAAAAATAAGACAAGCCTGAGAAATTCTCAGGCTTTGTTTATTAGTGGAGGTGCTGATCATTATATCGTTGAGTATGATTTTCGTCACTATCCGACGCTGGCAAAAAGAGCAAGCAGAGATTTAACAGACCATTAGGATTATAAAACAATTGTAAACAGAAATTCCAGAACAATAATGCTTTAAATTTTAGTAATAATACCAATAAACTAACTGAAGAAAGTCTGATGAGAGAGACAAGGGATTTTGATGACTTATCACTTAGCCTATACGTTTATAATTCACGAAACAATTCTGACGCAAGACGCATAACTTCAACAAAGGTTGGAGAAAGTAAAATGATTATTAAAGAAAAGAGATCTGATTAATTTTCAGTCCTCTTTATCATTTAATTATTATCGTACATTGTAATAAATGAATGTCCATAATAAGTGATAACGTAGTTTTTGGCGGTTCGTTTATCATTCCGGAGGAATCTCAACACATTGAAAAGAAGCAATTTAGATTCCTCCGAAATGACAAAATAGCTGATGATGTTAGTGTTATAATCAAAAACGGGCATTCATATAATTTAATTATGACCATACATTATAATAAATGAATGTCCATAATACGTAATAACTTAGTTTTTGGCGGTTCGTTTGTCATTCCGGAGGAATCTCAATACAGTGAAAATAAAGCAGTTTAGATTCCTCCGGAATGACAAAATAACTGATGATCTTAGTGTTATAATTAAAAACGGACATTCATATAATTTATTTCTTTTTTATAATCAATAGATGTTGTGTCAGAATTTTTTTTAGAGATTTTATAATATCTAAATTATTCAATGTAGGTTTATTGGCTTCGATTTCTTTAAGACGTTGATATTCTTTAACTATATAATTAAAATACAAGCTAATCCACATTCTAAAATTAAAAGCTATATAAGTTTGCGCAAATGTTCCGCCATATCTACTTGTTTTAGCTATAATTCCAATTCCATTTACTATTTCTATCTTTCTTCAAACAGTATTATCAGTAACACAAAGAAAGATCGTCTGACATTACAGCAATTTCAGGATCAACAGGGCTTAGATTTTAGAAAAAAACAGATTTATCCTCATCACATTCCCTGTAAAATCTCTATTTTTACATGATGGAAAAACGAGATTTACTGATCCTTAAATATTTATCTAAGGGGATAAAAATCGCTGATATGGCGGAGCTGATGAAATTAAAACCGGATACTGCAATGAGTACAAGCTCTATCGAAAAACGGCTGAACAGTATCAAAAAAGAGTATAAAGCCAAGACTTTATTTCATCTGGCAGTGATTTTAAAAAATAAAAATATCATCTGATACATAGTATACAAACCTAAAATTCAAAAATTATGGAAGATAACATAAATGAGAAGCCTGATCAGGCTTTCGACAAAGATCAACCAAAAGTTACCGGTATCGGGGGAATCTTCTTTTTTACAGAAAACCCTGAAAATACCCGAAACTGGTATGCTGAAAATTTAGGACTTGAGGTGAATGACTGGGGATCAACGTTTGAATCGAGAAACATACAAAATCCTGAAGAGATCGACAGCCTTCAGTGGAGCCCGTTCAAAAATGGGAGTGAGTATTTTGAGCCTTCCAAAAAGGAATTTATGATCAATTACAGAGTTCAGCATATCGAAAGACTTGTTGACCAACTGAAAGCCAATAATGTTACCGTTTTGGATGAAATTGCCGTATACGACTATGGCAAATTTGTTCATATCATGGATGCCGACGGCAATAAAATTGAACTTTGGGAACCTAAATAATTTTTTGAATTTATACCATAAATAAAAGACTGCATTCTGAAGAAAGCAGTCTTTTATTTATTTCTTTTTAACGTCTTTGGTGATTTGATTTTCAGCGCTTTTGGCTTTCGCTTCCTGAGCTGCTTTATCTTTGCGCTGCTGACGGCGCGTTTTCTTCTCAGCCCGTCTTTCCTGACGGATCACCTTGTTTGATTTCTTATTGTACAGCGCATCAATAATCCCCTGCCCTGTTTTACTGAAAATTTTAACTTTAGGTTTCTCATGGGTTCCTGTTACGACCACCGGAAATCCTATCAGCCCTCCCGGAAGAATTCCAACTCTGATCCTTAAATCAAGCAGTCCGTTAAAACTTGTCGTACCGCTGATCGTCGGTCTCAGGATAGATACTTTAAAAGTAAATTTATCAACGTGGATCAGGTTGTTTTTGATATGGGTCTCTATATTTACACCTTTCATATCAGGATTGTTAAAAGCTTTGGCCCCAATATCATTCCCTACGGCCGAAAGCATTTTCAGATTTTTCACTTCCACATCACGCAGGTTAACTACCCCTCCGCCTTCCAGTGAAGGATAAATCGGCATCATGTTTTTATCAAAATCTCCTTTGAGTTTATAATCAACCGATACGATTCCTTTAACATCTTTGGCCGCAGTTGCCATTTCCCTTACCATATCGATTTCCCTGTATGCCCTCTGTACATTGAAATCCAAAACATTCAATGCCACATCATAATTGGCTGTGAGCGGTGATTCGTCCTGATAACGGGCATCAATCTTCATACGGCTTCCCACAATATCGAATGAAGTATTTTTAAGGTATACTTCCCCTTTTTTCACTGATGCAAGGCCCTTCAGATTATTAAGTGCAAGACCTTTGAATTCTACCTTTTTAGCATTCGCCTGCAGAGAGACATCCAAATTTTTAGGGACGATTACCACACCGCTGCTTTTAGGGTTTTCAACTTTTGCATATTCCACTTCAATGGATTTATCGGTATTGTCACCACTTTTAAGTGCCATAAATTCATCAATGAGAATATATCTTGAGTTGAGTACAAACTGACCGTGAAGGGTACCTTTTCTTTCAATAAAATAATTGATGGTATTAAGCAGATGTCCGTTCAGGGCAAAATCTGATTTTCCATAAGTGGCAAAAAATTTCCTGAACCACATTTTCTCATTTTCAAATTCGAAATTTCCTTCTCTGATGTAAAACGATTTCGGAAGATATTCAGTAGTGGCTTTTATATTTTTTAAAATTAAATTCCCTCTGTTGTCCAGCCTGCTGTACTGTCCGGTTGTAGCATAGCTTTGACGTCCGTTCAGTGAAAGGTCTGCCATGATCAGCCCGCTGACATCCAGTCCTTTTTTGGCAAAAACTTTATAGATCCTTCCTACATTAAGAACCCCTTTTGCACGCACCTTATACAGCAGATCTTCAAAATTCTGCAGATCGGCATTCACAAAAACAGGATTTCCTTCAAAATCAAATTTAAACGGATCCAGTTTTACACCCAGGCTTTTGAAAGTCCCGTCTGTATTGGTAATATGTGCAGCAATATTGATATTCTGAACTGCATTGGGATAATATGTTGTTTTCAGCCATCCATTTTTAAGATTCAGGTATCCGTTGGTTTTGGGGAACAGTTTTTTATCCAGGCTGAACAGTCCATTGGCTTTCATATCAGTATTCAGAAGACCTCTGATCTCAATATCCTTTAATCCTAATGCCTGATCCAATGTCTGAAGGTTCAACGCTCCTTTAATATCTGCTTTAACCTGCATTTCTTTCAGTCCCTTGGTCTGTACTACGGCACGGAAATTATTGTTCCGTCCCAGGTCAAAGCTCAATTTCTTCAAATCAATTCCCAACTGATCGGTATTGAGATCAGGAAGATCAACATTAAGATCCATATTCAGATTGTTCATTGGGACGGGAGCATTTCCGCTCGAGATAAAGCCATTCTGTACAAGAAGCCTCGCCTTAAGTCGCGGTTTCAGATTCTGAGCCTCGCTGAACCTCCCTTTGAGATTAAAAAACAGGTCGCTGTTCCCTTCTATTTTGGTATCACTGACTGATTTTAGATATTGTGGCGGAAGGATGGACAACATATCCCGGATCGTTGTTTTTTCAGAAGCAGCTTTGATATCAAGGTCGTAACCGTCTTTCAGGATACTGAGGAACCCGGTAAACTTCAGCGGAAGCTCATTTATTCTCAATTCATTTTTTCGCAACACAAAAGTCAGTGCATTGGTATTGATTCTCGTAATGAGGTCGGCATGCAGCGTTTTCTCTTTTGCATACCAAATCCTGTCTAAACTGAAATCTAATTTATTGATATCTAAATCTGTCTTGAGGTCAAAAACATCCTGGCTTAATCCGCCTTTTCCGGTATAATTCAGACCTTTCGCATCCACCAGGACGCGGGCAGCGTGATCATTATATCTTACATCAATATTTCTGAATTTGATAAGATCAAGTTTAATGGAAGCCCCGGATTGCGTGGTGTCTTTGGGTTTATCGGAAGGCTTCGAAACATACACATTGTAATTGGCCTCCCCTTTCGTATTCACAAAAACATTGGCAACAGCATCGGTCACATAGATCTCGTCAATTTTTACATCACCGTCAAAAATGAGATTTTTGAGATTGATTCCCACCGCAACTTCTTTTGCTGAAAGCAGGGTATCCTGCTGAAAAGGTCTGGAACCTTTCAGCAGCAGATCATCAACCGAAACAGTCAGTGAAGGAAAATGCCTGAAAAAGGTCAGACTTGTTTTTTTATAATCAAGTTCTCCTGCGAGATGTTTATTGGCGAAAATTTTCACCTGCTTTGAAATAGTCCCCGGAAATAATATCGGGATAATAAACATTAAAAACAGAATGGATGCGAAAGAAATCCCGATCCATTTTATGATTTTCAAAATTATTTTTTTAAATTTTTCCATACTGCAATAATTCTGATCTTAAACTAAATGATGAATATATCATATTATCTGTTAACTAAAATCAAGCCATTGGCTAAAAAGGAATTGCAGGAACGTGCCTGGAAAGGAAAGATTAGTTTTAAAAAAAACATCTTAAACCCGATTAAGAATTATCTGATTTAAAAAAATGAGATTGTATTTAATTTTTTATAAATTCGTTTACGTTTAAAACTTTTAAAGACGAGATGAAGATCAAACCCCAATTTACAGCACTGCTCACTTATTTACCTGCAAAAGACGGTGTGAATACTACTCCTGTATCATCTGGTTACAGACCTCTGTTTAAATTTCCGTTTGATCTCGAAATGTATACAGGAGTACAGAATTTCGCGGGAACCGATCTTGTATTTCCCGGTGATACCGTAACAGCAGAAATTGCTTTATTGAAAACTGATTATGTAACCGGCAAAATCTATGAAGGACTTGATTTTGATTTTTTTGAAGGATCCGACCTGATCGGTCACGGTGTCGTGACCAGAATAATCGATCCGTACAGTATCGGTGATTCTGAAGAAGAAGAATAATATGGAATAAAGATTAAAGGGGCAGCGTAAACCAGAACGTACTTCCTTTGCCCATTTCACTTTCGGCACCGATTTCACCCTGATGTCTTCTGACGATTTCAGCACAGATGTAAAGTCCCAGACCCAGACCTGTATAGGCCTTCCCGGAATGATCTACCCGGAAATAACGGTCAAAGAGATTTGGCAGAATCTTTTCATCAATACCCTCACCAAAATCTTTTACAGAAACTTTTACATGGTTTTGTAAAGATTCTGTCGTTATATGTATCTCTTTCGAATCCGGAGCATATTTTACGGCATTGTTTACAAAATTGATGATTACCTGATCAATTCGGTGCTCATCAGCAATGACCTCCAGATGTTGGTCTCCGTGAAGGATCAGCTCGTACTGTCCTTCCATTCTGATATGGTTACAGCTCATAGCAAGCATTTCGTAAAGATTGAATTTTTTCTTCTCAAGTTTAAGCTGATCTTCACTCAGCCTGCTCATGTTGAGTAATTCATCTACCAGCACGGTCATTTTTTCGACACTTTTGCCTGACTGCTCGATCAGTCTTACGTGACTCTCAGAAAACGGTTTGTTTTTCATTCTGTCCAACAGCTGTAATGAAGCTTTGAGAGAAGTGATCGGTGTTTTCAGCTCATGACTGGCAATGCTGAGGAAATCATCTTTTCGCTGTTCAAAAAGTTTTTTATCGGTAATATCTGCATTCATCCCGACCATCCGGTCGGCATTTCCGTTTTCATCATATCTCGGACGGCCGTGAGCCTGGATCCAGTGCATGGTACCGTCACGCCATTTAACCGGGTATTCGGTTGTATAGATGCCATTGGTTCTTATCGCCTCCTGTACGAGCCCTCTCACCCTTTCACGGTGCTCAGGGAAAATAGCTTCAAATAAATCAGAATAATGAAAATTTTCTTCGGGAGCAAACCCGTAATTGCGTTTGAACTGATCTGTGCTCTGCATCACCCCAGTTTCAAGATGTACTTCTGTGGATCCCAGGCTTCCCGCATCCAGTGCGATCTGCAAACGCGTATTCATATCACTGATTGCTTCTTTCGCCTCTACCTGATCAGTAACATCTGTTGCCACAATCAGAATAGCACTGCTCTTTCCATCCTCTCCCTGTATCGGCTGATATACAAAGTTAAGGTAACGCTCTGCCAATACGCCTTTGACAAACAGTTTCGCTTTCATCTCTATGGCCTGGAAAGGTTTTCCGGATTCGTACACTTCTTTAAGGATGCCTAAAAATGGCTGCCCTTTCAGCTCGGGGAGTGCAATATGGAGGGGGAGACCCACAACAGAACGGTCTTTTCCCCAGATCTCAAGTACTGCATCATTCACAACGTCTACCAGAAATTTTTCTCCTTTAAGAGAAGCCATTGCAACCGGAGAGTGCTCTACCAATGACCTGAAGCGGTTCTCGCTCTCGGAAAGCGTCTTATTGAGTGCCTGTAATTTGTTTTTAAACTGCACCAGCTCTGTATTTGCATTCTGTAATTTTTCGTTAATGGATACCAGCTGATCATTGGTGGCAAGATATTCTTCGTTCAGTGCTGCCAAATCTTTTGAAAGCCTTTTCTCAGAATTTGATTTCTCCCTGATCAGATTTTTAGAGGCAATTCTGTCGGAAACTTCAAAAGCAGTATGCAGAATAAAAGCCGTATCTCCATGGTCATCAAGAATAGCTTTATACTCGAAATCAAAATAATAATTCCTGATCACGCCGTCCTTTTCGATAACTGCAGGATAATCTTTTGCCAAATAGGTCTTACCTGACTTCCATACCTGCTTCAGTATATCAAGGAAGGGCTGTCCTTCAAATTCCGGAAGTGCTTCAGTAAAACTCTGTCCAAGTATACTTTTATCTTTCCCCCAAAATTTTAACATGGCATCATTGGCACTGATAATAGTAATATCTTCACCTCTGTAAACTGCTGTTGCATTGGGTGAATGAAAAAATACGGAAAGCAGCTGCTCTGGCTGAATGTGATCTGGAGCGTTCATTAAAATGAAATATAAACAAATATAGTGGTTTCAAATCAAATTCTGTATTTCTCTGACTGAGAACAGCTGAATTTTAATGAGATTATAATCTTATTATAATCTCATTAAGCTTCCTATGAAAATAAATCGTAATGATTTTTTATGATAAACCTTTCTTATAAGTTTCCAGAGCCCTTTCTCTCGCAGATCTGTGCTCGACAACCGGCTTCTCATCATAATCTTCCGGCAACCATTCATTGATATATTTTGATTCTTTATCAAATTTTTTGGTCTGTGCTTCAGGATTAAAGATTCTGAAATAAGGGGCCGCATCACAGCCACATCCCGCTGCCCACTGCCAGTTACCATTGTTGGATGACAACTCATAATCCAGTAATTTTTCTGCAAAATAGGCTTCTCCCCAACGCCAGTCTACAAGCAGATGCTTGGTTAGAAAACTTGCCGTTACCATTCTGATCCTGTTGTGCATAAATCCCGTCTCGTTCAGCTGTCGCATTCCGGCATCAACGATCGGATAACCTGTTTTCCCTTCACACCAGAGCTTAAATTCTTTTTCGTTATTTCTCCATTTAATATTCTCATATTTTTTCTTGAAACAACCTTTCACGACATAAGGAAAATGAAACAGGATCTGCATAAAAAATTCCCTCCAGATCAATTCGTTAAGCCATGTTCCGTTATGTTTTACCGCAAATCCTACACACTCTCTGACCGAGATTGTACCGAAACGAAGTGCGATCCCCAGGCGTGTGGTGTGATCTAAAGCAGGAAAATCACGATACTGATCATACGTATCAATGACCTTTTTCTCTAAAACAGGCTTTTGAAATTCAAAATCTGTTTTTTCGAAGCCCATCTCTTTTAAACCGGTAATCTTTTTATGCTTTTGAGGAAAAAAATTGGTGAAATCAGGATTCAGCTTCCTAATAGTAACCGAATTTAACTTTTCCTTCCATTTTTTTGAATAGGGTGTATAGACCGTGTAAGGTGTATGATCACTTTTCAGAATGTCATCTTTCTCAAAAATAACCTGATCCTTATAATCGGAGAATTCAATATCATTCTTCTCTAATAATTCTTTTATTTCATCATCCCTTTCTATTGCCTGAGGCTCATAATCCCTGTTACAGAATACAGTACCAATTTCAAAATCTTTAATCAGCTGACGAAAAACATCTAAAGGTTTACCATAATACGTGATCAGGGTACTCTTATGTTTTTTAAGTTCGTCATTGATTTCCGTAAGCACCTGATGGATATAATCCACCCTTTTATCTGACGGATCATTCAGTTGGCTGAGAATCTGTTTGTCGAAAATGAAGACAGGCAGTACTTTTTTATCTGATTTTAAAGCATGGAATAACGCCGTATTATCTTCAAGTCTTAAATCTCTCCGAAACCAGAAAACATTAATTTCACTCATCGTATCATTCTAAATTTAACATTCGACCTTAAAAATTTCCATAATTTTTATTCTACGGACAAAATACAAATCTCACACCATGAATATAAATCAGGATAATGATTTTGAAACAGGATAAAGTGCCTGAAATATTTCTTCAAATTCCAACAAATAAACAATTGAAAATCAATACGTTTTAGAATTACTATGTGTAGAATCTAAAATATTTTTATAATTATCTTCTGAAATTAGTAATAAGACAGGGATTTATCCTAATTTTGATCATTAATCCGTAAAAACAGCAGATTCAGCGGTATATTATTACAAAGATATTTATGATGAATATAAGAATTAAAGGTTCCGGCAGCTACACCCCTGAAAATGTAATGAGAAATGCCGATTTTGCCGATTATGTATTTTTAAATGAAGATGGTCTTGCCATCAAATTTCCTGAGTCTATTATTGGAAAATTTAAGGACATTACCGGAATTGAGGAACGCCGCTATGCAGATTCCCAGCATGTCACTTCAGATCTGGCTTACTTTGCAGCCGAAAAGGCGATTGAAGATGCAGCGGTTGACAGAGAAACCATTGACTACATTATTGTGGCCCATAACTATGGTGATGTTGCACAGGGAAAAATCCAGTCTGATACTGTACCCAGCATTGCGACACGGGTGAAGAATAAATTACGGATAAAAAATCCTTCATGTGTAGGCTATGATCTTTTATTCGGATGCCCGGGATGGAATGAAGCGATGATTCATGCAAGTTCGTTTGTCAAAGCAGGAATTGCGAAACGCTGTCTTGTCATCGGTGCAGAAACGCTGTCAAGGGTTACGGATCCTTATGACCGTGATTCTATGATCTATGCTGATGGCGCGGGTGCTGTCATCGTGGAGGCCACTGAAGAGGACAACGGTATTCTTTCTCATGAAAGTGCTACTTATTCTTATGATGAAGCTAATTTTCTGTTCTTCGGAACTTCCTACAATAAGGAAGAAGATCTGTCTGATACCCGGTATATAAAAATGAAAGGCAGAAAGATTTACGAATTTGCCTTAACCAAAGTTCCTATCGCAATGAAGTCGTGTCTTGAAAAAGCAGGAATTGATATTAAAGACTTAAAAAAAATACTGATCCACCAGGCCAATGAAAAAATGGATGAAGCCATCATTGAGCGATTCTACAGTCTTTACGGGATGACTGCTCCGGCCGATATCATGCCGATGTCTATTCATAAATTCGGAAACAGCAGCGTGGCAACGATCCCAACCTTATATGATCTGATCATGAAAGGCAAAATGGACGAACATTCTTTTACTGAAGGTGATATCATTCTTTTTGCATCCGTCGGAGCAGGAATGAATATCAATGCTTTTACGTACAGAGTTTAACTCAGATAGATAGATAGATAGATAGATAGATAGATAGATAGATACAAAATTCATTACCTGAAAGCTTGACAACTTTACGGTAATGAATTTTTTTATGCTTTTATTGTGCTGCTGTTTTTTTTACTTCTGAGATACATACTACCAGTACACATCACCAGAAGAACCCCCATGATAAAGCCTCCGATTACATCAGTAAACCAGTGCGCTCCAAGGTAGATACGCGATATGGCTACAAGGACAATCATAGACAAACATCCTGTAGAAATTATTAATTTCAAAGATAGCTTTAAAATTTTTGAGTAAAGGGCGATCACCATCAAGGTTCCGAAAAATGCAGTATAGAATAAAACATGACCGCTTGGAAAACTCTGATAATGGGTTTCTTCAATCACTCTGACAAAATCTGTGGTCGGTCTCGGACGGTCTATAAACATTTTCAGTACATAACTTACTCCACCTGACAAAAGGGATGATAAAACAAAAAGTCCTTCCCTGAAATATTTAAATATAAAAAATACAATCGTAAAGGCACCCCCCATGATCCCGGCCACATAAACTGTCCCTAACCAGCTGAACCCTTTCATAGCTATATCCAGAATCTCATTCGGATGTTCCTGCAGCTCCTGAGAAACTAACAGGTCCAGAGACTGCGGAGCAAAATTAACCACATAAAAACTGAGGAAGAGGAAAAGAATGATGAAAAAAATGGAAAAACACAAAAAAAGTGTACTCTTTTTATCCTGTAAAAATGCAGAAAAACCTGTAAATATTCCATCTCTTTTGATCTCCATACTAGACTCAATTATTTTTGATAATTATCATTTACAAATTTAGTGCAAAAGTGATTGTTCAGATTATTATCTGATATTATTCACTTCTTTTCACCTCTTCCAGATTCTGCAGTTCTTCTGGAGTAAATAATTTATAATGTACTTTAAAAGTTTTACCCAAAGGGGTTTCCAGAGAAAATCCTCCCGGCCCGAAACCGTCTAAAACATCTAATGTAAAATGAGAGTACTGCCAGTATTCAAAAAGATCACGGTCTATCCAGAATTCGTGCCCGTTGATCGTTCCTATCATGGCATCATTCATTCTCGGAAAGTAACCTCCTTTTTCAAAACACTGAGGCTGTGTTCCTTCACAACATCCGCCCGCCTGATAAAACATCAGGTCACCATATTTTTTTTCGAGCTCCCAAATAAGTTCGAGCGCTTTTTCCGTCACTGAGAGTCTTGATATCCTGGTTTCCATATTTTTGATTTTAATTGAATATTCTTCTGTAATATACAAAAGATAAAGCACGAAGTTAAAAAAACCTGACAACGCAAACATTGTCAGGTTTACTTAAACCAAATATATAATTTAATGTTCATTATCGATCATGCTACATCACTTTAACAAAGTTTTAGTAATAAGTAACTGTTTTTAATTTTCATAAAGCCTTTTTACTTACATAAGCTCACGAAGTTCTTTCAGTTATAACTAATGACCGACAATTACCTCTTATGTGTCTTATCATTACACATCTTTTTTAGAATGAGGACATGCAGATTTAATTATAGTATTACAAGTCCTGCATAAAGATTAAAAGAAACCTAATTTATCTTTACTGTAGGAAATCAGCATATTTTTCGTCTGACGGTAATGATCAAGCATCATTTTATGGTTCTCTCTACCGATACCTGACTGTTTGTAACCTCCAAACGGTGCTCCTGCAGGATATGAATGGTATTGGTTAACCCATACTCTACCAGCCTGGATCTGACGCGGCACATTGTACAACTGATGTGCATCTCTTGTCCAGACCCCAGCTCCAAGTCCATAAATTGTGTCATTGGCTATTTTGATTCCCTCTTCTTCATCTTTGAAAGTAGTAAATGCCAATACAGGTCCGAAAATTTCTTCCTGGAAAATTCTCATTCTGTTGTTCCCTTTGAAAATAGTCGGTTGGATATAGTATCCTTCATCAAGATTTTCACCTACATGATTAACATCACCGCCTACGAGAACTTCAGCACCTTCTTCTTTTCCTAACTGAATATAAGAAAGAATTTTATCCTTCTGAATCTTAGAAGCCTGAGCTCCCATCATAACGGTTTTATCTAAAGGATTTCCAACTTTGATCGCTTTTACCCTTTCGATCACTTTGGCTATAAATTCGTCTGCGATATCTTCCTGTACTAAAAGTCTTGACGGGCAGGTACAAATTTCACCCTGGTTTAAGGCAAAAAGAACAGCGCCTTCAATAGCTTTGTCTAAAAATGCATCATCTGCATCCATCACTGAACTGAAGAAAACATTAGGTGATTTACCTCCCAGTTCCAAAGTTACAGGAATAATATTTTCTGTTGCGTACTGCATTACCATTCTACCTGTAGCTGTAGATCCTGTAAATGCAGCTTTTGCTACTTTAGGATTCGTTACCAAAGCTCTGCCTAGTTCAGCACCGAAACCGTTAACGATATTGATGACACCCGGTGGAAGAAGATCTTTAATCAGGTCGACCAACACTAAAATAGAAACCGGTGTGCTCTCTGCAGGCTTCAGGACGACACAGTTTCCTGCTGCCAGTGCCGGAGCTAATTTCCATACGGCCATCAGAATCGGAAAATTCCACGGAATGATCTGTGCGATTACTCCGAGCGGTTCATGAACGATCAGTGAAACCGTATCTTTATCCAGTTCATTATGCGATCCTTCATCGGCTCTGATCACCGAAGCGAAATATCTGAAATGGTCAACCGCTAACGGTATATCTGCGGCCAGAGTTTCTCTTACCGCTTTCCCGTTATCGATGGTTTCAACAATAGCAAGATATTCAAGATTCTGCTCGATCCTGTCAGCAATTTTATTTAAAATAACACTCCTTTCTGTAGATGAAGTATCTTTCCAGGTCTGAAATGCTTTGTCTGCCGCATTCACTGCCAATTCTAAATCTTCTTTTGAAGAATGTGCAGCCTGGGTGAAAATTTTGCCGTCTACCGGAGAGATCACATCAAAATATTTCCCATTAACCGGTGCCGTAAATTCACCGTTTATGAAGTTGTCATATTGCTTTTTAAATTCCGGCCACTGCAGTACCGTGTCTGATTTTTGTTCTGTTACTGTGCTCATATTAGTATTATTTGATTGTTAATTCAGACTAAGTTATATCTAATCTTACTAAAGCAATAGCAAAATCCTACAAATAAACTTCAAAATAGTATCGGGCAAATACTTTATCATTTCCTTAACACCATGATAACGATATAATTTTTATATTTATAAAAGCCTAAATCAAAAATAGTTACCCATGAACCAGCACAAGTTTTTACTGAATACTCCCCAGTTAAAGAAGGAAAGCCAGCTTCTTAACTTAGTAGAAAATCAAACCAAATTCAGTCTGAACAATTGTGAATTCAGTATCTATGAGACTCATCAGGCAGCATTTGACATTAAGCTCCGTTTTGACAATATTGCTTTTACAGCAATGCTTCAGGGAAGAAAATATATGAAACTGGAGAACAAGACGAGCTATTTTGATTATTTTCCGGGACAGAGTGTACTGGTAGCTCCGGGAGAAACCATGGTCATCGACTTTCCTGATGCAGATGAGACCCCTACCCAATGTATTTCTCTAAGTTTAAATCCTGAATTTATCGAAGAATCTCTCAATCATCTCAATTATAATTTTGCGAAAGCAGATGAAACCTCTTCTTGGGATCTGCAGCCTGAAGAATATTTTCTTTTCAATAATCAGTCATTGGCCTCTGCCACCAATAATATCATGAGAATAGCTATGGATGATAATACTCAAAAGGATATCATGGCGGATTTTGCTGTAAAAGAACTTCTGATCAGACTTATGCAGACTCAGGCCAGAAGTATGGTGGAAAAAAACATTGCTAAAAACAAGTCCCGCATCGGTTTTGTTGTAGACTATATCAGGAAAAATATTCATCAGAAGCTTTCTGTAGAAAGCATTGCCAAACTCGCCTACGTAAGCAAGTCGAATTTCTTTAAAATGTTTAAAGATGAACTGGGGACTTCACCCAATGATTTTATCTTACAGGAACGGATCAGTAGGGCCAAAGAACTTCTGGCTCTAAACAGCAGCATTAAGGAAACAGCTTTTCAGACAGGCTTTTCTGATACGAACTATTTTACAAGAGTGTTCAAGCAGCTGGTTGGCATAACTCCTAAAAACTATCAGAATAATGCAGTCAGCTATAGATAAGATCCTGATGCAGTGTAATAATAGTGTAACAATGGATCAATTATATTAATGTAACGATCAATGGGTAGGTGGACAACTCATCAGAATACAATAGTGTAACAATGGATCAATCGTATTAATGTAACGATCAATGGGAGAGTGAATCATTTCATTGGAATGCTAATCTGATCTGTCACATCACTATATCGATTATTGCTACACTGAAGCCATTGCTCCATTATTACATTCAAAAACTTGCTCCATTGTTACATTAAAACCATTGCTCCATTGCTACATTGACAAAACTGATTGATTGCTACATTGATAGGACTGTTTCATTGTTACATTGATAAAATTGCTACATTGTTACATTGAAGACATTGTTAGATTGTTACACTGCCCT